>JBBSCI010000137.1:0-8585 GCA_038250445.1 Candidatus Limnocylindrales bacterium | reverse complement strand
GTCGACGAGGTCGGCGGTCCCGACGGCATGGCGGGGGTGACCGACAGCAGGCCCGCCTTGGTCTGGCCGGTAATCGTCAGGTTGGCGGTGATCGCGACGGCGTTGGCCGGGACGCCGCCGACGCTCGCGACGGGCAACTGTTGGGACGTTCCGGCGTGGAACGTGTTGAGGGGTCCGACGTGGCCTAGGCCGGCCCTGGTGTCCATCAGCCGGACCGGCGGCAGGGTGTTGTACGTCGCGTGCGTCTCGCCGGCCAGGAAGTAGCCGGTGATGTCGACGATTACGTGGGCCTTCTGGCCGGCGGCCGACGCCTTGAAGACGGCCGACAGCCTACCGGTCGCGCTGAGCGGGCTGGTGAAGTTGTTGGCCCGGGTGTCGCCGAGCGGGACGTTGATCGTCGAGCTCGTCGGGTTGACGACCGACGTCGGGGTGACGGCCACGAAGCCCGCCGCGGTCTGCCCGGTGACGGTTACGTTGCCGGTGACGGCCACCGCATCCGACGGGATCGTACCGACGCCTGCGACCTGGAACGACCTCGGGACGCTGGCATTGAAGACGCCGGTCACGCCGAGCGGCGGCGGCCGCGAGTCGACGACCCGCAGCGGCGTGATCGGGACGTACGAGCTGCCGCCGGTCTGGAGCTGGGAGACGAACGTCTTCCAGAGGAGACCGCCGCCCGAGTACATGTTCGCCTGCCAGACGGCGTTGGGGACCTGCGGGTCCTGGGAGACGCCGTTGTAGTCACCCCACCGGCCGCCGGTGAACGTCGCTACGGTGCCGGCCTTCAACAGTTCGGGAGCGCTGAGACTATGAAGCGGATCGTCTGGCAGCTGGTACGCGGCGTAGGACGACGGGTAGATACTGACCGCGTCCGATTTCGTCCAGACGACGTGGAGCGTGCCGTCCAAGGCTTGGCCGATGCCTGCGTAGTAGTTGTCCTCGTCGGCATCGGCGATGAGGAAGTCCTGGATCGGGGCGGGCGCATTCGTCAGATCCGCGTTGGCCGTGTTGATCTGGGTCACCCGCGCGCAATCCTGCAGGCTGAGGTCCGAGTCGGGTGCGCAGCCTTCGGTCGACACCCAGGAGAGCGCGTTTGCCTGCCAGATTGCGTCGGTGGGGCGCGAATCGATGGCATTCGTCACTAGGGGCGCGACGGGCTGTGTTGGGGGCGGCGGTTCGTTTGCCCACGGCGCTACCACGCCGTCGTCTGTCAGCTCACTGAACGCCGCGAGAGCGAGCGTGCCGGTCGCCACTGAACCCGTGTACTGCAGGTACAACGGGTCGACGCTCGGCCCGTTGAAGAACTGCACCACGCCGTGAAGGGCCGCCGACGTTGCGGGCGCCTGGACGGCGAACCGGGGCGTGAAATTGTTCGTCGCGGGGTTGGTCTCGAGGAAATGTGTCGCCGGCGCCGGTGTAGGTCTGATGATCTCGGCCTAGTCCGCGAACGTGACGTTGACTCCGGCAAACAAGACGCCCGGACCGCCGACGCAGTCGTTGCCCATTGCCGTATCCATGGCGAAGCGGTTCGAAGCGAACGCGACGTTGGCTGTCGAGGTCCCGGGAGCGGGGTAGTCGGGAAGCTCATTCAGGAACCCGAAGAAGTCGAGTCTCCATGGATCGGTCGGATCCGCAGTCGACGACACCAGGTAGTCGACGAAGCCGGCCCCGCCGCCGTCAGGGTCGCAGACCCAGCTGACCTCGGTCATGAGCCAGCGCTGATGAAGGGAGTCGAAGATCACGCGTGGATCGGAATGACCGTAATTCGGAGGGAGTAGGAAGAAGTCGGCCAGATCGACGGCCTGGATCAGGTTTCCGCTGCGGTCGAGGATCTGCATCGACAGGTTCACGGTCTGGATCACGTGGTCAGGCCCCGCGGCCACCCACGGATCCGGGGGCTCATTGAGGGTGTTCGGCCCGCTGCCGAAGAAGAAGCCGTCGACACCCGGCTGGCCGACCGGTGGATTAGTCGTCAGCGTCACCTCGAGCGGGTCCGGCGCGACTGGAACGCCCGCCGGCTTGACGCTCTTGGGGCCGCTCGCAGAAGCCGTGGGCCTCGAGAGGACCGGCTTGGTCGGTCGTAGCGCGGAACCCTGTGTGTGAGGCAGGTTCCTGGGATCGACCATGCCTCGCGGCCTTGACGCGCCGAAAGACGAGATCCCCGGCCCTGCGATTCGTGGAGTCAGGTCACCCCATCCGTTTGCGACGGGATTGCGGGCGAGGGCCGGCGCGCTGGCGCCGATGACGCCGCCGAGGAGGGCCGTAAGCGTCGCGACTGCGATGAGTCGTCGGGGGGCCGTCGAATGACGCATGGCTGGGCACTTCCATGTATCGACTGGGCATGCGCCGACGGAGACGTCACGCGGCCTTCCAGCATAACGCGGCGCATCGCCCCGGCAAGTCTGAAAACCCGACGCTTGTCCGCGCCTTCTGTTTCAGTCCTCGCGGGGACGCAGAAGCGACTGCGTGACAGGGATCGCCTGCACGACGCTGATCGTCCGGTTGGTGATCGTGACTGCCCCGGTGCCATCAACCAGTCGGGCCGTCACCACATAGTCGCCGGGTCGCAGGGTGCAGGTGGACGATGCGCGGGACAGGATATTGGGTCGAGGCACAGCGGATGTGAACGACACCGCCGAGCACAGGCTGGTCGCGTCGGCGGCTGGCGTTGTCTTGTCGGGTCCTTTGTTCGTGCGTCGGGCTCCCATCGGATGTCGCCTTGGCCTGTCGGCGCTGGGCACCTTTGACGCGCTCATGCTGGTGGCAACCGACATCTCGATCGACATTGCCTGGCCGGCGCCCGGGTCGGCTGTGACCGTGGCCGTCCCGTTCGCGTTCGCTATTGGATCGGGTATCGTCGGTTGGGTGGGAGGTGCGAGAGCCGTGACGCCCGCTCCAAAGGTTGACGGGCCATTGGTGTTCAGGGTGCTGAATGAGACGAAGTACTGGCTGTATGCCCACTCCTTGGCAAATGCCGGCACGTCGAACGAGCTAACCAGCGTTGCCGGGTCGACGGCGGCGGAGTAGTCGGCCACTTGCCCCGCGCCGGGCGCGTGGAGATGGAGATGGCAGGATGTAGACTCCGCCACGCCCGAGATCCGGAACGTCGGCTGCCAGCGATCCCCAACGTGGACGAAGCGAACCTTCGCCACGTCGGTTGGTGAGATGGCCGGAAACGAGGATCGGAATTCGCCATCGGACGGCGCGTACGGAACCACTTGCGTTGCAATCGTTTGCCCAGGCTTGCCGAGCTCGTTCGTGTATTCCATGACGATTTCGACGTGCCACGACGCCGCTCGACCGTCCCACGGCATCGTCCGCGGGAGCATGCCAGGCAGCCGCAGTGACCACTCAGGGCAACCGGGATCCTTGTTCTCCAATCGGTAGACTGTCGTCCAGTCGCCAATCAGGTATAGCCCGCTGCAGGACCTGACCCACGAGGGGAACGCGATGTGCCACTCGGTGTTGAATTGAAGAGGCACGTACGAAGGGTTCCAGTCTGCGATGTTCCAGCTGAGAAGGTTGGGAGAACTCGAGAATTTCGTCGGCGTGCCTGTTCCATCGAAGGCAAAGTCGAGCACCTCGTCCGGACTCCGGTTGTGGCCGCGGCAGGTGAAGCCGCCCGGGGACGTTCGATCAGACGTGGCCCTCACCCGTTTCGACTTGTCGACGAACTCGATCGAAGCGATGGCGACACAAAGGTCAAGTTCCTCTCTGCCCGAACGCGCGGCGCGGCCGGGGGCATCGGACGGCATGGGAACAACGGTCTTGATGCTGCAGGAGCCATCGGGGTGTGCCGCCCCGCCGCCCTTCATCAGCCAGCCGCCGGCGGTCGTGATCATGAACGTGCACGCTTTAACGGCCGTGCCGGGCGCAGTCACGCTCACCGATAACACGTCGCCGCCCTGGATCGCACCGTCGGTTCGGACGAGGCCATCGTGCGACGCTGTGGCCTTCGCGCGGTAACCGTTGGAGACCTCGATCGCGACCGTCACGTCGGGTGCCGGACCCCAGGTGATGCCGTCGCCAGTTTGCGACGCAACTACACGACAGGTACCCACGTTGTTGAAGGTGAGCGTGTTGCCCTCCACCGTGCATGTATCAGGATCCGCGGACGCAAACGACACGGGCAGCCCTGAGTCAACGGCCGCCGAGAGTGTGGTCGTGTCGCCGACGCTCCCGTTCAGCGCCGGCTTGAACCAGATCTTCTGTGCGGTCAGGTCCAACGCGACACCCGGATGTGGCGAGGCGGTACGCGCCGCACCCGCAAGACCGGTCGCCGGTGGGATCGCCAAGATTGCGGTCGGGGCGAAACCAATTGCAGCGATCATGGCGCGCCGCCCGAACAGAAGATGCATCGTTGAGCTCGCGACTCCACACCCTTGAACGACTGGCCGGCAGACTGGAGATTGAACGTACCGTCGCGAGATGGTGGTCGCTAGGTTCCGTAGGTTCCGGTGACGCAGACTTTCGTCACGCGCAGACGCCAGCGAACGGTCAGTCCTCGCGGGCGCGCGGGTACGAGCCCAGGATCCTGACCATCTGGGCCTCCGCGCGGAGGCCTCCCAGGGCGGCCGCACAGGTCGGGTCGTCGGCATCGGCATCGAGATCGACCCAGAAGACGTACTCCCAGCGCGCCGTCCTGGCTGGCCGCGACTCGAGACGCGTCAGGTTCACGCCACGTTCGGCGAACGCTCCCAGGCAGCGGTGGAGCGAGCCCGGAACGTTGCGGACGGCAAAGACGAGGGTCGTCTGCGGCGGTCCGGCGACGGGCGGGACGACGTCGCGGACGGCTTCGGGGCGGGCAAGAACCGCGAACCGCGTCCGGTTCTCGTCGCCGGTCTGGATGTTCTCGGCCAGCACCTCGAGGCCGTAGAGCGCGGCAACGCGCGGCGACGCGATGGCCGCGGCATGACGTTCGCGCTTCTCCGCGATCATCCGCGCCGCACCGGCCGTGTTGTAGGTCGTCATGACCTGCCAATCGCGGGCGCGCAGGTACTCATCGGCCTGGGCGAGGGCCTGGGCGTGGCTGTACACACGCTCGATCCAATCGATCGACTGGCCGGGCAGGGCCAAGAGCGCCAGCCGAACCGGAACGGTGGCTTCGCCGACGATCCGGATGCCATCGTCGTAGAACTCAGACAGGAGGTCGTACGTCTCGCGAATCGAGCCGCCGAGCGAGCTCTCGATCGCCACAACCCCGGCCGTCGTGGTTCCGTCGCGGACCGCCTCGAAGACCGCGCGCCAGGTCGGGACGGCCGTGGTCTCAGCACCTTCGCCGAAGAAAGCGTGGACCGCGTCTTCGCTGAACGCGCCGGGTTCGCCCTGGAAGGCGACAGTCAGCGCTCGAACCACGCCGTCGTGTCGTGCTCGGCCTTCTCGGGGTCGAGCTCAGCTCGTCGCTCCTTGGCTTCCTTCGCCTGAGCCCGGGCGCGCTTGCTGTTGCCGGCCGACTCGGCAGCACCGGCCCAGTGCTCCTCCGCGAGGAGTAAATTGACGGCCCCGATGTAGGCGTCGATCGACGCGGCGATGATGTTCGTGCTAGTCGTCTCGCCCGTGTAGCGGCCGGTCGCCCGGGCGCCGCCGGCGTCCGATGGCGGCGCGATCGTGATCGTCACCCGACCCTCGGCGTCCGGTCCCTCGGCGACGGCGTGGACGTCGTAGCTGATCAGCCGCGGGTGCCCGGTCAGGACGCCGGCGATCGCCTTATCGACCGCCCGGAACAGCGCGTCGACGGCGCCATTCCCCTCGGCCGACGCCTCCCACTGGTGCTCGCCCGAGGCGATGACGACCGCGCCGCGGCTGTTGACGTTCGAGCCGGACGTCACGGTCCAGCGCGCGAGATGGAGCGTCGGCGTCGCCGCCGCCCGATCCGATGTGGTTGTCCCTGACATCGTCGTTACCTCCCGGCCGGGGCCGTGGTGAAGTGGCGTTCGTCGCGCCGCCGAAGCTCGGCGCCGGATTTCCAGATCGCATATTCAAGTGAATCGGCGAGGGCGGTCGCGGAGGCCGCGATGATGTTCGTGTCGCTGCCCATCGTCGACCACTCGCGGGTGCCGTCGGACGAGTCGATGATGACCCGGGTCCGGGCGGCCGTCGCCGCGTCGCCATCGAGGATCCGGACCTTGTAGTCGATGAGGTGGACGTCGTCGAGCTGCGGGTAGAAGGCCCGAAGCGCCTTCCGCAGGGCGGCATCGAGGGCGTTGACCGGGCCGTTGCCGTCGGCGGCCGTGTGGAGGATCTCGCTGTCGACCTCGACCTTGACCGTCGCCTCGGCGAGGAGCTCCCGGCCCGATCTCTGCTCGACGAGACACGTGTAATCGACGATCCGGAACGGCGCGACGTAGCCCTCCTGGTGGCGGCGGATCAGGAGCTCGAAGCTCGCCTCGGCGCCCTCGAAGGCCTGGCCCTCGGACTCGAGCTTCTTGACCAGGTCGGAGAGGACCTTGGGATCGATGACGCCCTCGAGCTGATGACCGAGCTGCTCGGCCCGGATCCGCGTGTTCGCCCTGCCACCGAGCTCGGACACGACGAGGCGGCCGACGTTGCCGACCGCGGTCGGGTCGACGTGCTGGTAGCTTCGCTCGACCTTGGCGACCGCGGCCCCATGGACGCCGCCCTTGTGGGCGAACGCCGACCGGCCGACATACGGCTGGTAATCGTCAGGCTTCTGGTTGGCGATCTCGGCGACGGAGCGCGACAGCTCCGTCAGGCCCTCGATCGAGCCCCCCGCGGCGGGCACGAGCGGGTGCGGCGTTTTCAGGGCGAGGTTGGCGACGATCGAGACCATGTTGGCGTTGCCGCAGCGCTCGCCGTAGCCGTTGATCGTCGCCTGGACGTGGCGGATCCCGGCGGAGACCGCCGCCATCGAGTTGGCGACCGCGAGCTCGGCGTCGTTGTGGGTGTGGATGCCCCAGGTAACGTCGGGCGCGTCCGGATCGGCCTCGAGCGTCGCCCGGACGTCGCCGACGATCGCCAGGAGTTCGTCGGTCAGCGTCCCGCCGTTCGTGTCGCACAGGACGAGCGACCGGCTGCCGGCCTGGCGGGCCGCCCGCAGCGTTTCGAGCGCGTAGTCGCGATCTGACTTGTAACCGTCGAAGAAATGCTCCGCGTCGTAGATGCCCTCGCGGCCGCGATCGATGACGAACCGGACCGAGTCCGCGATCATGTCGAGGTTCTCGTTCGGGGTAGCGCCGAGGACCTCCGTCACGTGGAGCAGCCAGCTCTTGCCGAAGATCGTGACGACGGGCGTCTCGGCGGCGACGAGCTCGCGCAGGTTCGGGTCATCCTCCGCCTTGTTCGATCGGTGGCGGGTCGAGCCGAACGCGGCCAGCCTGGCGTTCTGCCAGGTCATCGTCCGGGCCGCCTTGAAGAACTCGACGTCCTTGGGGTTCGAGCCCGGCCAGCCGCCCTCGATGTACGGCATGCCGTACTCGTCCAGCATCCGGGCGACGCGCAGTTTGTCGGCCAGGGAGAGCGTGATGTTCTCGCCCTGGGTGCCGTCCCTGAGCGTCGTGTCGTAGAGAACTACGGGTTGGTCGGTCATCGAAGTCGAGGCTCCTCGTGAATCGTCGGTCGGAGGTCGCTATGCCGGGGCCGCGGCGGTCGCCCGCGCGGCCCCGGTAATCGCGATCTCGAGCCGTTCGATGATCGCCTCAGTCATCGCTTGTGTGCCGACCCTCTTCACGCCTCCGTCCTCGCCGGCCGGCAGCAGGTCTGACGTCCGGTAGCCGTCAGCGAGCGCCCCCGCGACGGCCGCTTCGATCGCGGTGGCGACATCGTCCCGACGAAGGGACCAGCGGGCCAGCATCGCGGCCGACAGGATCGTGCCGATCGGGTTGGCCACGTCGCGCCCGGCGATGTCCGGCGCGGAGCCGTGGATCGGCTCGTAGAGCCCAAACGATCCGTGGGCCGTCTCGCGCTCCCCGAGCGAGGCCGACGGAAGCATCCCGAGCGAGCCGGCCAGGACGCTCGCTTCGTCGGACAGGATGTCGCCGAACAGGTTCTCGGTCACGACAACATCGAAAGACGCGGGGTTCTTGACGAGGAGCATCGCGCAGGAGTCGACGAGCTGGTGGTTGGTCTCGACGTCGGAGTACTCGGCCTTCAGGTCGTTCACGACGGTCCGCCAAAGCCGCGACGTCGCCAGCACGTTCGCCTTGTCGACGCTCGTCAGGCGGCCGCGTCGGCCGCGGGCGAGCTCGAATGCCAGCGTCACCACTCGCTCGATCTCGCGCTCCGAGTACGGCAACGTGTCGCTTGCCACGCGCTCCCCGGGTTCGCCGGTCGCCTCCGTCCGGGCACCAAAGTAGAGGCCGCCGGTCAGCTCGCGGACGATGATCAGGTCGACGCCCGTGAGGAGCTCCGGGCGGAGAGGCGACGACGCGACGAGCGCCGGGTGGACGGTGACGGGCCGGAGGTTCGCGTAGAGCCCCAGCCCGCCCCGCAGCGAGAAAAGGGCCTGCTCCGGTCGTACTGCGGCTGCCGGGTTGTCCCATTTCGGGCCGCCGACCGCGCCGAGCAGGATCGCGTCGGCGGCCCCCGCCGCCTGGACGTCCTTCACCCGGATCGCAACACCGTACTCG
>JBBSCI010000136.1:0-8609 GCA_038250445.1 Candidatus Limnocylindrales bacterium | reverse complement strand
GCTCCTCGACCTCGTCGGTGTCGACACGCATCGCATAAACCGGCCGCTTCCCGAGATTGGCGTCGATCACGTCGTTGACTTCTCCCAGGTTCTCGTCGAGGCGGGTGCGGTCGTCGACCACGAAGATATCAGTCCGCCGCCCCTCGATCAGCTGTGCGTACCAAAGTGGTGTCGAGAAGCTCCACCAACTGACGATGAGCGCGTTCGGCTCCGCCTCGCTGAGCACGGCGTCCAGCCACTGCTCGGCGGCACGATCGGCGGTCCGATCAACGCCATCGGCAAGGGCCGAGAACGCGGCAATCGTCGGGGCCAGCAGCATGAGCCCGGCAAGCGAGGCCGCGGCGAGGCGGAGCGTGATCGGCACTCTAGGGGCCAGCTCGACAATCGCGACCGCCAGCATCGCGAGCCACGTCCAGGCCATCAGCGCCGGGCCGATGTAGTAGCGCTCGATCTCCGCATTGACGTAGGCCGCGTTGAAGAAGCAGGCGATGAACACCGCCGAGCCCGTCAGCAGCGCGTAGGCCGGGAAGCGACTGGCGGTGATGATGAATGCGGGCGGGATCAAGGCAGCCAACGGCCCGAACTGGCGAGCCGTAATCGCGAAGAGGTCCAGGACTTTGCCGGGCAGGTCGCCGAACGGATTGTCGAGCCCGCCCCGGAACTGCTCTCCCATGGCGACGTAGACGAAGCCCCCCAATGTTCCCGGATGGCCGTAGACGAGCCTGGCCGTGAGTTCCGGAATCAGGCCGCCGCGCAGGGGCAGCTCGAGGTAGAGGACGATGGCTGGGACGACGAAGGCGACGACGCACGCGGCGACGAACCGGACGCGGGCGAAGATCTGGGGCTCGACCGCGAGGACGTACAGCAGGATCGGCGGGGCAAGCAGGAGCGTGAGCGAATGGTTGCCGACCGACAACCCCGTTACGGCCGCGGCGGCGACGAGCCAGCGATCCGCCCGGGCCGGATTCTCCGCGCGAGCCAGCTCCCAGCGAACCAGCAGCCAGAGCAGGCCAGCGAGCAGGGTGAGGTGGAGCGCGTGCGGGTCGGCATGGGTCCCGATCGTCCACACGATCTCGGTCGTGGCGAGCCCCAGGCCGACTGCGATCCCGAGTATCGTCGAGCCCGTGAGCAGCCTCACGAGATCGACGGTGATCGCCGCCGCGAGGCCGACCAGGATCGCCGAGAACAGGTTCATCCGGAAGGCAGCCTCGCCGAACGGACCGAGCAGGATCGAGGCAAGCCAGCCGAGGATGATGTACGTCGGATAGCCGGTCGGGTGGGCGGTTCCGAGGATCGGCGGGATGGTCTGGAATTCGGCCGTGTCCCAGAACCCGACGCCGGGCATGAGCCGCCAGACGCACAGGCCCATGGCGATGAGCCCGACGCCGATCGGCGCCAGGCGCTCGAACCGGATCCCCATCACCATCCGAGGACGTTGCCCCAGACGACGCCCCACCAGTTCACGGCGATCGACACGACGACGAGGCCGATCGCGATGGCGACCCCCGCCGACGTCCGCAGCCGCTCCATCCCGATCGCCACGAGCAGCAGCGCCCATGGCACGAAATCGAGGCTGAAGCGGTAACCGAACTGGACCCAGCCCTGGCTGAAGTGCATGGCGTTGACGAATGCGACGATGAGGACGGCGAGGGCGGCGCCCGCGATGAGGCGGCTCCGCCGCAGACGGCGGAGCGTCGGCAGGGCAAACAGGTAGGGCGGGCTCGTCAGGATCAGGCTCATCCCGGTGTCGAGGGGAAGCGCGATCGGGCAGTCGCGATCGAAGAGGCCGCGCACCGCCGCGGGGTCGACGCACAACGCCTCGCCACCGCCCAAACCGGCCGGATAGATGTTCGGCTCGATGGCCGGCGTGCTGAACAGCATGATCCCGAGATTGTGCGGGAGATAGCGCGGATCCTCGATCCCCCACGTTGGGTTGTAGCCGAGCGCCGTGTAGAAGCCGGCCTCCTGCTCGTAGAGGAACTGGTAGCCGGGATGGATCAGGTGGCCCGTCGAGGCCAGGTTGTACAGAAGTAGCGCACCGACCGGAATCGCCGCCCCGAGGCCGGCTGAGAAGCCGCGTCGGACCCATGTGCCGCCCCCGCCGACGAGGACGAAGAACGGCGCGGCGAAGAGGACCGTGAGCCGCGAGGTACAGGCGAGGCCGAACAGGAGACCGACGAGGAACTGACGTCGATCGATGCCCAGATCCGCGAGCCACGCCCGCACTGCCGGGACGAGGCGCCAGCGCGGTGCGACTACCTTCCCCGGCGGCTCGTCCAGCTCGTCCGGCTCGTCCGGCTCATCCAGCTCGGCCGCCGCCGCCCTGTCGGCCCTCAGCGCGATCCCGATCGCCAGCAGGGCGAGGCCGACGGCCAGGACGTGAGCTTGGTACCAGGTCGTGCCGATCTGCGCGGCGTACCAGAGGACGGTCCCGAAGGCGACGAAGACCGTGGCCGCGACCCTCACCCATTGCCGGATCGGCAGCGCCCCGAGCACCCACCAGGCAATGCCGACATCGATGGCGCCCACCATGGAGAAGATGAACTGGCCGTCCGCGTCGTGGCCCCACGCCGCGACAAACGGCAGGAGGAGGATCGCCGGCAGGGGCGGGAACGGGATGTCGCCACGCGGCACGCCGTCGTTCGATGGGACCTGCCGGACGTCGTTGAAGAACGCGTTGCCGGGCGAATCGGTGCTGGCCTCGACCGGGTAGCGAATCGCGGTCTGGCCCTCGAGGAAGGCCTCGGCCTGCCACTCGAAATGGTCGTAGTAGCGGAAGGGCTTCGTCTGCGCGTAGACGACAAGCGCGATCACTACAAGGACAAGCCCGATGGCGACCGACAGCAACCTGGAATCGTTCGAGCGCTCTGGCAGCCCGGCCGGGCTCGGATCGCCATCGGGACCCGGTTCGGGCCCCTCCGACGGACCCTGTGCTACGCTGCGATCCACCTCAAAACGCTCGTGCAGGAGGCCTCTCTCCTTTGACCGCCCGCGCACCTGGCGGGCCGAGCCGGGGCGCGGACGCACCGACGCGGACGGCCTGGACGCGGGATGGCGTCGGCGCGATCCTCGTCGTGCTCGCGGCCGCGCTCGCCTTCCGGCTCATCATCGCATATGCATACCCGGGGACCGGGCTCGAGTTCGATCTCGCCTCATTCAAGTTCTGGGCCTCGAACCTCGCCAACGAAGGCCTCCACGGCTTCTACGAGCGGCCATTCTTCCACGACTACACGCCCGGCTACCTCTACGTCCTGTATCTCCTGGGAGTTGTCTCGGGCGCGACCCAGATCGCGCTCGACCAGCTGATCAAGCTCCCGGCGATCTTCGCAGACGTCGCGATCGGCTGGCTCGTCTGGTCGATGGCCACGGAGCTCGGGACGAGCCGCCGAACCGCGCTTGTGGCGGCCGCGCTGGCCGTCGCAAACCCCGTCAGCTGGTTCGATTCGGTCACCTGGGGCCAGGTCGACTCGTTCGGCGTCGTCTTCCTCCTGCTGGGGCTGCGCAACCTGTGGCGGGACCGACCGGAGCGCGCGGCGATCTGGACGGTGATCGCCGCCCTCATCAAGCCCCAGCTCGCGATCCTGGTTCCGGTGGTGGCGGTGGTCACGATCCGCCGCGCGCTCTGGCCGGCGCCATCGTCGCTCGAGCCCGCGGAGCGGCCGGTCGGCCTGATCGGGCGGTTCCTGGCCTGGGAAGCGCGGACCGAAAGGCCGATCCGGATCGTCACGACCGGTGTCGTCGCTCTCCTCACGGCCCTTGTCCTGTGCGCCCCGTTCGGGCTGTCCCTCGTCGAGATCCGAGAGGGTGGCCTCCGATCCGGGCTCGTCGAGCAGATCTTCTCGACGGCTTCCGGCTATCCGTATGTCAGCGTCAACGGCTACAACGCGTGGGCCCTGGCCGAGTTGGACGGCACCGGGATCGCCAAGAACGGCGGCTGGATCTGCGATGCGGTCAATGCCAACCCCGTTCCCGGCGGCCCGGTCTGCGACACCGCGTTCCAGATCGGCCCGATCCCAGCAGTGTTCGTCGGGGCGGCCCTCCTGCTGACGGCGTTCGTCGTCATCTGCGGGGTGATCGCCAGGCGTCCGGATCGGTTGACGATCCTCGTCGGGGTGACGTTGCTGGCGGTCGCCTTCTTCATCCTCCCGACACGCGTCCACGAGCGGTATCTCTACCCGTTCTTCGCGCTCGGGGCGATCCTGGCCGCGATCTCACGACGCTGGCTCGTGGCCTACATCGTGCTGTCCGTGGCAGCGTTCCTCAACATGTACGTGGTCGTCACGACCCTCTACCCGGACAACCCCGCGGTCGCCGACTGGCTGGGGATCGGGGGCTGGATTCGCAGTTTGCAAGGCGTCACGGTGATCGCCCTGGCGAACGTCGTCGCAGCGATCTGGGCGTTCCTCCAGGTTCGGCCCACGGCCGTCGCGACCCTCGAGGCCGAGCTCGAGGGGTGGGGCGACGACCTCGACGACCTCGACGAAGTCGACGACGAGCTTGCGGCCGACGAAGGCGCGCCGGCGTGGCACGCAGCTTGGCCGGGAACCGCGGATACCCCCCCTGCCGTCGTAGCCGGAAGCATGACCCCAACCCCGTCCGCGGCATGGCAGCCGCATGCCGATCGCGCCAATCCCGACGAGCCGACGATACCGACGTGGTCCGAGCGACCGTCGTTCGCCGAGGTCGGGCTCATCGGCTGGCTGAGCTCCCGGATCAACGACCGGCCGCTCCGGGCGGACCGATCCCGGGCCCTCCACGACGAGCCGCCCGGCCGCCTCGACCGCCTCGACCTCTGGTTCCTCGTCGTCATCATCGTGGCGACCCTCGGGCTGCGGGTCTTCCGGCTCGCCGAGCCGTACCAGATGCACTTCGACGAGGTCTACCACGCGCGGACCGCCACAGAGTTCCTCCAGGACTGGCGCTACGGCCTCGAGCACGACATCTACGAGTGGACCCATCCCCACCTCGCGAAGTACGCGATGGCGGGCGGCCTCGTCGCCTGGGGCGACGACCGGGTCAGCGCCACGAGCGATCTGGGAGTCCCGGTCCGCGACGCCCTCGTCGAGGCCCGGCGCGATGACGAGGCCCTGCCGGATGGACGAGCCGGCGACCACGTCCACGTCGTCACCGGGTCGGAGCTGCGCACCTACGATCTCAAGAGCCGGGAGCTGATCTTCGCGACTCCGGTCCCGAATGCCGTCGCGTTGACCCTTGATCCCGCCGGCGAGCGCCTCTTCATCGGGACAAGCGACGGTCAGATCCTGACGTTCGACCTCCACTCGCTAGACGGCGTCCGGTCGCTCGCCGCCGCAACGCTGGTCCCCGCTCCGGAGGCCTTCGGCCAGGTCGACGGCTCGATCCGCCAGCTGTACGCGACCGATGACGGCGCGACCCTCTTCGTGGCCACGGCAGACGACCGGCTGGTCACCGTCGACGCGACCTCGGCCGAACAGATCGGGACGATCGATCTCGCCGGGATCGCGGCCTTCGCGCCCGGCGGGAGCGGGCCGGCGCTGACGATGCAGGCCGACTCGGTGAAGGACCCGGCGGCGGAGGCGGCGGTCCTGGCGAAACTGCTGGGCGGGGACGCGGCGACCTACGAAGCACTCCTCCGCTCGACGGCCGAATCGACAGTCATCGCGGGCTTCAGTGGGGCTGACGAGCGAGCCGACGTTGACGCTGCCATCGCCGACCGGCGACTGGAGGGCCTAGAGATCGTCGACCTGCCCCGGGTCGCCATCGCGACGACGGAGGGGGTCACGTTCGTCTCGGCCGCGCGGGGCACCGTCGTGGCGACGGTCCCGATCGCTGGCGGCGGTCATGGCCTCGATCTCGTGACGAACGTCGGCGATCCCAAGCTCTACGTGTCCACGTCCGCCACGTCCGACGGCGCCCCGGGGGGGGTCGCGGTTATCGCCGTGGGTGGCGACGCGGCCAAGAACGGGCCGGTCCTCCAGCGGACGATCCGGATGCCGTCTCAGGGGACCCGCGTCGCCTACGACGACGCCACCCAGATGGTCCACGTCCTCGGCCCGACCCCCGGTGGCGACGGCTGGACGATCTACGTGATCGAGACGCACGCGGATCCTCCAGCCGTCTTCGCCGATGCGCGCCTGCCCTTCGAGCCGTCCGCCCTGGCGATCGACGTCGCGAAGCCATACCCGACCGACGATCGCCAGCAGATCTTGGCCTTCTCGGACGGCGGTGGTGTGGCCAGCGTCGAGGTCGGCAAGCACGCCTTCGCCTGGCGCCTGCCCGGCGTGATCGCCGGGGCCATCATGGCCGGGCTGATCTACCTCCTGACGCGAATCCTGTTCCGCCGCCGCGAGGTCGCGGTCCTCGTCGGGATCTTCGCGCTCGCCGACGGGATGCTCTTCGTCCAGTCCCGGATCGGGATGAACGACGCCTACGTCGCCCTCGGGATCGTCGCGGCGTACACGCTCTTCGCCGCGGTCTGGACGGGCGCCTGGCGCTGGCGCGGCGCGTTCTGGGTGGCGATGCCCGCGATCGGCGTCTTCCTTGGTCTGGCGCTTGCCTCGAAATGGGTCGCGCTCTACGCGATCGGCGGGATCGGGATCCTCGTCCTGATAAGGAGCGCCCTCGGCCGGCTCGTCCTGGTGGCCGGCCTGATCGCCGTGACCGCCGTCCTCGGCCACCTGGCGCTGGTCGTACCGGAGGGTGGCGGGCTCGGCAACCTGCCGTTCGTCGCGATCATGGTGGCCTTGACGGCGGTTGCCGCCATCGTCAACATCCTCCACCCGATCGCCTGGTCGGACGACGAGATGCGCTTCGCTGTTGGGGCGCCCGCCGCCCTCGGCGCGCTCGTCGCGCTCGTCGCCATCGGGCTCGGCAAGGCCGGGACCCAGATTCTCCAGGTCGGGGGTGGGTCGGCTGCCACGGCCGTTCCGTCGGCGTCGGGATCCGTCGCCCCGGCGGTGACGGGTTCGACGGCCGCCGGGCTCGCCCTGACGCCGATCCACGTCGCGATCGCGCTTGTCGTGCTGTCACTTGCCGTGTATCTCGCCTTCGTCCTGGCCGGCCGGGCCGGCTTCGGACCGCTCGCCCGGCCGCCGGACCCGTCGGACGCTGCGGCGCTCGTGCCACCGGCCACGCCGCCGCCGCGCGAGTCGTGGCTGCGTCCCGGGGCGCTCCTCGGGCTGCCGATCGCGTGGATGGTCGTCTGCCTCCTCGTCATTCCTGTCGCGCTCTACGTCGCGTCCTACATCCCGTGGGCAATGATCGAGAGCCACCGAATCACGGCCACGTGGCCACCGGGTCACAACGGCCAGACGCTGATCGACCTTACCAAGCAGATGTACGACTACCACAACAACCTCAAGGACGGTCACGCGGCCGCGTCACCGTGGTGGGCGTGGCCGTTCGACCTCAAGCCGGTCTGGTTCTACCAGGAGGGGTTCGCCGGCTCGACGACGGCCGCCGTCTACGACGCCGGCAACCTCGTCATCTGGTGGCTCGCGGTGCCTGCCCTCGGCTTCGTCGCCTGGCAGGCCTACGCTCGCCGGAGTCTGGGCCTCGCGCTCATCGCGATCGCCTTCGCCTGCCAGTGGGTCTCGTGGGCACGGATCGATCGAGCGGCCTTCCAGTACCACTACTATACGAGCCTGCCGTTCGTGATCATGGCCCTCGCATACTTCGCCGCCGAGCTCTGGCACGGCACGTCGAGACGGATCTGGCTGCTGGCGCGGCTGGCCGCCGCGGCGGCTGTGCTCGGCCCAGGGCTCCTCTGGCTGTTCGATCGGCCGTTCTGCGGCCTCGTCGGGGTCGATCGGGTCGTCCCGAACTCAGCCGCCTGCCCGCCGGTCATCCCCGAGTTCGTGCTGACGGCTCAGACGCTGGCGCTTGGGTTCGTCGTCCTGATCTCGATCGTGATCTTCCTCCGCCTTCTAGTCACGCTCAACCCGACGAGCCCCGACGAGAGCCCGCTCAGCCAGCTCGTGCCGCTCGGAATCACCGCCGCCGCGGCCCTCATCGGCCTGTTCCTCGTCCGGCTCGTGCCGGCGACGCCGCTCCTCACGCTCTCGACGATCCCGGTCGAGCCGGTGGTCGTGGTCGTGGCCGTCTTGCCGCTCTCGCTGCTCGCGTTGTTCGTCGCGACGGCCCGGGACGCCCGACGGTTCGTGGTCGGGATCGTGACCGCGGCGATCGCCTGGTTCCTCGTCGTCTACCCGAACATCTCGGCGCTGCCCCTGCCGTCGGTGATCGCCAACGCCTATCAGGGCATCCTTCCGACCTACCTGTACGCCTTCCAGTTCCCGAGTAATCGCACCGAAGTGGTCACCGGCGTGAAGCTCATCGATCCGGTCGCCGCGATCCTCGCGGTCGCCCTGACCCTGCTGTGCATCGTGCTCGCCTATTCGGCGTGGGTCTGGCGGATCGCGCTCGCCGAGCGGGCTGCCGAAGACGCCGAGGTGGCGACGGGACTGGCACCCGACGGTCCCGCCCCCTAGCGAACCGATCCGACGGCACCGTCGACACCGTCGATCCCCTCGACCCGGACCACGGCGGATGGGACGATGACCGTTCGTGGCGACGGCGGGATCGGAGCGGAGAAGCCGGCCGGCAGCTCGCCGCGCGCGGCGAGGCGGCGG
>JBBSCI010000135.1:0-8610 GCA_038250445.1 Candidatus Limnocylindrales bacterium | reverse complement strand
GCGCTCGCCCGGGCCGGGGCCGGCGCCGCCGGCCGCGTGGTCGCGGCCCACGGCCCGGAGGCGTCGGACGCGCTCCGACAACTGCTCGTCCGGCTCGGGGTGCCGCTCGTCGGTCACGAGGTGAAGTCAGTGCTCGTCGCGCAGTTCGCGGACGACCTCGAGGCGGCGCCTCCGCACGTCGCCTTCGACACCCAGGTCGCTGCCTACATCCTCAACGCGGCGCTCCGGAGCCAAACGATCGCCGACGTCGTCGCCGAGAACCTCGACCAGATCCTGCCTCCTGCGACGGAGCTTCCAGCCGCCGCGCGCGCCGGATTGGAGGCCCTGTCGGCCCTCGCCGTTCGCGACCCTCTCGAGCGACGGCTGCTGGATGTCGGGCTCGACCGGCTCTTCCGGGAAGTGGAACTGCCGCTGATCCCCGTTCTCGCCCGAATGGAGGCCGTCGGCGTCGCACTCGACCTCGAGGCACTCGACCTCCTCGACCGCGAGTTCGCCGCGGAAATCTCGCGGCTCGAGGCCGAGATCTACGTCGACGTCGGACACGAGTTCAACCTCGGCAGCCCGAAGCAGCTCGAGCAGATCCTCTTCTTCGAGCTCAACCTGCCGAAGGGCAAGCGGACCAAGACCGGCTACTCGACCGACGCGTCGGTCCTCGAGGAGCTTCGGCCGGCCCACCCGATGATCGACAAGCTCCTCGAGTGGCGCGTCTACACGAAGCTTCGATCGACCTATGTCGAGGCCCTGCCGTCGCTCATGGCCTCGGACGGGCGTCTGCACACGACGTTCCACCAGGCCGTGGCCGCGACCGGCCGCCTGTCGTCGTCGGATCCGAATCTCCAGAACATCCCGATCAGGACGCCCCTGGGGCGTCGGATCCGACGGGCGTTCGTGGCCGGTGCGCCGGACGTCACGCTCCTTGCGGCGGACTACAGCCAGATCGAGCTGCGGATCCTGGCCCACGTGTCGGGCGACGAGCATCTCAAGGACGCCTTCGCCCGGCAGGCCGACATCCATCGCGAGACGGCGGCGCGGGTGCTCCACAAGGCGGCCGAAGACATCACCCATGGCGAGCGGTCGATGGCCAAGATGGTGAACTTCGGGCTGGCCTACGGCATGAGCGACTTCGGACTGGCCTCGCGGGCCAACATCCCGCGCAAGGAGGCCCAGGAGTTCATCAACAGCTACTTCGCCGCGTACTCCGGGATCAGTTACTACATGATGGCGATCAAGGAGCAGGCCAAGGCGCAGGGCTTCGTCGAGACGCTCCTGGGCCGAAAGCGGCAGATCCCGGAACTGCGCGCGTCGAACCCGGCTCTCCGCGGCGCCGGCGAGCGGATGGCGATCAACATGCCGATCCAGGGGACGGCCGCCGACATCCAGAAGATCGCGATGATCCGGGTCGCCGAGCGGCTGGCGGCGTCGGGGTCGCGGGCACGGCTCCTCCTCACGGTCCACGACGAGCTCCTGTTCGAGGTGCCGCGCGACGAGGTCGGCGACCTGGCAACGATCGTCCGCGAGACGATGGAGGGTGCGATGCCGTTGTCGGTGCCGCTGGTCGTCGACATCAAGGTGGGCGACGACTGGGAATCGATGACGCCGCTGACCCGGGCCGACGAGATCGCCGCCGAGGCGGACGAGATGCCCCTCGAGGCACCGATCGCCCCACTCGTCGGGTAGGCCGGCGCCGGTGCCTGAACTTCCCGAGGTCGAGACCGTCGCGCGAGATCTGCGCCGGCTGATTCTGGGTGCCACGATCGTCGGAGCGAAAACCTACTGGCCCCGGACGCTGCGCGAGCTTACACCCGAAGCGTTCGCCGACGAGGTGGCCGGGCGGAAGATCGAGGCAGTCGGACGGCGAGCGAAGGAGCTGCGGCTCGACCTCTCCGGCGGCGCTGCGCTGACGATCCACCTGAAGATGACCGGCCAGCTCTTCGTGGTGCCGGCGACACAGCCGGAGGACGCCTACGTCCGGCTGGTACTCGAGCTCGAGGACGGCCGCGAGATCCGCTTCCGCGATATCCGGAAGTTCGGCCGGGTCGGGCTGTACGTTGGCGAACCCGAGCGGTTCGCTGCGCTCGGGCCGGAGCCGCTCGAGGACGCCTTCACCGTCCGCGCGTTCCGGGACCGCCTGCGACGCCGCAAGGGCCGCCTCAAGCCGCTGCTCCTCGACCAGTCGTTCGTCGCGGGGATCGGCAACATCTACGCCGACGAGGCGCTCTGGGCGGCTCGCCTCCATCCGCTCCGTTCCGCGCGGTCGCTCCGGCCCGCGGACGAGCGGCGGCTCCACGCGGAGATCCGGCGGATCCTCGCCGATGCGGTCAGCAGGCGCGGCTCGTCGGTCGACGACTACACGGCGCCCGACGGCGACGGGTCGATGCAGGAGCGGCTCCTTGTCTACCAGCGGGCCGGTGAACCGTGCCGCCGTTGCGGCCGCCCGATCCGGCGGATCGTGGTCGGCGGGCGGGCGACCCACTTCTGCTCGTGGTGCCAGCGGCTCTCGGCGACCGATCGGGCCGGCGCCCGGAAGATCCTCCGCTCGATGGCGACTCCGGATCGGATCGGCCGACGCTGGACCGAGCTGGACGGGGAGGGGAGCCTCGGCCTGACCCGGGCGGAGCGGACGCGCAAGGCGGCCGCGACCCGTCGGGCGGCCGCCCGCGCCTCGGCCGGGGGCTAGGCGATGTCGATCCTCCGGCTGACCGACGTCCATCGCGAGGTCGGCACGTTCGTCATCCTCGACAGCATCACGGCGTCGGTCGCCCTCGGCGATCGGATCGGCCTCGTCGGCCCGAACGGCGCGGGCAAGACGACGCTGCTCCGGATCGCCGCCGGCCGCGACGAGCCGGACGAGGGCGAGGTCCATCGCAAGCGCGGACTTACGCTCGGGCTGCTCGCCCAGGAGTCCCATTTCGACGCCGAGTTCATGGCCGCGCCGGACCTGCGCGCCGCGGTCCGCCAGGGCGCCTCGCACCTCGACCGGATGGCAGCGTCCCTGGCGGCCTTCGAACGCGATCACCGCGTCGAAGAGCACGCCTATGCCGATCTCCAGCACCAGTTCGAGATCCTCGGCGGGTACACCCTTGACCAGCGCGTCGACGAGGCGCTGTCAGGTCTCGGGTTCAGCCGCGACGAATGGGACAAGCCGCCGACCGCCCTGTCGGGCGGGGAGCAGACCCGGGCGGCACTCGCCCGGCTCGTGATCGCCGATCCCGACCTGCTCCTCCTCGACGAGCCGACGAACCATCTCGACATCGCGGCCCTCGAATGGATCGAGGAGCACCTCCGCCGACGCCGCGGGTCGCTCCTCGTCGCCTCGCACGACCGCGCGTTCCTCGACGGGACCGTCAACCGGATCTGGGAGCTCCGCGACCGCCGTCTGACCGTGTTCCGCGGCGACTACAGCGCGTACCACCGCCAGCGCATCGAGCGCGACGCGCGCGCCGCCAAAGACGCCGACACGCAGGCGGAGTCGATCGAGCGCGAGAAGGAGCTCGTCCAGCGGTATCGGTCGCACCGCAAGTTCAGCAAGATGCACGAGCATGAAGCACGCCTCGAACGGCTCCAGGCGGATCGCGTCGAGGCGCCGAAGAGCTCGCGCAAGCTCCGGCTGCCGACCGCCGCGCTGGCCGGCGCCGGCCCGTCGCGCTCCGGCGAGATCGTCGTCCGGATCGAGGACCTCGTCGTCGGCTACCTGCCGGGTCGCGGCGCGCTCACCGCAGACGGGTCGCCCGCGACCGAGATCCACCAGGTCGCTCGGGCGCCGTTCCTCGCGGCCCAGCGCGGCGATCGGATCGGGATCGTCGGGCCGAACGGGGCCGGCAAGACGACGCTCCTGCGGACGATCGCCGGCGACCTGCCACCAATCGACGGCCGGCTGTCGTTCGGCAACGCCGTCCAGATCGGCTACCTCGCCCAGCTCCGCGGCGCGGCGATCCCGGGCGCGACCGTCATCGATGCGCTGCTCGAGGTGATCCCGATCACGCCCGGCGAGGCCCGAGGTTACCTCGCTAGGTTTCTCTTCCGCGGCGACGACGCGTTCAAGGAAGTGCGGGCCCTGTCGGGTGGCGAACGCTCGCGGCTCGAGCTCGCGCTGCTCGGGATCATGCCGTCGAACCTGCTCCTCCTCGACGAGCCGACGAACCACCTCGACATCCCCGCCCGCGAGGCGATCGAGGCGTTCATGACCGAGTCGCCGGCGACGCTCCTGGTGGTCAGCCACGACCGGCGGCTGCTCGAGACGATCTGCACGAAGCTGTGGGTCGTCGACGGCGGTCTCTCGGCAGCGTTCGACGGTGGCTACCGCGAGTGGCGGGCCGCGGTCGCGGCGGGCTGGACCGTTACCGAGGCGGCCACCCGGTTGCCGGCCGCCGCCGGCATGGCGGTGAGGGCGACCGTCCCGTCCGCTCCGCGCACCAACGGTGGCGGCGAGGCCGCGACCTCGCGTCCGGCCGGGACCCGGGCGCCTTCTCGCTTGGGCCGTCGCGAGAAGCTGTCGAAGGACGCCTATCGCCGACAGAAGGCCGTCGTCGATGCCGACCTCAGCCGGCTCGGGCTCCGCAGGAGCCATCTCGAACTGGCCATGGCCGATCCGTCGGTCGCCTCGAATTTCGTCGAGATGCGCCGGATCGCTAGCGAGCTCGGTGACGTCGAGCGCGCGCTGGCGACGGCCGAGGATGCCTGGCTTGAGCTCGAGGATCGACGACCATGATTCGGATCGGGATCACCGGGCCGATCGGGTGCGGCAAGTCGACGGTTGCGGGCTGGCTCGGCGAGCTGGGGGCCCGTGTCATCGACGCCGACATTGTCGCCCGGGACGTCACGGCGCCCGGCGAGGCGGCGCTGGCCGCAGTCCTCGCCTGGTTCGGCGATCAGTTTCGGCGACCCGACGGGTCCCTCGACAGGCCGGCGCTCGGGCGGCTCGTGTTTGCGGATCCGGCGGCGCTCGCAGCGCTCGAGGCGATCGTCCACCCCGCCGTCCGGTCACGGGTCGAGAGCGCGCTGAAAGAAGCCGAGGCCGACGCGGTTCCGGCGGTCGTCATCGAAGCGATCAAGCTCGTCGAAGGTGGTCTCGCGGCGCAGTGCGACGAGGTCTGGCTCGTGACTTGCGAGGCGGCGACCCAGCGGGAGCGCCTCCTCGGACGCGGCGAGACCGCTGACGATGCCTCCCAGCGCCTCGCGGCGCAGGCGGATCTCGCCGACCGCCTGCGCGGGGCGGCGACACGGGTCGTGGACACCTCCGGAGGTCTCGACGCCACGCGCCGACTCGTCGCCGGCGCATGGGCGGCTGCAGTCTCCGACTGACACCGGAAAGCTACCGAACGCCCGTTCGTTATCGGCCAACTCCTGTATCATTCTCATCTCGTGCCCGACTTCAAATTCGTTGCCGCGTTCCAACCCACAGGTGATCAGCCGCAGGCGATCACCAAGCTCGTCGAGGGCCTCAAACGAGGCGATCGGCACCAGACGCTCCTGGGCGCGACGGGCACCGGCAAGACAGCGACGCTGGCTTGGACGATCGAGCGGGTCAACAGGCCGACGCTCGTCCTCGCCCACAACAAGACGCTCGCCGCCCAGCTCTACGCCGAGTTCCGGGAGTTCTTCCCCGACAACGCCGTCGAGTACTTCGTCAGCTACTTCGACTACTACCAGCCTGAGGCCTACCTGCCCCGCAGCGACACCTACATCGAGAAGGACTCGAGCCGCAACGACGAGATCGATCGCCTCCGCCACGCCGCGACCCACGCCCTGTTCGAGCGCCGCGACGTCATCATCGTGGCGTCGGTCTCGTGCATCTACGGCCTCGGTGCGCCAGTCGACTACGGGGCCACCGTGCTCCGCCTGCGCAAGGGCGGCCAATACCGCCGCGATTCGGTCCTGCGCCATCTCGTCGATCTCCAGTACCAGCGCAACGACCAGGCGCTGACCCGGGCGCGATTCCGTGTTCGGGGCGACACCCTCGAGTTCCAGCCTGCCTCGGAAGAGCACATGGTCCGGGTTGAGTTCTTCGGTGACGAGGTCGAGCGGATCACGGAGCTCGACCCGTTGACCGGTGAGCTCCTCGCCGAGCGGAACGAGGTCAACATCTACCCGGCGAGCCACTACGTGACCCCGGCCGACAAGATGAAGACCGCCATCGTCGCCATCGAGGCGGAGATGGAGGAGCGCGTCGGCCAGCTCGATGCGGAAGGCCGGATTCTCGAAGCGGCCCGCCTCCGCCAGCGGACGACGTTCGATCTCGAGATGATGCGGGAGCTCGGTTTCTGCACCGGCATCGAGAATTACTCGCGCCACCTCTCGGCACGCGAAGCCGGCTCGCGGCCGTGGACGCTCCTCGACTACTTCCCGCCGGACTGGCTGCTGGTCGTCGATGAGTCGCACATGTCCATCCCGCAGGTCGTGGGGATGTATAAGAACGACCGGACCCGCAAGGAGATCCTCGTCGACTTCGGGTTCCGCCTGCCATCGGCCCTCGACAACAGGCCGCTCACGTTCGAGGAGTTCGAGGGTCACCTCAACCAGGTCGTCTACATGAGCGCGACGCCCGGACCGTACGAGCTCGAGCGGAGCCAGCAGGTCGTCCAGCAGCTGATCCGCCCGACCGGGGTCGTCGACCCGACGATCGAGGTCCGCCCGACCGACGGCCAGATTGACGACCTCCTGGAGGAGATCAGGCTCCGGGTCGAGCGCGGCGAACGCGCTCTCATCACGACCCTGACTAAGAAGATGGCAGAGGACCTCGCAGACTACCTACGCGAGCTCGGCATCAAGGTCCAGTACCTCCATAGCGAGGTCGACACGCTCGAGCGGGTGGCGATCCTTCGCGACCTGCGGCTCGGTGTCTTCGACGTCCTCGTCGGCATCAACCTCCTCCGCGAGGGGATCGACCTCCCCGAAGTGACGCTCGTGGCAATCCTCGATGCGGACAAGGAAGGGTTCCTTCGGAGCTCGTGGTCGCTGATCCAGATGATCGGCCGGGCGGCCCGCAACATCGGCGGCCAGGTCGTCATGTACGCCGACCGGATCACGGAATCGATGGCCGCGGCGATCGAGGAGACGGATCGGCGCCGATCGGTCCAGGTGGCACACAACCTGGAACGCGGGATCGAGCCGACGACGATCGTCAAGGGCATCCACGACATCAACGAGCGACTCCGCGCGGTCGCCGAACGGACGGTCGTTTACACCTCCGAGCGCGACGATCTGACGGGCCGGGCGTTGACGCTGGAGAACACGGCCGCGATCGAGAAGCTCGTCGCCCGGATGGAGGCCGAGATGAAGGCCGCCGCGAAGCAGCTCGAGTTCGAGCGCGCGACCGCCCTGCGCGACGAGATCCAGCAGATCCGGCTCCGCGTCCTCGAGCAGGACCAGTCGCTCGTGGTCGGGCGGGCGGCGGAACGTGCCGGGCGCGCCTCGGGGCCGGGCAATGACGGGCGCGGCCGGCGGGGAGTCGCCGAGCCGGCTGGTCCGGCGTTCGAGGTCACGAGCGTCACCGTTCTGCCCGCCGACGAAGAGCCCGCCGACACACTCGACGGTATACCCGGGATCGATGAAGGCACGGCCGCGGACTGGCTGCCCGGCATCCGCGACGAGCATGATGACGACCCGGGCTGGCAGGCGCGCTGGCTCGATCGGCCGACATGGGACCACACGGTCACGCCGAACGTTCGCAAACGGACCGGGACACGGACGGGTCGCCGCCACCGCTGACCGCCAGACCAGAGATGCACCGCCGCGGCCAATGAGCGAGACTGTGCGCGGCTAGGGCGAATGGCCGCCGGCATCGGTGGGGCCCCGACCATGGAGGGTGCGATGCAGTCCAGGTTTCTCCGGTCCGTGGCGATCGCCACGGTCCTGATCGTCAGTCTCGCCGGATGTAGCGGAGGCATCGGCGGCGGCCAGAGCGATCCGGCGGGCGCGGTCAAATCGGCGATGGATGCGGCCCAGTCGGGCGGGCTCGCCAAGCTGGCCGACTATGCCTGCGCGGCAAAGAAGAGTGACATCACCGGCCTGTTCGGAGGCGGCGACGCCGGCGCGCTTGGGTCCCTTGGCCTCACGTCCGACGAGATCGCGGGCGCCATGACGATGGCGTTCAAGGACATTCAGACCACCGAGAAGAGCAAGTCCGGCAACAACGCGGTCGTCCACGTCGCCGGCAATATGACGATCACGATGGACCCGGCCAAGATGCGCGATCTCATGAAGAAGGTGATGCAGGCCCAGGGGCAGCCCGTCGACGATGCGCAACTGGACGTCATCATCGGGTCGATGGCCGGATCGCTCAGCCAGTCACAGCCGATCGACGAGGACATCAACGTCGTCCAGGAGAACGGCAAGTGGGTCCTCTGCTGATCGCCGATCGCCGCTCGGCATAGGCATCGACACGAGCGTCGGCCGGCGAGCGTCGGCCGACGCGCGGGGCTATCGTGGCCTCGTGGAGCGCATCTCCCCGCCCGCGGCCGGCGGGTCGTCGCGGACGAAGCTCGTCTGCACGATCGGCCCGGCCAGTCGCGATCGAACCACCGAGCTTGTCGCGGCGGGGATGGACGTCGCCAGGCTGAACTTCTCGCACGGCTCGCCCGCCTCGAGGTCCGCCGCCGCCATCGCCGTCCG
>JBBSCI010000134.1:0-8675 GCA_038250445.1 Candidatus Limnocylindrales bacterium | reverse complement strand
CGAACACCGCCACACCGCCGACGAACGTCGCGAGGACCTTCGCGTCGCCGATCGGGCCCGCAACCACGTCGAACAGGTCGCGGTCGACGACGGCGAGATCTGCCAGCTTGCCGGTCTCGATCGAGCCGGTGTCCGTATCGAGGTGGTTCACGTAGGCCGAACCCAGCGTGAACCCGCGGATCGCTTCTGCGAGCGTCAGTCGCTCCAACGGCAGGAACGGCTTCGCCACCCCTCGCGACTCCGGGTAGACGCGATCCACGGCGACCTCGATCTCGACGAGCGGGTTGGCCGTCGAGACGCTCCAGTCCGACCCCATCGCAAGGCGGGCGCCGGATCGGAGGAGGGATCCGAACGGGTACTGCCAGCCGGCTCGTTCCGCGCCCAGGAACGGAACGGTCAGCGTGTCCATCTGGGTCTCGTGACATGCCCACAGCGGCTGGGCATTGGCCACCGCGCCAAGCGGCCCGAACCGCCGCACGTCGTCGGGATGGATGACCTGGATGTGCGCGATGTGCGGCCGGGTGTCGGTCGGGCCATTCGCCAGGTGCGCCGCCTCGATCGAATCGAGGGCGTCTCGCACGGCTCGGTCGCCGATCGCATGAAAGTGGGCTTGCAGTCCAGCTGCGTCGAGGCGGGTCACGTAGTCCTTAAGGGAATCTGCTTCGATGAAGCTGATCCCCCGGTTCGTCGTCCGGTGGCCGTCCCGGTCGAGGTACGGATCGATCATCGCCCCCGTATACGTCTCGAGGACGCCGTCGAGCATGATCTTCACGCTGTTTGCCCGGAACGTCCCAAATGAGCCCGTCGCCGACCTCTCCGCCAGCTCGTCGACCTGCTCGAAGCCACGCGTTCTATCCCACCAGAGGGCGCCCTCGACCCGCGCGCTGAGGTGACCGGCTTCGAACGCTGTGCGGTACACGGCGAGGTCATGGGGCGACACGTTGGCGTCCTGCCAGGCCGTTATCCCGAGCGAGTGGAGATGCGTCTGGGCGATCCGGAATGCCGCCAGCCACTGATCTGCGCCGTGGACCGGCAACAGCGCCTCCACGATGTCGACGGCGTCCTCATGGAGCACCCCGGTCGGAGATCCGCCGGCATCCCGTTCGATCCGCCCGCCGTCCGGATCGGCGGTGTCGCTGGTGATCCCCGCGAGCTCGAGCGCGCGCCCATTCATCCAAGAGGAGTGGCCGTCGCGGTTCGGAAAGTAGGCCGGCCGAGACGGGAGGATCGCGTCGAGGTCCTCGCGTCGCGGGAGCCCGTTCGGAAAATCGCCCATGTACCAGCCGCTGCCGACGATCCAGTCGTCCTCGGGATGGGCGTCGGCGTAGGCACGGATGGTGTCGAGCACCGCCGGGCGGCCCCTGGCAGCGCGAAGGTCGCACTCCATCTGCTCCATCCCACCTTCGAGAGGGTGGATGTGGGCATCCTGGAAGCCCGGGACGAGGAGCCGGCCGCGGAGATCGATCACCTGCGTCTTCGGGCCGATCGCCGTCGCGATCTCCGCAGTGCTCCCGACGGCCGAGATCCGCTCGCCGTGGATCGCCACGGCCTCTGCGCGCGGTCGGCCGCCGTCGACGGTGTGGACGTGGCCCCCGGTGAAGACGATGTCGGCGGATCCGTCTGCCATGCCCATCACGATGGCATACCAGGGCCAGCCGATCGCCGAGCCGCCCATCGCGCGGAACGGGCGCCGCTAGACTCCAGGATGATGGCAACCGTCCACGTCGTTCACCCCGGCTACGTCCGCGACAACGGAACGCGTGTCGGCAGCAGCATCACCCTCGTGCGCGACGGCGACGCGCTGATCGTCGCCGACCCGGGCCTCGTCGCCTCGCGCGCTCACATCCTCGATCCGCTGGCTGCGTTAGGGGTGAGCCCGGAGGCCGTGACCCACGTCTTCCTGAGCCACCACCACCCGGACCACACGATGAACGTCGCGCTGTTCCCGAACGCAGAGGTCGTCGACTTCTGGGCACGGTACCGCGACGACCTGTGGCTCGATCACGACGGCGACGGGTGGAACATGACGCCGCACGCCCAGCTCTGGCTGACGCCCGGCCACTCGGAGGAGGACGCCTCGCTCATGGTCGACGCCGACGACGGCGTCTACGCGCTCACCCACCTCTGGTGGCACACGGACCGGACGCCCGCGATCGATCCGTTCGCATCCGACCAGGCGGTCCTGGACGCCCAGCGCGCGCGCGTCCTGGCCGCCGTCGACATCGTCATCCCCGGCCACGGCGAGCTGTTTCGAACGGGACGTGGGGGCCCGCGGGCCTAACCCGCGAGGCGGGCGAGGATGTTGAGCCGGACGTAGTCGATCCGCGCCTTCGGCAGCCGCGAGGCGACCTCGTGGACGAAGCCGTCGCGCTCCGATTCCGACAGCCGCGCGACGTGAGTCCCGAGGACGACGGTCCGGAGGAATGTCTCGAACGGTGCGCCGGGTTCGAACGACGTCGGCTCATCAGTCAGCCAGCACTCGACATCGACGAAACCCGACGCCGCGAGCCGACGGGCCGTGTCCTCGGATGTCTCGAAATGGGGTTCGCCGAGCCAGCCGTCGCCGATGCCCGCGAGGACCTGCCTGACGTTGGCGATATTGCCGGCGCCGCCGCATTGGGCGACCAGCCGTCCGCCCGGTCGCAGGATCGCGGCGAGATTGCGAAAGAGCGCGTCATGGTCGGGGACCCAGTGGAACGTCG
Source organism: Candidatus Limnocylindrales bacterium (assembly GCA_038250445.1). GTDB lineage: Bacteria > Chloroflexota > Limnocylindria > Limnocylindrales > CSP1-4 > CF-46. The sequence continues at coordinate 5,973 of JBBSCI010000134.1, read as the reverse complement.
CCGTCGAGAGGATGGCGTCGACGGGTTCCGCGAAGGGGATCGGCCGGCCGAGATCTGCGACGACGTAGGTGATCCGGTCGCCGAATCGGGCCAGTCGGGCGCGCGCCCCCTCGACCATCGTCGGCGACCCGTCGAGGGCGACGACCGAGCCGCGCGGCAGGCGCTCGGCGAGCAGCTCTGTTACACGGCCACTGCCGCAGCCCGCGTCGAGGACCCGTTCGTCGCCGCCGAGCGGCAGGCGATCGAGCACGCTCGCGCCCCAGCGAGTCTGCGGGTCTGCGACCCGGTCGTATGTGGCCGCGTCCCAGTCGCGCGTTCCGCTCATCCGATCGTCCCCGAATCAAAACGCTCCCGGTGCACGTGCGCCGGGAGCGTCAGGCAGTGGATCGACGTCAGGTGCCGGCAACCGGCTTGACGACGACTGTCTTGGCGTACTTGTCGTGGAAGCCCTGGCGTTTGGGATCGTTGGCGGTCGTGTAGAGCAGGTAGATCGACCAGCCCAGACCGATCAGGGAGAGCAACAGGCCGATGACGCCTCCCACGACGTTGGACGCCAGCGACCCGATATAGCCGGGCGCAAACATCACCAGGTACCGCGTGATCGCCTGGTTTTGCGTGAGCGCGCTGCCGTCGGCCTCGTTGACGGTCATCAGCCCCAGGATGCGCTGACCCGGAGATGCCTTCATCGTCGTCCACGTGTAGACGAAGTAGATGGCGCCGATGGCGACGTTGATGACCAGGATGATCAGCCCGCCGATGATGAAGGCGCCGGTTCCGACGGTGAACAGCGAGGCGAACAGAATCGCAACGAGGATGCTGTTCACGAGGATCCCCACGATCGCGAGGATGATGCCGTCGATGAACAGCGCGCCGATCCGCACGGGGAGCTCGGCATACGCGATTCCGGTTGTCGGTCCGGGCGCGACTTCGGCGGGCTTCCAGTTCTGGGCCTGCTGGGCAAACGTCGGAGCCGCGCCGGGTGTGGGCGCCTGCTGCCAGTTACCGTCGACTGGCTGCGCTGGATCGGGTGCTCCGGGCGCGGGGTCCTGCCCGGCAGGATCGCTGGGGCCGGGTCCGGTCATGTGCGTGTGCCTCCCTTTCAACTCCGCGCCCCTCAATCGGCGCAGGCATCCCGTCTCGTGCCACGCCGAGTATCACTGGGCTGGGCGTGCGATGGTGACGAGGATACACGCCGCATCCAGCGCGGGGAACCGGTTTTCGCCAATTGGCCACGCTCGTCCGCCCATCGCCTGCTGCGTGGTCGATGGGGCGCCGCTCAACCATCCTTCGATCGGGACCCCTGAAGACCGATCAGGTTGGTGGTCGAGCCCGTCACCAGGAGCACGGCGGCAAATAACGCCGCAACTCGGAACGCGTCGACCGACGCCGCCCTGCTCGCCTCGGCCGCCTCGGGCGCCACGTCGCCCTTCGGCGGGTTCAGGGGAGCGAACTGGGCCCGGACAGCGGGGTCGCTGCCATCGAGGCCTGGCACCCTCGTCGCGAGCCCACCGTAGAACGTCGCCGAGACGACGATGAAGATGACGGCGCCCACGAGCGGGGTGCCGACGCGCGACAGCGCGTTGTTGATCGCTGACGCGACGCCGGCGTTGCGCGTCGGGATCGAGCTCATCAGCGTGGTCGTCAGGGGCGCGACCACGAGGGAAATCCCCAGCCCGAACAGGATCAGCGCCGGCAGGACGTCGACGAAGACGGAGCCGGGCGGGAGGAGCGTCGCCGGATCTGCGATCGAAGCCCGCCACGGGTCCGATGTCGCGGGAATGCGGGCCCACCACAGGACGCCCGCCGCCATGATGAGCGGCCCGGCGACGAGGAACGGCTTCGCCCCGATCCGCCCGGCAAGGGCGCCCACCCGCGTTGACAGGGCCACGAGGAGGATGCCCGTGGGCAGCCCCGCCAGCGACACGGCTGTGGCCGTGTAGCCGAGCGTGCCCTGGAGCAGCACGGATTGGTAGAAGAAGGTCGTGTAGAGGGCGCCGTAGATGAGGAACGTCGAGAGATTGATTACGGCGAAGTCCCGGTTCCGGAACAGCTCGATCGGGACCAGGGGATGGGCTCGGCGAACCATCAGGATCGGGAACACGGCGAGGGCGACGGCGCCGACCGCCAGCGACGCCCAGGCGAGCCCGTCCTGCCAGTCGCGCTGCTGACCGCGCGTCGCGCCGAAGGCGAGGCCGCCGATCGCGATCGCCCCGGCGAGCGCGCCGAGCCAGTCGAACTTGCGGTCCGCGTCCGCGTCGCGCGATTCCTGCATGTGCCTGATCGTCGCCCAGAGCGCGATCACGACCAGCGGGACGTTGATGAGGAAGGCGGCGCGCCACGACAGCGAGTCGACGAGCAGCCCGCCGAGCGGCTGGCCGAACAAGGCGAGGCCCGATGTCGAGGCCGCCCACGTGCCGAACGCCTTCGATCGCGCGGCCCCCTCGAACGTCGCAGTGATGATCGAGAGGGAGCCCGGGACGAGGAGCGCGCCCGACGCTCCCTGGAGCACACGGAAGAGGACGATCAGCTCCAGGTTCGGAGCGATCCCGCAAAGCAGTGACGAGATGCCGAAGCCGACGAGGCCGATGGCGAAGATCCGCCGCCGCCCGTAGAAGTCGGCCAGCGCACCGGCCAGGATCAGCAGCGCGGAAAGCACCGCGAGGTAGCCGGCGACGACGTAGGCCTGGCCCTCGAGCACACCTAGGAACGAGGTCGGCAGGCGGCCGATCGACGGCAGCGCGAGGTTCACGATCGTGCCGTCGAGGAAGACGATCCCTGAACCGAGGATCGCCGCCAGCAACGTCCATCGCTCGGTCCGGGTCACGGGCGGCAGTGTCGCACAGGCGCCGCTATGCTCACCGAGATGTCCGGCGCAGTCGCCCTGGTCGGTTCGGGCGAGTTCCTCCCTGCGATGGCCGAGTTCGACGTGGGCCTGCTCGCCGCGACCGGCCGCACCCGTCCCCGAGTCGCGATCCTGCCGACGGCCTCCTGGCCTGACGGCGAGGAGGCGTTCGCTCGCTGGGCATCGATGGGCGTCGCCCATTTCTCCGGCCTTGGCGCGGAGGTGGAGCCGATTCCCGTTCGTGACCGCGCCGACGCCGACGACGCGGCCTATGTCCAGGCGATCGGCGAGGCGGATCTCGTGTATCTATCGGGCGGCAAACCCGGTCATCTGTCGACGACGCTCGATGGCTCCGCCGTCGGGCAGGCTCTCCGTGAGGCCCATGAGCGCGGTGCGGTGATCGTCGGCTGTTCGGCCGGGGCGATGGCCCTCGCCGAGCGGCACTTCGACTTTCGCGGCCGTCGCCTCGTCTGGCCGGTTCGGTGGCGCGACGGGCTGGGCCTCGTCCCCGGAGCGTCGGTCATCCCGCATTACGACGCGTGGCCGGAGCCGATGTGCGCGCTGATCGCGCTGCAGGCTCGGCGCGGCTCCGTGCTGCTCGGCATCGACGAGGAGACCGCGCTCGTCGGCCGCGACGGATCGTGGCAGGTCCACGGCCCGTCGCGGGTCACCGTCTGGCGGGGCCGCCGGCGCGAGCGCCTCCACGCCGGCGACGAGTTCCGGCTCTGAGGACCGAGGGCGCGTCCGGCGCCCGACCGAGCCGGGGCGCCGTTTTGTGTCAAATGACTGCCCCATGAGCACCTGTCACGGCGCCGACCTCGCGCCGGGCTGCTGCAAGCGTGGCGTGCACGCCGGTTCGTGACAGAAGTCGCGCTGGCGATCATCTGACACGAATTCCGTGACCAACGCTCACCCGGCGGGCATTTGGCACGAAACGGGCCGGCAGAGGCCAGATTCGAGCGGCTCAGTCGGGCTTGACCTCGCGGAAGCAGTCGGAGCAGTAGACGGGCCGGTCCATCCGCGGCTTGAATGGGACCTGGGCCTGGTTGCCGCACGAGGAGCAAATCACGGCGAAGTACTCGCGAGCGACCCGGTCGTCACCCCGTTCATAGCCCCGCGGGCCGCCGATTTCCCGGACATCACCGCCCGAATCGCGACTGGCGCGGCGGCTGGCTCGACAGCTCGCGCATCGCTTGGGGTCCGATGAGAACCCCTTCTGGACGTAGAACTCCTGGTCCGCCGCCGAGTGGATGAATTCCACTCCGCAATCGACACACGTCAGTGTCCGATCAGCGTAGGTCACCAGTTTCCCCTCCTCTGCGCTGTTCGCTGGGTCGCCTCGGGCGTGGACATCGGCGGACAGGACGTTGCGAGGAGCGTCGGAACTGCCGGCGCCGCGCTATCCAGGTGCCGATGTGGAGTCCCTGTTTCGGGGCGCACCGGTGTTTCGTCGGCGAAGAATACATCGGGTTAACAGAACGGGCCTTGCGCGGCGCCGGAGGGCCGTCGCGGCGTCTGGGGCGCGCGTTCGCTCGGCCGGAGCCTGCTGGCGACCGTGACATGCGACCTGTCACAATGGGGCGCGAGACTTCGGGGTGGCGAGCGAGGGCCAGGGGGCGCCTCGCTCGCACCAATCCTCGGCGTCGGGGAATCGACGGATTGCGACGCCACCTCGACTCGTCGCTCCGGCCATGACGGGACAGGGAGGCCAGCCGCAACCGGATGCTCCGATTGCTACACACCGCAGACGTCCACCTGGGTGCGCGTCACGCGGATCTCGGAGAGGTGGCCGCCACCCAGCGCGAGCGGCAGTTCGCGGCCTTCCGCGTTGCTGTCGCCCTTGCGATCGGAGAGCACGTCGACGTCGTCCTCATCGCCGGCGACCTGTTCGACTCAAATACCCAGCCGAAACGGTCCGTCGAACGGGTCGCCGCAGAACTGAAGCGACTCGCCGACGCGAGCATCCGAACGGTCATCATCCCGGGCACCCACGATTGCTACGACCGCTCCTCGATCTATCGGTCGTACGACCTTGGGGCGATGGCCGGCAGCGGCCCGGACGACGACATGGTCACGGTCCTGACGCCGGACCGCAGTTCAGTCCACCTGCCGGCCTGCGACGTGGTCGTCCACGGGACAGTCTTCGCCACGAAGCGTGCTCCGCACAGTCCGCTTCGAGACCTCAGGGTCGCCCAGCCGGATCCGACGGCGACATGGCATGTCGGCATGGTCCACGGCTCCCTGGCCATTCCCGACAAGACAGATCGCGATGACGTCGTCATCACGAAAGAGGAGATCGCTGCGACCGGGCTCGACTATCTCGCTCTGGGCCACTGGCATTCCTCGCAGCGCGGGAAGGCCGGCGGCACGGTGTACGCCTACTCGGGTGCGCCCGAGCCGGTCGCCGTCAATCAGGACGGGGCAGGCAACGTCCTGCTCGTGACCATCGAGGACCAGTCCGGCAAACGGGTAGTCAACATCGAGGACCGCCGCGTCGGCCTGACCCGCTTCGAGAGGCTCGACCTGGACGCGGCGAGTATTGCCAGCCAGCCGGATCTTGTCAGCACGATCACGCCAAAGGCCGACCCGGATCTTGTCCTCGAGGTCCGCCTCACGGGGGTCCTGCCCGACGAGCTCGACATCAACACGACCGAGGCCGAGGACCAGCTCCGCGACTCGTTCCTCCGGATCCGCATCCGCGACGACTCGACGCCGGCCCTCACGACCGGGTCGCTGCCATCGCCGGATACGATCAGCGGCGCCTTCATCCGCGATGTCGAAGCAAGGATCGCCGAGCTCGAGGCCGAGCCGGCCGATGCGGCCGCCGCCGAAGCGGCTGAACTCCGCGACGTGCTCCGGCTCGGTCGCCTGCTGCTTGCCGGCCACGAGGTGACGCTGTGAGCGCGGCCCGGCGGCCGGGCGGATGAGGATCACGCGGCTCAGCGTTCGCGACTTCCGTCGCTATCGCGAGTTCGAGGTCCAGCTGGCGCCTGGTCTGACGATCATCCATGGGCCCAACGAGGCCGGCAAGTCGACGATCCAGCGGGCCCTCGAGCTCGTCCTGACAAAGAAGGCGACGTCGAACGCCGCCGAGATGGATGGAATGCGCTCGTGGGATGCCCCCGAAGAGG
>JBBSCI010000133.1:0-8825 GCA_038250445.1 Candidatus Limnocylindrales bacterium | reverse complement strand
CCAGGAATTCCTGACGATCTACGTTCCACGGATCCGCGAACTCGGGCTCACATTGCCCGATCCGGACCTCCGGCTCGACGAGGCCGACGGGCGGTGGAGCTACACGGAGCCCGACTGGCAGGAGCTCCGGACGGTCGTCACGAACCACGGTCCGAAATCGGAGGAGCGGCTGGCGTTCCGGCGGACCAACTACGAGCTGACGCAGTGGGTCCGCGACACGATCCTCGCCTCGCCGGCGTCAGCGGCTGTCGCCTGAGATGACTGACTCAGCGCCAATCGACCGCGACGGCGCCCCCGATGGCGGGTCGCTGCTCGAACCGTGGGAGGTCTTCCGCCAGGAGAAGGAAGGCGACCCGATGCGCCACGGCGGGTCGGTGATGGCACCCGACGCCGTGCTCGCGGTGCACTACGCCCGTGAGCTCTATGGCCGGCGCCAGGAGAGCGTCCGGCTATGGATCGTCCGCCGCGCCGACGTCCACGACCTGTCGGACCCGGACCTGCTGCAGCCGCCCCTCGACCGCTCGTTCAAGAAGCCCGGCGGATACGTGATGCGGGACAAGCTGGCAGCCGCTCGCAAGCAATCCGGCGAATCGAAGCCAAAGGCGCGTAATCGATGACGACCGCCCGATCGACACTTGCGGCAGCACTCGCCCCGGCGACGCGGGCGGCGCTCGACGAGCTGCTTCTTTCGATGGCCGACGACGAGTTCGTCATCGGCTTCTCCGATTCCGAATGGACGGGTATCGCGCCGCTCCTCGAAGAGGACGTGGCGATGAGCTCGCTTGCCCAGGACGAGCTCGGTCACGCGGCGGCGCTCTACGCCCTGCTCGCCGAGGTCCGGGCGGACCGCCGTGATGCCGACGCGATCGCGTACGACCGCCAGCCCGCGGAGTACCGCCACGCCCGAATGCTCGACCATGGCCGCGGCGACTGGGCGATGACGATCGCCCGACGCTTCCTCTACGACACCGCCGATATGACCCGGCTGGACGGCCTTGCCGGCTCATCGTTCGTGCCGTTGCGGGAGCTCGTCAACAAGATTCGGCGCGAAGAGCGCTACCACGTCATGCATGCGACAGCCTGGCTTGAACGACTGGCCGAGCGCGACGGAGAGCCGCGCGAGCGGCTGCTGGCCGCCCTCGACGAGCTAGCGCCTGACGCCGCGACCGTGTTCACCCCGCTGGATGGTGAGGCGAGCCTCGTCGAGGCGGTCGTCCTAGCAGAGCCGATGGCCGCGCTCGAGGCCCGCTGGCGGGCGACGATCACCCCAGTCTTCGTCCGCGTCCGCCTCCCGATGCCGCCGGCGGCGGACTTGACCAGAGGTCGGACCGATCACGGCGAGCCGTTCCAGTGGCTGTGGGGCGAATTCACGTCGGTCCGGCGTTCGGATCCGGTGGCGACGTGGTGATCGAGGCCGTTGCGGTTCCCGACGCCTCCGTCGAGGCGATCAGGAGCGCGCTCGCTGATGTCGCGGACCCGGAGATTCCCGCCATCTCGATCGTCGACCTCGGGATCGTCCATCGGGTCGACGTCTCGGGCGACGGGCGAATCCTCGTCGAGCTGTTGCCGACCTTCGTCGGCTGCCCGGCGATCGAGGCGATCCGCTCCGCCGTCAGCGAGCGCCTGGCGGCGTTCGGCCGGCCGGTCGACGTAGCCATCAGTTTCGAAGTTCCCTGGACGTCCGAGCGGATTACTCCCGCCGGCCGCCGGCACCTCAGCGAATCGGGATTCGCCCCTCCGGCGGAGCCTGAGGACGTCCGTTGCCCGTATTGCGACTCAGCGAACGTGGCCATGGACAATGCCTTCGGCCCGACGCTCTGCCGCTCGCTCTTCTACTGCCGGGCCTGCCGCCAACCGTTCGAGTCGTTCAAGGCCGTCTGAGCTTTGGAGATCATCGGGGTCGTCGGGGCCGGGACGATGGGTGCCGGGATCGCCCAGACCGCCCTCGAGAACGGCCACGAGGTGGTGCTCTATGACGTCGACGCCGAGGCGATCGAGCGGGGACGCCTGCGGGTTCGCGAAGGGCTGGCGCGTCGGGCGGCCAAGCTGGAACTCGACGCCGATTCGATCGACGACTGGGTCGAAGGGCGGCTCGCCGGTCTCCGCCAGGCCGAGGCACTCGTGTCGCTCGCCACGCAGGCCGAGGTCCTGATCGAGACCGCCCTCGAGCTGCTGCCGCTCAAGCAGGACATCTTCCGTGCCCTGGACGCCGAGGCCGACCCGGACACGATCCTCGCGACGAACACGTCGTCCCTCCGGGTCACCGATGTCGCGGCATTGGCGAACCGCCGTGATCGGATCCTCGGGCTCCACTTCTTCAACCCCGCCCCGCTGATGGTGCTCGTCGAGGTCGTCGTCACTGCGGAGACCGATCCGGCAGTGGTCGCCCGAGCTGAGCGGCTGCTCCGCTCGTGGGACAAGACTCCGGTCCGAACGGCGGACCTGCCCGGCTTCATCGTGAACCGCGTGAACCGGCCGTTCACACTCGAGGCGCTGGCGATCGTGGAAGAAGGTTCGGCGGGCGTGGAGGCGATCGACGCTGCGGTAAGGGCAGAGGGCTACCCGATGGGTCCATTCGAGCTGATGGACCTGGTCGGGATCGACATCAACCTCGCTGCTGCACGCGGCGTCTGGGAGGGCCTGGGTCGGCCGGACCGCCTCCGCCCGTCGGACATCCAGGAACGGCTCGTCGGGGAGGGCCGCCTCGGCCGGAAGAGCGGCGACGGTTTCTATCGATACGAGGATGGCAAACGCGGGCAGGTCGCCCCCGAGTTCGCGGAAGAGGCCTCGGCCGCCTCCGCCCTCGCTCCAGCCGCGATCGTGGAGCGGATCGAGCTGGCCGTGGTGAACGAGGCCTGGCACGCGTTCGGGGACCATGTCGCCACGAAGGCCGACATCGACCTCGCCCTGCGCCTCGGCGCGGCGAATCCGATCGGGCCGTTCGAGCGCACCGCTCGCCTCGGTGGCGAGGGTGCCGTCGCAGCGGCCCTGGAGCGGCACGCCGTCTCAGGCGATCGCTTCGTTCCCGCTCCAGGCTTGGCCGAGACTTGACGACTCCACCGGCCGCGGCCATCGGTCACGTACGATTGCTCCATGCGCAAGACCACCCGTTCCGCGGTGCGTGTCGGCCTCGGACTCGTCCTCGCCGCCGCCATCGCCGCGTGCGGCAATCAGGCCGCCACGGGTCAACCGACTACCACAGGAACCTCACCGCGGCCGGCGCCACGGACGGCCTTCCCGACGCCGGCCGACGCGTCGAGCCCATCGCCTCAGGCAACACCATCGCTTTCGCAGTCGCTTCCCGCGCCTGATGGGCGCTCCCCGCTGGTTGATCTGCTGCCGACGTCGCTCGGCGGCACCGCGACCCAGAAGCTCGAGCTGCTCGGCTCCGACACGAGCATGTTCGACGCGTCCTCGGCGATGATCTTCGAGAGCATCCTCACGCTCCTGGGCGTGCAGGGTGCCGACATGCAGATCGGCATCGCGTCGACGACCGGCGCCAGCATCGTCGCCCTGCGAGTGAGGGCCAAGGGGGCCAAGGCCGTCGGGGACGCCATGATCGCGGGGCGGGCATTGAATGCGACGACGACAAAAGAGGCGGTCGACCTCGGTGGCAAGCACGCGATCAAGGTGACGACCACCACTGCCACGGTGCCGTTCTACGTCTATGCGCACGATGACGTCTCATTCACGGTCGCCGGGACGGACGCCGTGGCCGTCGCCGAGGCGCTGTCGAAGCTGCCGTAGCGGCGCGCTTTGAGGCCAGTCGGCTGGTCCCGCCTACAATTCGGCCGTGCGTGACTTGCAACGACCGCTGCGTGAGGTCTGGATCGTCGAAGCCCTCCGGACTCCGATCGGGCGCTACGGCGGGGCACTAGCGTCGGTCCGGCCCGATGACCTTGCGGCGGCCGCGATCAAGGCCGTGGTGGAGCGCTCGGGAATCGATCCGACGCTCATCGAGGATGTGATCCTCGGCTGCGCCAACCAGGCTGGCGAGGACAACCGCGATGTCGCCCGGATGGCGCTGCTCCTGGCCGGCCTGCCGGTCGAGGTAGGCGGGCTGACCGTGAACCGGTTGTGTGGCAGCGGCCTCCAGGCGATCAACTCGGCGGCGCATGCGATCGCCGTCGGCGATGGCGACGTGTTCATCGGCGGCGGCGTCGAGTCGATGACCCGGGCGCCATACGTCATGGCCAAGGCAGATGCCCCGTGGGACCGCGGCGAGCGGGAAATCTACGACACGACACTCGGCTGGCGGTTCACGAACTCCAAGCTCGCCGCCATGTACTACCCGTTCTCGATGGGCGAGACCGCGGAGAACGTCGCCGAGCGCTGGGAAGTCGGGCGCGACCTCCAGGACGCCTTCTCGCTTGCCTCGCAGCAGAAGGCGGTTGCGGCGATCGACGCCGGGCGGTTCGACGACCAGATCGTTCCGATCACGGTGCCCCAGCGGAAGGGCGATCCGATCGTCGTCTTGCGCGACGAGCATCCGCGAGCGGACAGCACAAACGAGGCCCTGGCAAAACTACGACCCGCCTTCCGCGACGGTGGAACGGTCACCGCCGGCAACAGCTCCGGGATTAATGACGGCGCGTCCGCGGTGTTGCTCGTCGAGGCGGTCAAGGCCCGAGAGCTCGGTTTGAAGCCGCTCGCCCGGGTCGTATCAACGGCGGTCGCCGGCGTCGACCCAGCGGTCATGGGCATCGGCCCGGTGCCGGCGACCCGCAAGGCCCTCGCGCGGGCTGGCCTGACGGTCGCCGATCTCGACCTCGTCGAGCTCAACGAGGCGTTCGCGTCGCAGTCGATCGTCTGCATCAACGAGCTCGGCCTCGATCCGGCCAAGGTCAACGTCAACGGCGGCGCGATCGCGCTCGGTCATCCGCTCGGCATGAGCGGCGGGCGGCTCGTCACGATGCTCGTCCACGAGCTCCGCCGGACCGGCGGCCGCTACGGCCTCGCGACGATGTGCATCGGTGTCGGGCAGGGGATCGCCACGATCGTGGAGCGGATCGACGCGTAGCAGGACCGATTTCGGCGCGACACTTGTCGGAATCCGTTGCGCTGCGTACGATTGGCCCATCGACGGTACGCCGTCGGCGCGCAATCATCATCACTCACCCGTCCCTCGGAGGAGGAATTCGCCAGATGCTTGAGACCCAGCCCACCGTCGTCAGCCTGACGAATGCGGCCGCATTGAAGCTCCGCGAGCTCACCGCCGAAGAGACGAATCCCGAGATCGGGCTGCGTGTCTACGTCTACAGCGGCGGTTGCTCCGGCTTCCGCTACGGAATGATGCTCGAGGACGCACCGACCGCCGAGGACAAGATCCTTCAGGCGAACGGTGTGCGAGTCTACGTCGACGGCAACAGCGTCGACCTCCTCAAGGGTGCAGAGATCGATTACGTCGACACGCTGATGGGCGCGGGCTTCACCGTGAACAACCCGAACGCTGTCGCGGCCTGCGGCTGCGGCTCGAGCTTCCGGACAGCGGACGACACGGGCTCGCCGAAGGGCTGCTCGCACTAAGCCATCCTCGTTCGAAATCAGGCTGACGCCGCCGGCTCAAACCGGCGGCGTTTTCGATTCCCATAGACTTGGCTTGTTCCCAGGCCTCTGGCTGCCACTCGATGGAGTCGCCATCAAGCTTCCGTTGTTTCCGCTCCACACCGTCCTCTGCCCGGGCATAGCCCTCCCCCTCCACATTTTCGAGGAGCGCTATCGCGATCTCGTCCGCCACTGCATCGACGGCGCCATGCCGTTCGGGATCGTCCTCATCCGCGAAGGTCGCGAAGTGGGCGGCGGATCGCTCTCGTTCTCCGCGATCGGGACGCTCGCGGAGATCCGCCAGGCCGGTCGCTACCCGGACGGCCGCTACGACCTGCTCGTCGTCGGGACCGGGCGTTTCGCGATCGAGGACGTGATGGTCGGCGAGGAGTCATACCTCGTCGCCGACGCAATCGTCCTCGACGACGAGGTCGGCGATGCCGACAGGGCGCGTGAGCTGGCGAATCGGGCGACTCGCCGCTTCGTCCGCTACCTCGAGCTGCTCCAGCCACGCGATGGTGAGACGTCGGACGAGATCGACATCCGGGTCGAGGTCGAGACCGAGGACGCGATGCCACCGGGAACGCCGGGCGAGGCTCCGGATCGGCCGATGTTCGGCGACCCGGCGTCCGAGCGCCGGGTGATCATTCCGGACGACCCGACGACGTTGTCGTATCTGCTGGCCGGCATCATCCAGGTCGAGCTGCCGCGCCGCCAGGCCCTCCTGGAGGCCGACACGACGGAGGAGCGGCTGCGAGACCTGCTCGCACTGATCGACCGCGAGACGTTTCTTCTTGGGCGCCGGCTTGCCGCGTTCACACCGATGCCGGAGGGTCTTGGCCCCCGCCGCAGCTGAGTGGCTTCGCGGGCCCGCTTGACGTATCGTTACACACAGCATAGATTATCAATGTGGCATTGAACAACTCGGTCGGAACTTCGCCCTCGCCCTCGCCCTCGCCCGAGCGCCAGCGCGTCTCGGCCGAGGTGCTCGACGAGCTCACGTCCTGGAATCCGCACGATCGGTACGACGAGTTCCGAACGTGGCTGGCCGGCTCGCTCAGCCTCGTCCATCTCCACGTCCTCAACGTCCTCCAGGCGAACGGCCCGCTGTCGATGAGTCACCTCGCCGAAGCCCTCGACGTGTCGGTGGCAAGCGCGACGGGGATCGTCGATCGCCTCGAACAGCGCGGCCTGGTCGAACGCCGGCGCGACGCGGCTGACCGGCGCGTCATCGTCGTCCATCGAACGGCTGCCGGCGAGGCAGTCTTCACCGATCTGGCCCAGCTACGGCGGGTGGGACTTGCCCGCCTGCTGCAAGAGTGCAGCGATGAGGAGCTCACCGCGATCCTCGTCGGGATGCGAGCGATCCGCCGCGGCCGGGAAGTCCTCCTCGCCGAAGCGCAGGCGGCCAGGGCCGCACAGGAGGCGGGCCGGTGATCGCCCTCTTCCGGACCTACCTTCGGCCATACGTCGCCCCGCTCGTCCTCGTCCTCGTGCTGCTCCTGATCCAGGCGATCGGCAACCTCTACCTGCCTGACCTCAACGCCGACATCATCAACAACGGCATCGCCACGGGCGACAACGACTACATCCTCCGGACCGGCGCCCTGATGCTCGGCGTCACGGCTCTGCTGGGGATCGCGGCGGTCATCGGCGTCTATTGGGGCGCTCGGGTGGCGATGAGCTTCGGGCGCGATCTTCGGAGCGCGATCTTCGCCAAGGTCGAGACGTTCTCGCAGGTCGAGGTCAACCACTTTGGCCCGGCATCACTGATCACCCGCAACACGAACGATGTCCAGCAGGTCCAGCTCGTCGTCTTCATGGGCCTCACGATCCTCGTCTCGGCCCCGATCCTCATCGTCGGCGGGGTGATCATGGCCCTCCGCACGGACGTCCCGCTGTCGGGCCTGCTCGTCGTCGTGCTGCCGCTGATGGCCGGCGTCATCGCGCTTGTCCTGTCGCGCGCAGTGCCGCTCTTCCGGGCCGTCCAGGTCAAGCTCGATCGGATCAACCAGGTGATGCGCGAGACGCTGTCCGGCGTGCGCGTCATCCGGGCGTTCGTCCGGACGCAGCATGAGGAGCAGCGGTTCGACACGGCCAGTCGCGACCTCTTCGACACCTCGCTGCGGGTCACCCGGCTGTTCGCCATCACGATCCCGACGATGACCGCGATCTTCAACCTGTCGACGGTTGCAGTCATCTGGTTCGGAGCGATGCGGGTCAACGACGGGCAGCTCTCGATCGGCAACCTGACCGCGTTCATGCAGTACCTCGCCCAGATCCTGTTCGCGGTGCTCACCGCGGTCTTCATGTTCATCCTCATCCCTCGAGGGGCGGTCTCCGCCGGGCGCATCCGCGAGGTGCTCGACACGGAGCCGATGATCCGCGAGCCGGAGCATCCGGTGGCCCCGAGTGACCCGAGCCGGCGCGGCGAGGTCGTCTTCGACGATGTCGAGTTCCGCTATCCGGGCGCCGAGCAGCCGGTCCTTCGGGACATTGCCTTCCGGGCCGGCCCCGGCGAGACGACCGCGATCGTCGGCAGCACCGGCAGCGGCAAGTCGACGCTGATCAACCTGATCCCGCGCTTTTACGACGCGACCGCCGGGACGGTCCAGGTCGACGGCGTCGACGTCGGCGAGATGTCGTTCGAGGACCTCTGGGGCCGGATCGGGGTCGTCCCGCAGAAGGCCTTCCTGTTCGCCGGGACCGTCGCCAGCAACCTCCGCTTCGGCGACGAGAACGCGACCGACGAGGAGCTCTGGCACGCCCTTGAGATCGCCCAGGCGAAGGATTTCGTCGAGGAGATGGAGGGCGGCCTCGAAGCACCGATCACCCAGGGCGGCTCGAACCTGTCCGGCGGCCAGCGCCAGCGCCTCGCGATCGCCAGGGCGCTCGTCAAGAAGGCCGAAATCTACGTCTTCGACGACAGCTTCTCCGCTCTCGACTTCAGCACCGACGCTCGCTTGCGGGCGGCGCTCGAGAAGGAGGTCGGCTCGGCCACGCTGATCATCGTCGCCCAGCGGGTCGGGACGATCATGTCGGCCGACCGGATCATCGTCATGGACGGCGGTCGGATCGTCGGCATCGGCACCCATCGCGAGCTGCTGGCCGACAACGAGACCTACCGCGAGATCGTGTACTCGCAGATGTCCGAGAAGGAGGCCGCGGCATGAGCGGCCGGCCGGGCACGAGTGGGGGCGGCCCCGGCGCCGGCGCGGGCGCGGCCTCGGGCGGCCCGCCGCTCGGTGGCGGACGTCCGGGTGGCCCCGGCGGACCCGGTG
>JBBSCI010000132.1:0-8864 GCA_038250445.1 Candidatus Limnocylindrales bacterium | reverse complement strand
GTCGAGAACCGCGGTGCTTTCTACGAGGAAACCGGTGCGAGTCGCGACGTCCTCCAGAACCACCTCCTGCAGCTGATGAGCCTCGTCGCGATGGAGCCGCCGGCAACGTTCGAGGCCGACGCCCTCCGCGACGAGAAGGTCAAGGTCATCCGGGCCATCGGCGAGCTGACCCCCGACGAGATCCGGGCCGACGTCGTTCGTGGCCAGTACGGCCCGGGCTGGGTCGGTGCCCAATCGGCCCACGGCTACCGCGCGGAGTCGGAGGTGGACCCGCTCTCAGAGACCGAGACCTACGTCGCCGCTCGCTTCGAGGTCGATGACTGGCGCTGGTCGGGCGTGCCGTTCTACCTGAGGACCGGCAAGCACCTGCCGAAGCGAGCGACGGAGATCGCGATCCAGTTCAAGGAGGTCCCCCACCGGCTCTTCAAGGACTCCGGCACCGAGCCGGACCCGAACCTCCTCGCGATCCGGATCCAGCCCGACGAGGGGATCATGCTCCGCTTCGGGGCCAAGGTGCCGGGTCTCGGGATCGACGTCCGATCGGTGAACATGGACTTCACCTACGGCTCGGCGTTCTCGGTCGACTCGCCCGACGCCTACGAGACGCTCATCCTCGACGCGCTGCTCGGTGATGCGTCGCTGTTCACCCGCGCCGACGAGGTCGAGGGCGCATGGGCGATCGTCACGCCGATCATCGAGGAGTGGGCCAACGAGCACCCACCCGACTTCCCCAACTACGAAGCCGGCACGTGGGGCCCGGAGGAAGCCGACAAGCTGTTGGGCCGCGACGGCCGACGGTGGCGGCGCATATGAATTGCCGCGCGTCGTCGATATCCAATTCCTATGTGGCCGGAGTAGGCGACAGCGATTTGCGAGATTCAGTCGGGCGTTCCTGCGTGCGAGGAAGAATCGACCGAAAAGAGCAGAAAAGTGCTGACATCTCCCGCCCGGCGGGAGAGATCGGCAGGTTTCAGGTTCTCGCTGGTCAATACTCCCGTCTGGCAAGAATCGGTGGGTTGCGCGGAGCCCGTTCCGAGCCGCTGCGCATCTGATGCCGACTGAACCTGCGACCGACGAACTCCGCTGGCGCTCGCGCGCCACGAGCATCGACGGGATCGAGCAGGAGCTCGCCCGAATCTGGGCTCAGCCCAACCTTCGCGTCACCGGGGAGGACTCCGCCGAGCGCCACGTCGCGGCCCGGACGAGCGTGATGAACCTCGTCGTGATCGCCCGCCGGCCCGAGGTCGGTGAGCGCTGCGCGGCGACGATCGAGTCGCTGACCGGCCGCCATCCCTCGCGGACCCTCATCGTCTCGCCATCGGATCCCGACGGTCCGTCCTGGCTCGACGCCCAGATTCATGCCCATTGCGTCATGCCGCGCGAGGATGCGCCGGCGACCTGCGCCGAGACGATCTACCTGACGTGCGGCGGCGAGTCGGGGCGCCATCTCGATTCGATCGTCGCCCCGCTCCTGGTCCACGACCTGCCGGTCACGGTCTGGTGGCCGGACGAGCCGTCGTTCGGCACCGAACCCGCCAACGACGTGTTCGAGATGTGTGACCGCCTCGTCATCGACGGCTCGACATGGCACGGAACCGGCCTCCCCCAGATCCGCCACCTGGCCGGTCTTCAGAAACGTCGCCCGATCGCCATCTCAGACTTCGCGCTCCTTCGCCAGTCGCGCTGGCGCGAGGCGATCGCCTCGATCTTCGACATCCCCGACTTCCTGCCGTACCTCCGTCACCTCCGCCGGATCAGCGTGACGTACGGAGTCCGCGACGAGGGCGGCGTCGAGCCGACCAACGTCGTCAAGCCCGTCTACCACGCGGCATGGCTCGCGTCGCGTCTCGGGATGCGGGTCGAGCGGTCGCTGGCCCCGGTCTCGAGTCCCGCAAAGCGGGCCGCCGCCCGCCATGGAGGAGCCGCACCATTGCAGACGACGGGCGGCGGACTCGGGGCAACCCTCCGCCTCGATCGAACGGACGTCGCCGTCGTCATCCGGCCCGTCCTCTCGGAGATGCCGCCGGGCACGACCCTCCGGATCGAGCTTCGCGCCGACTTCCGCGGTTCGGAGCTACGCGCCGACGTTACCGCCGAGCAGGAGGCCGTTCATGCCCGCGTCTGGCAGGACGGGGTCCATAGCCTCGAACGTGGCTTCACGGCGCCGCGCAAGACGGACATCGACCTGCTCTCGGAGGCGATCGAGGCCGGCGGTCGCGATCCCGTCACGGTCGGGGCAATGGCGATGGCGGCCGAGCTCGCAGGAGGTCCGATCGGATGACGCTGAGCCCCATCTCGAACGAGCCCGAGATCGCGATCCGGCCGGACCCGGAGGCGTGCGCCAGGACAGCCGCGGACCTGATCGAGACGGCGCTCACCGATTCGGTCCTTGCGCGCGGCCGTGCGCACTGGGCCACGACCGGTGGCTCGACGGCGCCGCTGATCTACCGAAACCTCGCCGTCCCGCCGCTCCGCGATCGCATCCCATGGGAGGGGGTCGATCTGTGGTGGGGCGACGAACGCTTCGTCCCCACCGACCATCCGATGTCGAACGCGAAGATCGCCCTCGCGGACCTCCTCGAGATCGGCGCTCTGAGCGGCGAGTCCGGGACCGGCTCGTACGGCACGGACGTCGTCGGCGGGAGGACCGCTGGGGCGCCGATTCCGGCCGAGAACGTCCACCCGATGCCGACGGGCAAGGCGATCGCCGACGGCGTCGGGCCGATCTGGGCGGCACAGCGATACGCGGAGATGCTCCGGGAAGATGGGCCGCCGCTCGAGGGCCGCTGGCCTGCCTTCGATCTCGTCCTCCTCGGGATCGGACCCGACGGTCACGTCATGTCGGTCTTCCCGGGATCGGAGACGTTCGATCGAGACGACACGGTCCTCGCCGTGCCGGCGCCGACGCACGTCGAGCCGCACCTGGCCCGGGTCACCCTCAACCCGCGGGTCCTCGATGTCGCCCGCAGGATCATCGTCGTCGCCCACGGCGCCGCGAAGGCGCCGGTCATCGCCGAGGCCCTCGGTTCGCAGCGCGACGAGCGGAAATGGCCGGCCCAGCTGGCCCGCCGAGCCGGCGCGACATGGATCCTCGACGAAGCGGCGGCGTCCGCGATCGGTCGGTGACGGAGCCGGCGACCACGAGGCCCGACGGCATAGCGATCCGAAGGGCGGTCCCGACCGACGTCCCGGCCGTGGCCGACGTCTACCTCGCGGCATTCGCGTCCACCTACGACTTCCCGCTCGCCCACACGGATGAGCAGGTCCGCGACTGGCTGCAGCACTCGATCGTGCCCCATCAGGAAACATGGGTCGCCGATGACGACGGGCGGGTCGTCGCGATGATGGTCCTCGATGAGGCCGGGATTGATCAGCTCTACGTCGAGCCAGCCTGGCATGGACGAGGGCTGGGCAACCAGCTGGTCGAGGTCGCGAAGGCGAGGCGGCCGGGCGGCCTCGACCTGTACACGTTCCAGGTCAACGATCGTGCCCGGCGCTTCTACGAGCGCCACGGGTTCGTCGTCGCGGCGGTGGGTGACGGGTCTGCCAACGAGGAGCGTCAGCCGGACGTGCGCTACGAGTGGCGCCCGTGACGCCTGCCCAGCGGAGCGTCGTCTCCCGCGACGGCACGCCGATCGCTGTGTTCTCGTCGGGCGAGGGGCCGCCGCTCGTGCTCGTTCACGGAGCAACGGCCGATCACACCACCTGGCGGACCACCGGGCCGCTCCTCGAACGGCGATCCCGCCTCCACGCGATCGACCGGCGGGGCCGCGGAGCCTCGGGCGACCGCCCGGACTACTCGATCGAGCGGGAGTTCGAGGACTTGGCGGCCGTTGCCGACGCGGCAGCCGCCGAAGCCGGCTCACCCGTCGACGTCGTCGGCCACTCGTACGGTGGACGATGCGCGCTCGGAGCTGCGCTGCTGACGTCGAGCATCGGCCGGCTGATCGTCTACGAGGGCGCTCCCAGCCCACCGGCCGCCCGCGGGATCGGAGCCGGCTACCAGCCCTTGGGCGTCCAGGAACGGATCGCCGAGCTGATCGAGGCCGGCAATCGGGACGCCGCCCTCGAGACGTTCATGCGCGAGATCGTCCAGATGCCGCCAGCCGCCCTCGCGGCCTTCCGGGCAGACCCGATCTGGCCGGTCCGCGCGGCCGCTGTCGGAACGACGCTGCGCGAGCTCGAGGGCGAGGCTTCGCCGGCCGCATCGCTCGAGGCACTCGGCCGAGTCGACGTGCCCGTGCTCCAGGTGCTCGGCGGCGACAGCGCGCCGCCGTTCCGCGCTGCGACCGAGGCGCTCGACGCGCGGCTCCGGAGCGGGACCGTCGTCGTGATCGAGGGCGCACGGCACGCGGCGCACCACACCCATGCCGGGGAATTCGTCGCCGCCGTGGAGTCGTTCCTTGGCGCCACGAACATGGCAGACTGAGCCCGATGGACATCTTCGGCTGGATCATTCTCGGCTTCATCGGGGGAGCCCTTTCGGGAGCGGTCGTCGGCGGCCGAACCGCCCGCGGTTGTCTGCCCAATATCGTCGTCGGCATCCTCGGCGCGATCGTCGGCGGCTGGCTGGCCGGCCAGATGGGTTTCAGCCAGGGGCAGGGCTTCATCGCCGCGGTCGTCGTCGCCGTGTTCGGCTCGATCGTGGTCCGTGTCATCCTCGAGGCACTCAGCCCGGATTCGAAGCGCTGAGAGCCGGGCGGCGGGAACCGGAAAACTGAGCCGCGACACGTCCGAACCGGCCGCACTACCATCAAGGGCATGACCGAAACACATACGCCCGGCACCGCGACCGAGCCGCCCGCGGACCCACGGCCCTACTCACCCGGGCTCGAAGGGGTGCTCGCCGGCGAGACGTCCCTCAGCAAGGTCGACGGAGAGCGAGGGCGGCTCATCTACCGCGGCTACCGGATCGGCGATCTCGTGGAGCACGGGACCTATCCGGCCGTAGCCAACCTCCTCTGGACCGGCGACTGGTCTCCTGACCACCAGCTGCCGACCGGGCCGCTGCCCGACGCGGTCCTCGATGTCCTCAGGGCCCTGCCGACGTCGACGAAGCCGATGGACGCCCTGCGCACCGCCGTCTCTGCCTGGGGCGCGTCGCATGACCTGCCGTGGCCGCCGACGGTCGATCAGGCCCGGGTTCTGACGTCCTTCTCGCCGTCGGCCCTCGCGGCATTCGTTCGGCTGCGGGAGGGCCACGAGCCCATCGAGCACGATCCGTCGCTCGATCTGGTCGAGGGCTTCCTCTACCAGCTCACGGGCAAGCGCCCGGAACCAAGCACGGCCCGCGCCCTCGACGCCTACTTCATCGTCGGCGCCGAGCACGGCTTCAACGCGTCGACGTTCACGGCCCGGGTGATCACGTCGACCCGGTCGGACATCGCGTCCGCGGTTGTCGGGGCGATCGGGACAATGAAGGGTCCGCTCCACGGGGGCGCCCCATCGGAGGTTGTCGACCAGCTCGCGAAAGTCGGATCGGTCGAGCATGCCGAGGCCTGGCTTCGTGACGCGATCGCGCGTGGCGAGCGGCTCATGGGATTCGGGCATCGCGTATACCGGGCATATGACCCGCGGGCCGCCGCGCTGCGGAAGGTCGCCGAAGAGATGGAGCACAAGCCCGACTGGCTCCAGCTCGCGATCGAGGTCGAGGACGTCGCGCTTCGGGTCCTCGCCGAGCTCCATCCGGAGCGGGCGCTCAAGACCAACGTCGAGTTCTACGCGGCGCCGGTCCTCCAGGGTGTCGGCCTGACGCCGGACCTGTTCCCGGCGACGTTCTCGCTCGCCCGCCACGCGGGCTGGACCGCGCATGTTCTGGAACAGGCCGCGGCGAACAAGCTGATTCGGCCGGACGTGCGCTACATCGGGCCCGCGGAGCGCGACCTTCCGGTCTGATCCCTGGCCGGCGCGTGCGGCGCCATCGCCCGCGGCCTTCGAGGGAGCGGCGACCCGGTCCGCGACGTACGAGCCGTCGCGGCCGGCGCCACCGACGAACCTCGAGATGAGCACGGACGTGAACGGGATCCCGATGAAGTAGAGGGCCCCTCGCGGGCGGGACACCGCGCTCCTGCGGGGCGTGAGCCTACAGCCAGCCGCGTTTCCGGAAGACGATGACCAGCACGATGAGCACCACGGCCATCAGCCCGACGATCAGCCAGAACGCGTATGGCACGCCCTCGCCCGGCACCGGCACGTTCATGCCGTACACGCTGGCAATCAGCGTCAGCGGCAGGAGGATGACGCTGGCCGCGGTCAGGATCCGGAACGAGTCGTTGAGGCGATGCGACAGGACGGACTCGTTCGTCGATTCGAGCGCTTCGACGACTTCCTTGTAGTTCTCGAGCGTGTCCCAGATCCGTTCGGCGGCGTCGGAAATGTCGTCGAAGTAGATCTCGAGCTCTTCGGCCAGGTAGCGCTGCTTCGTGCGTTCGAGGTCGCGGAGCACGGCGCGCTGAGGCCGGACGATCTTGCGGAAGTTGATGATCTCCTGCTTCGCGTTCGAGAGCTCGCGGACGATCTCCGATGAGCGGCCCTCGAAGATGTCGTCCTCGAGCCGGTCGAGCTTGTTGCCCATCTTGCGGAGCATGGGGAACGAGGCGTCGACGTTCGCGTCGACGATCTTGTACAGCAGATAGCCCGAGCCCTTCGAGAAGTTCGGTTCGCGCAGGTCGTCACGCGATCGCAGCCGGTCGAACATCGCGCTGAGCGGCGGCAGCGGCGTATCCGGGAGGGTGATCAGGTAGTCGGGCCCGATGAACAGGTCGAGTTCGGCCGACAGCAGGCGTCCGGACGACTTCTCGAAGATCGGGAAGTGCAGCACGATGAAGATGTAGTCGTCGTACGAGTCGAGCTTCGGGCGCTGGTTCCGGGAGTAGACGTCCTCGAAGTCCAGCGGGTGGAAGTCGAAGTGCTTCTCGAGCCACTCCCGATCGACCTGGCGAGGTTCCTCGATGTGGATCCAGCGCAGGCCGCTGGACTCGATGATCTCCGGGGCGGCGACCTCTACCTCGCCGGGCAGGACCGCGCTGCCCGAAGCGCCACGGCGAAGGCGGGGGCGTGGGAGCGGCAGGTTCGGCATCGACTGGGAGGCTTCATGGTGGTGGTTCCGGCGCAATCCTAGCCGGTCGAGAGGCTCGCGTCCCACCCACCGCTCGTACGGGGGTGCGTGGTGCCCCCGGACCCTTGGATCGCCGGGCGAGCCATACGTCGGGGGAGGCGGCCTCGGAGGGCGCTATTCCGCCGGGCGTGCGGATCCTGCCTTATGTGCACCGAGTGCCCCTTAGGCACGGGGTTGCGCCATGGGCGGCCCGATAGGCGCACGCGGCCGACCGATCCCTGCTCGCGGGAGCACTCGCCGACGGCGCGCGGGTCCGTGGTCGCCGGTTCGAGGCGCCTAAGGTGCACCACGTACCCACAAGGCAACGCACCGGGACGCCGGGGGCCAACGAGCCGAGGCGCCGGCCGCTAGCCGCCCGGTGGGACGTCCAGCCAGCCTTCGCGGAGTGCTCGCGTCGCCAGCTCGGTTCGGGAGGCCAGGTCGAACCTTTCGAACAGGCGCCGCAAGTGCGACTCGACCGTCTTCGGGCCGATCCCGAGCCTCGATGCGATCTCATCGTTGGAATGGCCCTCGACGACGAGCCGCACGACGTCGAGCTCACGTTCGCTGAGCCTGGCGATCGCCGCGCCCCGCCCCGGCCGGACACCGAACGCGAGCCCGCCGGCGGCCGCCCGCCGGATCGCATCGAGCAGCTCCGCGATCGGGGCCGTCTTGAGGACGAACCCGGATGCCCCGAGCCTGAGCGCCGCCTCCGCGTACTGCGGATAGTCGTACGAGGTGAGGACGACGATCGCCGGCCGTCGCCGGGACGGGTCGTTGGTCGTCAGCAGGCGCAGGCCGCTGTCCGCGCCGAGGCGGATGTCGAGGAGAAGCACATCGACAGCCTCGGACGCGAGGATCGCGTCCGCCTCCTCGAGCGTGGACGCGACACCCGCGACCTCCAGGCCGGGTTGAGCCGCGAGGAGTGCCGCGGTTCCCTCTCGCAGGACCGGATGGTCGTCCACGATCGCTATCCGGATCGGGGCGTCCGAGGCGCCCTCAAGAGTCACCGCTGGCGCCACTCCAGCGCGACGTGGGTCCCGCCGCTCGGCCAACGACGGATATCGAGGATCGCGCCGATCTGCTCCGCCCGCTGCTGCATGTTGAGCAGGCCGAAGTGCTCGCCACGCTCGGCGGCCGCGCCTGCGTCCGCGGCGATCCCTGGGCCGGAGTCGTCGATCGACAGCGAGGCGCCGGACTCCGTCGTCCGGTAGCGAACGACGATCGGCGGCTGGCCGTGCTTGACCGCGTTGGCGAGCGCCTCCTGGGCGACCCGGAAGATCGCCAGTTCGACATCCGGGGGCGGTCGCGTCCCGTCGGTGCGCTCGAGGCGCACCTCGCCGCCGGCGAGGCGCTCGATTCGCAGGACCAGCCAATCAAGCGCCGGTCCGACACCCAGGTCGTCGAGGATCGGCAGCCGGAGATCGCCGCAGATCGCCCGAAGGCGGTCGGCGACCGTCCGGCCGAGTTCCGCTCCCTCGGTGTCGCCGGCCGACTCGAGCCGCCGGACAAGGAGCGTCAGTTCCTGGAGTGCCTCGTCGTGGATGTCGGCCGCCAGGCGAGCACGCTCCGCCTCGGTCGCCGCGACGACGAGGTCGCGCTGGAGCTGGGCACGGGTCGCGAGACGGACCAGCGGTCGAACGGTGAAGCGGCCGGCCAGTGCGATCGCGGCGAGCCAGAACGCGATCGGCCAGACGTAGGGCGACCGATCTGTGGCGATCGCGAACAGCGGTGTGGCTCCGGCGAGGGCGAACTCGGTCGATTGGAG
>JBBSCI010000131.1:0-8870 GCA_038250445.1 Candidatus Limnocylindrales bacterium | reverse complement strand
TTCGGTCGAAGCCCGCGGCGAATGTCGGCGAGCGTTGCCAGCTCGGCCTGGCTGTCGGCGGCGAGGAAGACGAGATCCGTGTCGGCCAACGGCGGCCCGACGGTCACGTCGTTGGTGCGTTCCGCGAGGAGCTCGCGCACCGTGCCGTCCGGATCGACTGGGCCGACGAGCGCGATACGCATCCCCGGCCGCACCGCGAGTTTGTCGATGAGCGGAGTCGAGTACGTCCTCTCCACCCGCGTATCGTGCCATCCCGCTATCGTCCAGCCATGGCTACGTCGCCACTCCTCGTTTTCGGCCCGCGATCGCTGACCTACGACTTCGGGCCGCGCCACCCGTTGACGCCCCGTCGCTTCGGCCCGGGGATCGACCTGCTCCGGGAGCTTGGGGCGGAACCCGGCCTCGCGCCCGAGTCGGCGTCGGACGACGAACTGCTGCTCTGTCACACGGCCGAATACATCGCGACCGTCAAGCGCCTCTCGGAGCTCGACAACGATCCGTGGGGCCAGCCGGAGGCGGGCATCGGACCCGGCGACGATCCGCCGTTCCACCGGATGCACGACGCGGCCGCGGCCGTCGCCGGCGGATCGATCCGGGCCATGGAGGCAATCCTGCGCGGCGAGATCGAGCACGCGTTTCATCCGGGTGGCGGCCTTCACCACGCGATGCCGGGACGGGCGTCGGGGTTCTGCGTCTACAACGACCCGGCGCTGGCGATCGCGCGGGCGAGGCAGGATGGCCTCCGGGTGCTCTATGTCGATCTTGACGTCCACCACGGCGACGGCGTCGAGGAAATCCACCGGGATGATCCGGGTGTCCTGACGGTTTCGTTCCACGAGAGCGGGCACTACCTCTTCCCGGGCACAGGTTCGATCTCCGAGGCCGGCAACGGTCCGGCGGCCGGCACGGTCGTCAACGTTCCGCTCGAGCCCGAGACCGGCGAGCGCGCATGGTTGTCAGCCGTCGAGACGATGCTGCCCGAGCTTGCGAGTGCGTTCGGTCCGGACATCGTCGTCAGCCAGCATGGCTGCGACACGCATGCCTGGGATCCACTCGCCCATCTGAATGTCACGACGACCGCGATGGGTGCGGCGGCGCGACTCGTCGATGCGGTCGCCCACGGCTGGGCGGACGGGCGCTGGCTCGCGACCGGCGGCGGCGGCTACGGCGTCTACCGCGTCGTGCCCCGCGCCTGGAGCCATGTCTGGCTGGCGGCTGCCCACCGTGAGGTGCCGGAGCGGCTGCCGGAGGACTGGCGCGCTCGCTGGTCGGACGAGGCGGCTCGATACGGCGATCGATCGCTGCCGGACACGTTCGACGATCCACCGAACGCCGGTCTGCCGTTCGACGCGGCCCAGGAAGCTGCCGAGGCGCGATCCCTCGGGTCCGCCGACACGGCCCTGCGCATAGCCATCCCAGCACTGGACCGTCAGCGGAAGTAGCCCATCAGGTCGACGACGAACTGGGTCCGGGATGCCATCCGGCACCCCCGAATCGGGCCATCCGCAACAGGATTCGTCACGACGAGCGAGCAAGGGTTGCCTCGTGGGGCGACAATGAGACGCCGGTCGTCTCCTGGCACCACCCCTTGGAGGTTCAAACCGATGTCACGTCGAAACCTGGCAACGGTGATCGGGGCGATCGCCGTCGTTTTGCTCTTCTACGCGGCAAATCCTTGGGTCAGCCCGCCGGAGGGCACGATCACGACCATCGTGAACGTGGGGTTCTGGATCGCCGCGATCGCGCTGGCCGTCGTCCTCTTCGAAGACCGCAAGTCGGCCGACGCCGACGTGGTGGAGATCGAGGGACCCCCGGTCGCTCGATTCCTGTTCAGCAACCGACAGGCCGGCCTCTTCTGGCTCCCGATCCGCGTGTTCGTCGGTTTTGCCTGGCTCGAGGCCGGCTGGCACAAGTTCACCGATCCAGGGTGGACCAGTGGTGGCGCCGCACTCCGTGCGTATTGGGAGCGTGCCGCCGCGATCCCGGATGCCCCCGGCAAGCCACCCATCACTTACGACTGGTACCGGGACTTCATCAACGTCCTGCTCAACGGACATCACGAGACCTGGTTCGCATGGGTGATCACGCTGGGCGAGCTCGCCATCGGGATCGGCCTGATCTTCGGCATCCTGACGGGCCTCGCGGCGTTCTTCGGTGCGCTCATGAACATGTCGTTCCTGCTGGCCGGATCAGGCTCCTCGAACCCGGTCATGTTCACGCTCGCCATCGGGCTCATCCTCGCCTGGAAGGTCGCCGGCTACTACGGCGTCGACCGGTACCTGCTTCCGATGCTCGGGACCCCGTGGAAGCCGGGAGCGATCGGCGAGCTCCGGCGATCTGACCCGGTTCCGCGAGCGCCGACCCCATAAGCCATTCCGATCGCTCAATCCGACGTCGATCCGGCTGACCACCGGGTCGACGCTTGCGTCCTGCCCCCTGGGGGTGGGCTCGCCCGGACTGTCAGTCAACAAGATCGGCGGTTGCTGGTCATCGAGACGTCGTCCGGAAGAACTTCGGCTGTGGTTCGTAACTGTGGGTCGCGGCGACGGCCCCGCGAGGCGTTGTGGGTTCAATATCGACTGGCTCAGTCTCGTCCTGTTGACCAACCGTTGGTCACGAATGGCCCTTGAACCGGTTGTCGTCCTCCATCAATCAGTCGCTTGTCCGAGTCCTGTTGACTGGGAGTAACGGGGCGCCTTTACCACGCGAGGGACACTGAATCGAACATCTGGTCGAAATAGGGCAACGGGCCTATACTTTCCGTTCCGTGGTCACCGCCGCTCCGCCCGCCGACCCGCTTGCCCCGTTCAGGCCCGCCGTTCGGGCCTGGTTCGAGGCGACGTTCGAGGCGCCGACCCAGGCCCAGACCGAGGGGTGGGCCGCGATTTCGGCCGGTCATCACACGCTGATCCACGCTCCGACCGGCAGCGGCAAGACCCTCGCGGCCTTCCTCTGGACTCTCGACCGCCTCGCGGCTGAACCCACCCCGCCGAGGACCCGCGAGCAGCCGGGAACCGTCCGAGTCCTGTACATCTCGCCGCTCAAGGCCTTGACCTACGACGTCGAACGCAACCTCCGGGCCCCGCTGGCGGGGATCGGACTTGCAGCCGCGCGCCTCGGCGAGCCGGCCCCCGACATCAGCGTGGCGAGCCGGACCGGCGACACGCCAGCCGAGGACCGTCGAACCCTCGCCCGTCGCCCGCCTGACATCCTGATCACGACCCCGGAATCGCTCTACTTGCTGCTCACGAGCCAGGCGCGCGACATCCTCCGCGGCATCGAGCACGTGATCGTCGACGAGGTCCATGCGATCGCGGGATCGAAGCGCGGCGCCCATCTCGCGCTCAGCCTCGAGCGCCTGGAGCGCCTCATCGCCTCGGGCGAAGGTGATTCGAAGAGACCGCCCCCACAGCGCATCGGGCTGTCGGCGACGCAGCGGCCGCTCGAGACGATCGCCCGGTTCCTCGGCGGTGCAGGACCCGGCCGCGAGGTGACCGTCGTCGACGCCGGTGCCCGCAAGCCGCTCGAGCTCCAGGTCGTGGTCCCGATCGAGGACATGACCAAGCCCGGCGAGATCCTGCCTCTCGACCAGCAGCCGGGCGGTCCGGCGACCAACCCGGAGGCGAGGTCGAGCATCTGGCCGGCGATTCACCCCGCGATCCTCCAGCTCATCCGCGAGCATCGCAGCACGATCATTTTCACAAATAGCCGCCGCCTCGCCGAGCGGCTCGCCCAGCGCCTCAACGATCTCGCCGGCGAGGAGCTGGTCCGGGCCCACCACGGCAGCATCGCCCGCGAGCAGCGGGTCGCGATCGAGGAGGAGCTCAAGGCCGGCCGCTTGCCGGCCATCGTCGCAACGAGCAGCCTCGAGCTCGGGATTGACATGGGCGCCGTCGATCTCGTGATCCAGGTCGAGAGCCCGACGAGCGTCGCCCGGGGCCTCCAGCGGGTCGGCCGGGCGGGCCACCAGGTCGGCGCACCATCGAAGGGCGTGATCTTCCCGAAGTATCGGGGCGACCTCCTCGAGGCAGCCGTCGTCGCCCGCGGCATGCACGAGGGCGCGATCGAGACAACGACACTGCCGCGCAATCCGCTCGATGTCCTCGCCCAGCAGATCGTCGCGATGACGGTGATGGATCGTTGGACCGTCGACGACATCCTCGCCACGGTGAACCGGGCGACACCGTACGAGACGCTCAGCCGGGAGGTCCTCGAAGGGGTGCTCGGGATGCTCGCCGGGGCCCATCCGTCGGACGAGTTCGCGGAGCTGAAGCCGCGCGTCACGTGGGATCGGGTCACCGATGTCATCGAGGGCCGCCGCGACGCCCGCGTCGTCGCGGTCACGAGCGGCGGCACGATTCCGGACCGCGGGCTGTACGGGGTGTTCATGGTCGGCGAGGCCGGCACACCCGGCCGGCGCGTCGGCGAGCTCGACGAGGAGATGGTTTACGAGTGCCGCGTCGGCGAGGTGATCACGCTCGGTGCGAGCAGCTGGCGGATTGAGGAGATCGGCCACGACCGGGTGACCGTCTCGCCCGCGCCCGGCGTGCCGGGCAAGCTGCCGTTCTGGCACGGCGACGCCGTCGGCCGGCCAATCGAGCTCGGGCGGGCGCTCGGTGCGTTCGTTCGGGAGGCCGAGGCGGACCTTGGACGGGGACCGCGGGGCAGGCGGGCGGCTCTCGACCGGCTGAAGTCGGACCACGATCTCGACGAGTTTGCCGCCGAGAACCTCATCGCGTACCTCGAGGACGAGCGTGAGATCGTCGGCGCGCTGCCGACCGACCGCCGGATCGTCGTCGAGCGGTTTCGCGACGAGCTCGGCGACTGGCGGCTCGTCCTGTTGACGCCGTTCGGGGGCCGAGTCCACGGCCCCTGGTCCCTCGCACTGGAATCGCGGATCGGGGAGAAGCTCGGAACGGAGGTCCAGACGATCTGGTCCGACGACGGGATCGCGATCCGGCTGCCGGACGCCGACATGTCGTTCGAAACCATCGAGCCGCTCCTCTTCCCGGCGCCGGAGGATCTCGAGGAGCTGGTCGTGGGCCAGGTCGCGAGAGGGGCGCTGTTTGCCTCGCGCTTCCGCGAGAACGCCGCCCGGGCCTTGCTCCTGCCGCGCCGCCGGCCCGGCACGCGGACGCCTCTCTGGCAGCAGCGCCAGCGGGCCGCTGACCTCCTCGCGGTCGCCTCGCGCTACGGGAGCTTCCCGATCCTCGTCGAGACGTATCGCGAGGTCCTGTCGGACGTCTTCGATCTGCCTGCGCTTCGCGAGGTGCTGGGCGGCGTCGCGAGTCGCGAGATCGTTGTCCATCGCGTCGAGACGCTCCGGGCGAGCCCGTTCGCGAGCTCCCTGCTGTTCGACTACGTGGCCGCCTACATGTACGACGGCGACGCACCGATCGCCGAGCGGCGGGCGGGCGCGCTGACGCTCGATCGCGACCTGCTTCGCGAGTTGCTCGGCCAGGAGGAGCTGCGGGAGCTGCTCGATCCCGGGGCCCTCGCCGACCTGGAGTTGAGCCTCCAGGCACTCACCGACGACCGCAAGGCGACGACCGCCGACCAGCTCCACGACCTCTTGCGGCGGTTGGGAGACCTGTCGGCCGATGAGATCGCCGCGCGCGCGGAAGGCGACGCCGCGGTGGCCGACACATGGCTGACCGAGCTCGTGGCCTCACGCCGGGCCGTGCCGGCCCGCATCGCCGGGGAGGATCGCTGGACCGCGATCGAGGACGTCGCCCGCTATCGCGACGGCGTCGGGGCCTCGCCGCCGACCGGCGTGCCCGAGGCGTTCCTGGTTCCGGCGGTTGCTGCCCTCGACGGCTTGCTCGCCCGTTTCGCTCGGACACACGGACCCTTCCTGACGCCCGATCCCGCACGTCGATGGGGCCTGCCGGTCGGTGTCGTTGACGATGCGCTCAGCCGTCTCCTCGACGCCGGGACCATCCTCCGCGGCGAGTTCCGACCGGGCGGCGCGGAGCGCGAGTGGATCGATCCGGACGTGCTTCGCATCCTTCGCCGCCGGTCGCTCGCCCGGCTCCGCCGCGAAGTCGAGCCCGTCGATCCGGCGGCTCTCGGTCGATTCCTGCCCGCCTGGCACGGCGTCGTCCCGGCGGGGGAGCCGGGCGTCCCGCTGCGGCCCGTCGCTGCCCTCGAGCGCCTCGCCGAGGTCGTCGACCAGCTGGCTGGTCTCGCGATCCCGGCCTCGGTCCTGGAGCGCGACATCCTGCCGGCCCGAATCGCGGGCTACCAGCCCCGCCTCCTCGACGAGCTGGGCGCGATGGGCGAGGTGGCGTGGGTCGGTCGGGGGAGTCTCGGGCGCGACGACGGGCGAATCGCCCTCTACCGGCCCGGGCGCGAGGTGCTGCGCCCGGTCGGCCGGGCCGACGGTGTCGACGCACCCGCCGGTCCCCGACACAACGCGATTCGCGCGCACCTGCAGCGGCGGGGCGCCTCGTTCTATCGCGAGCTGTTCGTCGCCGCGGGCGGCGGGTCGGACCGCGAGGTCCTCGACGCCCTGTGGGACCTCGTCTGGGCTGGCGAGCTGACCAACGACACGTTCGCCCCGCTCCGCGCCCTTCGCTGGAAGCGACCGGCGCGAGATGCACGACGCCGGCCGGGAAGGCTCACCTCGCTTGGTCCGCCCGAGGCGGCGGGTCGTTGGTCGCTCGTCGAGCCGTTGGAGCCCGACGAAGGCGCCCCGCACCGCCCGATGCCGACCGAACGCCTCCACGCCCTCAGCCTCGCGCTGCTCGATCGGCATGGAGTCGTGACCCGGGAAGCAGTGGTCAGCGAGGGCGTCGAAGGCGGTTTCTCGGCGGTCTACGCCATCCTTCGGGCGCTCGAAGAGGCCGGTCGGATTCGTCGCGGTTATTTCGTCGATGGCCTCGGAGCCGCGCAGTTCGCCCATGCCGGCGCTCTCGAGCGGCTACGGGCGTTCCGCGAACCGGCTCGCTCCCCGGCGGAACGCGTCGTGTTCCTCCTGGCCGCCGCGGACCCCGCGAATCCCTATGGCGCCGCGATCCCGTGGCCACGTCGCGGCGAGGGGGATCGGCGGCCGCTCCAGCGGGCAGCCGGGGCATACGTTGTCCTCGTCGACGGCGTAGCCGTGCTCTACCTGGAGCGCGGCGGCGGGACGCTCCAGACCCTGCCCGCGGCCGATGACCCGGAGGTCGCTGTCGCCGCGATCCGTGCGCTCGCTGGCCTGCTCGAGGATCGCCGGGTGCGCGAGTTGATCATCGCGAAGGTCGATGGGCTGCCCGTCGGCGAGTCGCCGCTTCGCGATCGCCTGATCGGGGCCGGATTCAGCTCCGCCTATCGCGGGCTGACATTGCGCGCCGCTCGCTGAGACGGGTCAATGCCCGAGGGCGACACGCTCTTCCGGACCGCCGCGGGCCTTCGGCCGCACCTCGTCGGCCGGAGGGTCACGGCGGCGCGCGCCCGACGGCCGGGGCCCCAGGTCGAGCGGATCGTCGGGGCGACGATCGAGGCGGTCGAGTCGCAGGGTAAGAACCTGCTCATCAGGTTCGACAACGGCCTCGAGCTCCGAACGCATCTGCGGATGAACGGCTCGTGGCACCGCTATCGGCCCGGCGAGCGCTGGCGCCGACCCGAAGCCAGGGCGCGGCTCGTCCTCGAGGTGCCCGGTGCGGTCGCGGTCTGCTTCCATGCCCCGGTGGTTGAGCTCTTCGAGCAGCGCGCCGAGGCGCTCCATCCGGCACTGAGCGCGCTCGGGCCGGACCTCCTCGATCCCGGGTTCGACGAGGAAGCCGTCGACGAGGCGGTTCGTCGGTTACGCGATCCCGCCCGAGCCGAGACGACGATCTCGTCGGCCCTGCTCGACCAGCACGCGCTCGCCGGCATCGGCAACATATGGCGGAACGAGACGCTCTTCGTGGAGCGAATGGACCCGTTCGCGACGGTCGCGAGTCTCGGCGCGGACCGCGTTCGCCGCCTCGTGACGACCGCTCACCGATTGCTGACCGAGAGCGCCTCGCTGGCACCAGGTCGGGCGCCGATGCGGGTCTATCGTCGGGCTGGCCGCCCGTGTCCTCGCTGCGGCACGTTGATCCAGTCGCGGCCGCTGGCCGCCGAGATCCCGCGGACGACGTACTGGTGCCCGCGCTGCCAGCCAGCTGCTCGGGCCTGATGTGACGCGGATCGACGTCGTCTGCACTCACGGGTCGGATGCCTGGACCTGCGCCGTCGACGTCATAGAGGAAGGCAGCCGTAGCCGTCACGGCGTCACCGTGAAAGACGACGACCTGGCGCGACTCGACCCTGCCGCGACCGACCCGACCGATCTCGTCCGCCGATCGTTCGACTTCCTGCTCCGCCGCGAGTCGAAGGAATCGATCCTGTCATCGTTCGACCTGACGGTCATCTCGCACTATTTCCCGTACTACGAGACCGAGATCCGTCGGCGCGTATGATCCCTCGCGATGTGTGAGCACTACGTGGCCCGTGCCGCCGAGCCGTTTCGGCTCGACGAGCTGTGGCCCTTCACAGTGCAGCTGGAGCGGTACGGGATCGCGGGCTTCGGCTGGGGCGCGGCCTGGATGGACGCCGACGGCCGGATCGCGTCCCATCGCGACATCGGTGCGTTCCGTGACGACTCGCGCCGGGATGCCGTCGGGGCGGTCGAGACGACCGCGGTGCTCGTCCACCTCCGGCGCCCATCGAAGCTCTCGACGCTCGGGCTTGCCGACACCCAGCCGTTCGACGATCCGGCGGGCCGCTTCTCGTTCAGTCACAACGGCGACTTCCTCAAGGTCCAGACTTGGCGCGTCCGGTTCCGCGAAGCCGGCAGGATCCACGGCAGGGCGGACACGGAAGTCGGAGCACGCTGGCTCGAGGACGCCTGGAACGGGGCCGCC
>JBBSCI010000130.1:0-8948 GCA_038250445.1 Candidatus Limnocylindrales bacterium | reverse complement strand
GCAGGGGCTGGGCGCGATCGCGTTCTTCTGGGCCGGCAATCAGTCAGCCGACGCCGACGAGCTTGCCTTCCTGCGGGCGGTCGCCGACCTCGTGGCCGTCGCCGCCGATCGCTACCGCCTCGCATCGACCGCCGCCGAACGCTCGGAGTGGTTCGAACGGCTCGCCCACACGGATCCTCTGACCGGTCTCGCCAACATGCGAACGTTCTCGAGGGTCCTCGAGCTCGAGCTCGCCCGAGCCGGGCGCCAGGGGACTGAGGTCTCCGTGGCGGTATTCGACGTCGACGACCTGGGGGCAACGAATGAAGCGGCCGGTCACGAAGTCGGGGACGACGTCCTGCGATCAGTCGCGGCAGTTATCGCCGGCGCCGTTCGCCTCGTGGACTCCGTGGCTCGCCTGGGAGGCGACGAGTTCATCATCGTCGCGCCGGGGTCCGCGGGGATGACGGTTGCCCGACGAGTCCTCGAAGGTGTCGCAGAGCTGCCGGAAGTGGCCGGCCGGCGGACCAGCGTGTCCGGGGGCGTCGCCCGGTTCCCGGTCGACGGTACGGACGCCGAGTCGATCGTCGAGTCGGCCCGCGCCGCCGCGGCACGTGCCCGCACCGAGGGCAGCGGATCACGCGAGGCAACCCCGGGCTGACGCGCCGCGGTCAGGTCGAGGTGCCGACCGCCACGCCCGCCGATACGACCGGGCCTTCGGGCGCCGTGTTGCCGGGTTTCGGCTCGCGGGTCACCGCGATCGTCGCGCCGGCCGGCGCGTTCGTCGCCCGCGTCGTGAAGGTCGCCGTCCCGTTCGCATCGACCGTGAAGCTGCCCACGGCGACCGGCGCCGTATCGGGAAGGATCACCCAGGTCTCGTAGACCTGGCTCCCCGAAGTTGGCGGCAGGTCTCGCATCGCCAGCACGACCGAGCCATCGGGCCGGACGGCCGCGATCCCGCTCGCCTTCGTGTCCTGACCCGGGGCGAGGACGACCGTGTTGCTGCCGGGCTGGGCCGCCACACCGATGACGGTTGCGACGGCCTGGTCGAATCGGCGCGCGGCGTTCAGGTCGTTCTGGAGGAGCAGGTTCCAGCCGCCGAGGGCGACGATCGCGACGACCGCCGCGATCCGCATCGCCCAGCCCATTCGCCCGGTCCGGGCCCGGGCGCGAGCCTCCCGCTCCACCGCTGCCGGGAAGGCGATCGTGCCGGCAGGTCGAGCCGGGGAGGAGGGCTCCGGCGCGGCGGCAGGCGTCCGAGCCGCGAGATCCGCGGCCGCGGCGGCCATGATCCGATCACGCAGCGCTGCCGGCGGCTCGACCAGCTCGAGGTCAACTTCCACGAGGTACGGCACGACCCCGCCGAGCTCGGCGAACTCGTCGTGCGGCTCCGGGCACGTCAGGAGATGCTCGCGCACGGCCGCCTCCTCCGACGGTTCGAGCGCCGCGATGACGTAGCCCGCGGCAAGGTCGCGGGCCTGGTCGTGGGTGATCGATGACTCGTTCATGACGCGTCGTCTCCGGCGAAATCGGCGGCGAGCGGGCCCGTATCGCCCAAGAGCGCCCGCCGCATCGAGAGGAGGCCGAGCCGGATCCGGCTCTTCACCGTGCCGAGCGGCGTCCCCGTCCGGGCGGCGATCTCCTGTTGCGTGAGGCCGCCGAAGTAGGCGAGCTCGATCGCCTCGCGCTGGACATCGGACAGCGTCGAGAGCGCCGCGGCGATCTCCTGCTTGTCGAGGTTGCCGGCGACCTCGTGCCAGATATCGGGCAGCGTCAGGCTGGGCGGCGGGATGTCCTCACGTTCGGGCAGTTCGACGGTCGGCCGTCGACGGCGCACCGCGTCGACCGCCCGGTGGTGGACGATCGAGAGGAGCCACGTCTTCACGCTGCCCTTGCCCTCGACGTATCGGCCGGCATTCCGCCAGGCACCAAGGAAGGCGTCCTGGACGACGTCCTCGGCCAGCGATGCGTCGGAGGTGATTCGAAGGGCGATCGAGTAGGCCATCGTTCGGTACGAGTCGTACAGCTCCTGCAATGCGTCGAGTTGACCGTTCGCGACGCGGAGCAGCACGTTCTGATCGGCATCGTCCGCTGGAGATGTCGTGCGTCCCGGTACCCCGCTCTTCCGGTCGTTCATGGGTGTATGCGTTGCGCCTGACTTTCCGGTTCATTTTGGTGCGTGGCCGCACCGATCAAGCGGC
This sequence comes from Candidatus Limnocylindrales bacterium, assembly GCA_038250445.1. GTDB lineage: Bacteria > Chloroflexota > Limnocylindria > Limnocylindrales > CSP1-4 > CF-46. Next base: position 6,768 of record JBBSCI010000130.1, on the reverse strand, counting down.
TCACAGCGAGCCTGACACCCTCCCAGACCTGCGCTTCGGCGGGCTCGGCGTCGACGATCGCGAACCGGCCAGGCTCGGCGGCCGCGAGCGCGAGAAAACCCTCGCGGACGCGCCGGTGGAAGGCGAGATCGAACCCGAGCTCGAACCGGGTCTGGTCGTCCGGCGCCTTGCGGCCAAGCCCGATCTCAGGCGGCAGGTCCAGGAGGATCGTCAGATCGGGCTTGAGCCCTCCCGTCGCGATCTCCTCGAGCGCCCGCAGGCGAGCCAGAGGAACGCCCGCGCCGTGGCCCTGGTACGAGAGCGTCGAATCGGCGAAGCGGGCGCAGATGACGGTGGTGCCGGTTTCAATGGCCGGGCGGATCACTTCCTCGACGAGCTGGCGGCGGGCCGCGTTGAAGAGGAGGGCGTCCGCGAGGGGGTCGTTCGGCGTGGCAGTCGGGGCGAGGAGCACGTCACGAATCCGCTCCCCGAGCCCAGTGCCGCCGGGTTCCCGAGTCCGGATGACACTGCAGCCATCGTCGCGCAAGTGCGCTTCGAGGCGCGCTGCCTGGCTGGTCTTGCCAGCGCCCTCCGGCCCTTCGATCGTGATGAACCTGCCGCGATCCGCCGAGGAGGAGGGGGTTGTCACGCATCCGAGTGTAGCGGCCGAGTCTGATCGCAGGGTCTGCCCGAGCGTCGCGATGCATCGCATCGGGCTGTCATCCGTAGCGGCCTCGAACGCGTACCCTCGGCGTGATGGGACGTCGATTCTTCCGAGCCGCCGCGCTCGCCGCCGTCTGCGCGGCGATTCCCGCGACCGTGCTCGCCCACCCGCTCGGCAACTTCACGATCAACCACTACGCGGGGATCGCGCTGATGCCGGGGCAGATCCGTCTTGATGTCGTCATCGACATGGCCGAGATCCCGACCTTCCAGGAGCGCCAGAAGATCGACACCGACGGCGACGGCGACGTGACCGATGCGGAGATTGCGGCGGCCAGCAGCCCGTACTGCGATCAGCAGAGCCAGCTCCTGCGTCTTGAGGTGGACGGCGCACCGGCCGCGGTCACGGCCACGGCCGCCTCGATCACGTTCCCGCCGGGCCTCGGCGGCCTCTCGACGATGCGGCTCGAGTGCGTGTATCTCACGCCGATGCCGACGTCCGCCGGATCGACAGTGACGTTCGACGACATCTCCTACCCCGACCGGATCGGCTGGCGCGAGATCGTCGCCACGGCAGACGGCGTCTCGATCGATGCGAGTGGGCTCCCGACGACGAGCCCGTCGGCGCGACTGACCCACTATCCGACCGATCTCATCACCCAGCCGCTCGACGTGCGGTCCGCGAGGATCGTCGTGATGCCCGCGCCGGGCTCGACGAGCGCCTCGGCGAGCCAGGCCCCCGTCCCCGCGGGGCCCGAGACGGCACCCGTCGCCGCCGGCGCCGTTCCGGGCGGCGTCGGCGCGGAGCTGCCGGCGATCTTCCGGGAGGTCGACCTGACGCCCTGGGTGGCGCTCCTGTCAATCGCCACGGCATTCGCCCTGGGCGCCGGACACGCGCTCACGCCCGGCCACGGCAAGACCCTGATGGCCGCCTACCTCGTGGGAACGCGAGGATCGCCGATCCATGCGGTCGGGCTCGGGCTGTCTGTGACGGTTTCGCACACGCTCGGAATCCTCGTCCTCGCGGCGCTCGTGGTCGGTGCCGGAGGGCTGTTGCCACCCGACGTGGTCGTCCGGGTAGCTCCCATGATCGCGGCGGTGACGATCGTCGTGATCGGCGGATGGATGCTCGCCCGTGAGGTCCGGCGGCGGATGGCGGCGCGGCCGGCAGCGGACGCCCACGGGCACGAGCACGAGCAGGGTCGTCACCACCATGACCATGATCACGATCACGATCACGTCGAGGATCCGGCGCCGCACGAACACAGCCACGGGGGCGTCACCCATTCGCATCTGCCGCCCACCGGATCGACGATCAGTTGGCGCGGCCTGTTCGCCCTCGGCCTTGCCGGCGGCCTCATCCCGTCGACGAGCGCCCTGATCATCCTGCTCGGGTCGATCGTGGCAGGCCGGCCGGTGTTCGGGTTCCTGCTCGTCGTGATCTTCGGTCTCGGGATGGCGGTCGTGATGAGCGGCGTCGGCCTCGCGCTGGTGTTCGCGCGCGGGCGCCTTGATCGGCTGCCGTCCGGCTCCGGCCTCGGCCGGCTTGCCCGCCATGCGCCACTCGCGGCTGCGGTCGTCGTGCTCGCGTTCGGCGTCTACCTCACCGCCCAGGCCGTCGGTGGCCGGCCCGTCTTCTGATCGGCGCGGGCGACCGGCACACTGCCCAACGCCCCGCTCGGCATAGGGAACTCGACCTAGCGGCGCTCCGGGAATCCTCTGCTACGATCCCGCTCCCCATGCGCGACCTAGCCGACCGAGCTCTCGATACCGCAGCCCAGCTCGGAGCCGGCTACGCAGACGTTCGGGTCGTCAGTCGCCGCGAAGAAGACATCGCGATCAAGTCCGGGCGAGTCGAGGGCGTCGCCTCTGGCGAGTCCGAGGGATTCGGACTCCGCGTCCTCGTCGAAGGTGCATGGGGCTTCGCCAGCTCCAGCCGGTTGACCAACGCTGAGGCAGATCGGGTCGCCGGCGAGGCAGTCCGGATCGCACGCGCATCGGCGACAGCCCTCCGTGACCGGGTCCGGCTGGACGACCGCCCGCCCGCTCACGGGACGTACGAGACGCCGATCGAGGAGGACCCGTTCGCGGTCCCCCTCGAGGAGAAGATCCGGATTCTGCTGGCGGCGGATGCGGCTGCTGCGCGGACGAAGGGCGTGACGTTCACCGAAACGCGGTACGACGCCAGGCGCGAGTGGAAGACGTTCGCCGCGACTGACGGGAGCTACACCGAGCAGACGCTGACCCACGTCGGTGCCGGCGTCGAGGCGAACGCGATCGAGGGCGACGAACACCAGCGCCGGAGCTACCCCGACGCGGACGGCGGTCCGTTCAAGGCCGCCGGCTTCGAGTATGTCCGTGGACTCGACCTTGTCGGTCATGCCGAACCGCTAGCCGACGAGGCGGTCGCGCTCCTCACCGCCCCGCAGTGCCCGGCGGGACGCTTCACGGTCATCCTCGACCCGTCGCAGCTCTACATGCAGGTCCACGAGAGCTGCGGCCACCCCAGCGAGCTCGATCGGGTCTTCGGCACGGAAGCGAGCTACGCAGGAACGAGCTTCCTCACGACCGACAAGCTCGACGAGAAATTCCGCTACGGCAGCGACCTCGTGAACATCGTGGCCGACGCGACTGCCCCCGGCGGCCTGGGAACGTTCGGCTGGGACGACGAGGGGGTCGCGGCTGCGGCCGTGCCGATCGTCAGCAACGGCATCTTCGTCGGCTACCTGACCAGCCGCGAGACGGCGCCGCGGATCGGTCGCCAGTCCGGTGGCTCGATGCGGGCGGACGGCTGGAACCGCATCCCGCTGATCCGGATGACGAACCTCAACCTGCTGCCGCAGGCAGGTCTGAGCCTCGACGAGATCGTCGCAGACACGGATGACGGCTTCTATCTCGCGTCAAACCGCTCGTGGTCGATCGACGATCGACGGCTGAACTTCCAGTTCGCCACGGAGGTCGCCTACGAGATCAAGAACGGCAAGAAGGGCCGGCTCTTCAAGAACCCGACTTACACGGGGATCACGTACGAGTTCTGGCGGTCGTGCGACGCCGTCGGCGACGAGCGGAGCTACGTGATGCTCGGGACGCCGAACTGCGGCAAGGGCGAACCGGGCCAGGGGGCGAGCGTGGGCCATGGCTGCTCGGGCGCTCGCTTCCGCGACGTCCAGATGGGCGTCGGCAAGTGGTGACCGACGGCCGCGAGCTGGCCGACATCCTGGCCCGTGCCGAACGGGTCCTGGCCTACGCCGAAGCGGCAGGCGCCACCGAAGCCGAGGCGCTCGTCACGGCCGAGGACGCGCGCCTCACCCGCTTCGCCAACAGCGAGATCCACCAGAACGTCGCGGAGACGGACACCCAGGTCAACCTCCGTTTCGTCGTTGGGCGGCGCGTCGGGGTCGCGTCGAGCAACCGAATCGACGAGGAGGGGATCCGCGAGCTCGCCGAGACCGCCGGAGCGATCGCCCGCAACTCCGAGGAGCTCGAGGACTGGGGCGGGCTTCCCGAACCGACGCCGATCGTCGAGATCCCCGCGGCCTTCGCCGAAGCGACGGCTGCGGCGACGCCGGAGCTTCGCGCCGAGGGAGTACGTGCCGTCATCGCCGCGGCCGATGCCGCGGGCGTCATCTCCTATGGCTCGTTCGCGACGGCCGCCGAGGTGATCGCCGTCGCCAACTCGAGGGGTATCCGCGCCACGCAGCGGCGGACGACGTCGCAGCTGCTGACCGTGGCGATGGCACCCGACGGAGGCTCCGGTTACGCCGAATCGGCGGCCGTCGACGTGAACGGCATCGATGCGGCGACGATCGGCCGGGAAGCGGCCGAGAAGGCCCGCGCCTCCGCCAATCCGATCGCGGTCGAGCCCGGCGACTGGCCGGTCGTGCTCGACGAGTACGCGGTCGTGGACCTGCTGGCAATGCTCGCCTACATGGGCTTCAGCGCCCTCGCGGTGCAGGAGGAGCGGTCGTTCGCCGAGCCAGGCAAGCGTGTCGGGAGCGAGCTCGTCACGATCGTCGACGACGGAATGGATCCCGCCACGCTACCGATGGCCTTCGACTACGAGGGCGTCGCCAAGCAGCGCGTGTTGCTTATCGAGCGGGGCGTCTGTCGCGACGTCGTCTACGACGCACAGACCGCAGTGCGAGCCGGGCGGGCCTCGACGGGCCACGGCCTGCCGGCCCCGAACCCGTACGGGCCGTTCCCATTGAACATGTCGATGACCGCCGGCAGCACCCCGCGCGACGAGCTGATTGCTGGCCTCAAGCGCGGCCTCCTCATCACCCGGTTCCACTACACGAATCCCGTCCACCCGAAGCTTGCGATCGTCACCGGGATGACCCGCGACGGGACGTTCCTCGTCGAGGACGGCCGGATCGTCGGGCCCGTCCGGAACCTGCGCTTTACCCAGAGTTACCTCGGGGCGCTGGCGGGGATGAGCGCGGTAAGCAGCGAGCGACGGACGCTGAGGGGGGACTTTGGTGGGGTTGTCGTGCCTGCGGTCCGGATCGATGGTTGGTCCTTCACCGGTGCGACGGAACACTGAACCGGGACCTGGAGGCGAGGACCTTGACCGACATCTGGGTGTGCGGAAGCTGCCACTCGATCAACCGCCAGCGTGGGAACAAGTGCTACAAGTGCAGCGCAACGCAGGCGAAGGCCGCCACCGGCGAGATGGCGACGCTTCGCCAGGAGCAGGCGGTCGTGTCGCGCACAGTATTCGCGTACCGTCCTGCGTGGGCGCTCATGTTCGCCGCAGCGATGTTCCTCGTGATCCTCGCCGGGATTCACCTCGCTTCAATCCCCTTCTCCCTCGAGGCCCAGCGCTTCGTTTCCGGCCAGCTTGACGTGCTCGCGGCCGGAGGGACCATCAACGAAGCGGCATTCAAGGCGCGCATCGCCGAGTCCAACCTCTTTGGCCTGATTCGCCTGGCCGTGGTCGTCCCGAGCCTCCTGTTCTTCGCCGCGTGGCTCAGCCGCGTCGTCGGCAACGTCCCTGCCCTCGGTGGTGGCGTTCCTGGAACCTCCCCCGGTCGAGCATTCGTGTCGACGCTCATCCCGCTTGTCAACCTGAAGACCGTCCCCGGGACGGTCCAGGACGTCCTGTACCGGCTTGACCCGAAGGCGGGCGGCCTGATCATGGTCGCGATTGCCTGGGTGGGACTGGTCGCCAGCTGGATCGTCTCCTACATCGCGGGCTGGTACCTGGGCCTGCGGCTCACCTTCGACCTGCACAATGCGGCGTCGGTCGACGAAGCCGTCGCGTCGACACGAGGCATCATCACGGCCACGACGATCATCGAAATCACGACGAACATCCTGATCGCGATCGGCGCGCTCGTGCTCGTGATGGTCATGGCGAGAATCGAACGGCGCTCAAAGGCGCGAGATCGCGAGATCCGCGTGTTCGCCGGCGTCTGATCGCGAGTCGATGACCGATCCGATCACGGGACGGACGATCCGGGCCAGGCTGGCTCGACCGTTCGACCCAGCCGAGCTCCGCCGGATCAAGCGACTCTGGGTCCGCCACTCGATCGCCGAGGACCGCCGTGACATCGACGGCCTCATCGCCACGCTCGCTGCGGACTGCGTGTACGAGATCGTGCCGACCGGCCAGCGCTGGGAAGGCCTCGCCGGCGCGCGAACCTTCTACGAGGAGCTGTTCGCAGCATTCCCGGACAACGCGTTCATGCTGAGCGACATCGTCGTCGGCCCACAGGGCGTGTTCGAGGTGGCGACGCTGACCGGAACGAACCTCGGACCGTGGGCCGGCGCAGAGGCGACGGGCCTGCCCATCGCGCTCCAGGTCCTGATTCTCTTCCCGTGGGAGCCCGAGACGGAGCGGTTCGCCGGGGAGCGGATCTGGTTCGATCGGGGCTCGCTGGTCCGCTAGGAATCGCCGGGATCGATCGATGGCGGCGAGGCGGCCGGCTCCGCGGGCAACACCCGCTCTGGCTCGACCAGCCGGCGCATCCAGTACCCCACGATGAGCGCGCCCACCGCGGGAACGGCCGTCCAGCCGATGAAGAGCGCCAGCGTGATCAGGAGCAGCCGCCGGGTGTCGTCGATCCCCGCATCGATGGCGGCCGGCTCCAACCGCCCGATGTAGGCGCGGACGAGGCCCGCCAG
>JBBSCI010000129.1:0-8956 GCA_038250445.1 Candidatus Limnocylindrales bacterium | reverse complement strand
ATCGACGAACGCGCCGAGCTTCAGGTCGGCAAACGACGTTTCGGGCGATGTGTGATCGGGCATGAGCCGATTGTAAGTTGAGTCGCGGGCGGAAAGCGCCCCGTTGCGACGGCCGATCGGGAACGGGGCGGGCGCGGTACCGGCGCACCCGCCCCTTCTTCCGATTGCCTGACGGGCGGGAGGCGCCCGACAGGACGTGATCAGGCCGCTGGGCGACGCTCCTCGTCGAGAGCCGTGATCGTCCAGCGACGCGACCGATGCTGGTAGGTCAACGCCAGGCGAGCCCGGGGTGTCTCGACCTCGAACATCGTCCGCGGTCCAGTGATGACCGGGAACGCGGCGGCCTCCTCGCGCACGGCAGTCAGCCGCGTGACGCGGATGCGCTCCTCGCCCCAGGTGATCTCTCGCGGGCTTCCATCAATCCAGCCGGTCCGGACGCGGACCTGGACTGGCTCGACTCTGATCATCGCCATGAAATGGGCTCCTTCCGACGGCAAACAACGGGCTCTGTTCGTCGGCGGGGCACTGCGGCGACAGAACGTCTGTTCGGTTCCATCGACACCCTAGACCGAACAAGCGTTCTATGTCAAGAGGTCGATGCCCGCAGATTCGGCGATGGCTGTGACAGCTTGGGTGACACGCCTCTCTAGGGGTTCGGGATGGCGTACAGGCGGATGGTTCGAACCAGGGACCTAGTCGTCAGTTGCGCCGGCGTCGTCGATCTCGGCGTCGCCATCGTCGTCCATCGGATCGTCGGTCGGGGCTGGCTTCGTACGCTGGGCCCTCTTCGGCTGCGAACGCGGTGGCCGGGCTTCAGCGGCCGTCATCGGGTCACGCTCGAACGGCGCCGGCAGCCGCGAGCCGACGAGCCGGGCTCGGGTGATCGCCCGCTCGCCGAAACGGTGGCGGACCTCGTCAGCGGCCTCCACGACCCGCCGGCGCCGCGGGTCGTCGGCCGCGAACAGGGCGAGTTGGTCGCGCTCGCCCAGGCCCGATGCGGCGACGCCAAGCAGGCGGATGCGAAGGCCCCGGACCTCCGGTCGGGCGAGCTCGATCGCCGTTCGGAAGATCGGATCGGTGAGGTCCGTCGGTTCCGGCAGCGTGCGCTGCCGGGTGATCGTTCGGAAGGACGAGTCGCGGATCTTGACGGTCACGGTTGAAGCCTTCACGCCGGAGTCGCGCAGGCGCCCTGCGACGCCCTCGGCCATTCCGAGGATCGTCCGCTCGATCACTTCGCGGTCGGACGTGTCGATGTCGAACGTGTGCTCGTGGCTGACCGATTTCGCGGCGTCGCGGCCGCCGACAGGATCCGCATCGACCCCGCGGGCGCGGTGGCCGAGCGAGGCGCCGTGCTTGCCGAATCGGCGGGTCAGCAGGTCGTCAGGCAGCGCGGCCAGGTCCCCGATCGTCCGGACGCCGTACTCGCGCAGCGCAGCCGCCGACTTGGCGCCGACGCCCCACAGCCGGGTGATCGGCAGCGGCGCGAGGAACGCCGTCTCCTCGCCGGGCTGTACGACGACGAGCGCGTCCGGCTTGCGGAGGTCCGATGCGATCTTGGCGACGAGCTTCGTCGTCGCGACGCCGACCGAGATCGTGAGGTCGATCTCGGCGCGGACGTCCTCCCGAATCCGGCGACCGATCGTCTCGCCGTTGCCGAACAGGGCCCGGGATCCGGTGACGTCGAGGAAGGCCTCGTCGATCGAGATCGGCTCGACGAGCGGCGTGTAGCGACGAAGGATAGCCATGACCTCCCGGCTGACGGCGAGGTACTTGCCGCCGTCGACCGGCAGGAACACGCCGTGCGGGCAGAGCCGGCCGGCCGTCTGGAGCGGCATCGCCGAGTGGACGCCGAACGCCCGCGCCTCATAGCTGGCGGCACTGACCACGCCGCGCTGGTTCGGGCCGCCCCCGCCGACGATGACCGGCTTGCCACGCAACTCCGGGCGGTCCCGCTGCTCGACCGCGGCGAAGAACGCGTCGAGGTCGACATGGAGGATGGTCCGGGCGTCCATCGCATCATCATCGCGCAGTCGGCCACAGCGGCTCGATGCTCCGGACCCCACGTTGCCAAATGTGCACGCTGTGACCGTTAGCCGACGAACCAACGCAGGCAATCGACGGGAAACGGACATGCGTTAGCTGCCGAACACTAATTGGCCGGAGATTCCACCGACTGACCTGCCGGAGCATGCCGCCGGACCCGGCGAAGGATCACCGGGTGCACATTTGGCAACGTCGACGGCTGGCCGTGAGGAATCGGAGGGCAGCCGCGGCGCCAGGGAGCGGGCCCAGGACGGGCCGCGAGGCCTACCCCTTCGGTTCGACGACGACCGTCACTTCCGGGGCTAGGCCGCTGAAGACCTTGATCGCAACCTTGTACGTGCCGAGCGACTTGAGTGGCTCCTCGAGGTCGACCTTGTGGCGATCGACCGTGATCCCGCGGCGGCCGAGGGCGTCGGCGATGTCCTTCGACGTGATCGAGCCGAATAGCTTGCCGCCCTCGCCCACCTTGACCCCCATCGTGAGGGTCGTCGAGGCGATCCGCGTCGCCGCGATCTCGGCTTCCTCGCGCTCACGCTTGCGCTTGTCCTCACGGCTGGCGATGTCGTGCTGCCACGCGCGATACGCACCGCCGGCCGCCGGCACCGCCAGGTTCTGGCGGATCAGGAAGTTCGTGGCGTAGCCGTCGGCCACGGTCTTCATCTCGCCGCTCTTGCCGAGCTTCTCCACGTCCTGCGTCAGGATCACCTTCACGCGATCGATTCCTCCTTGGCGACCCAGGCCCGGACCCTCGGTCCGATGCCGCTGTTGTCGATTGCCTCACCCGCCTGGGCGATGAGTGCGGGAATGCGCCGGATCGTCTTGCGGACCGGCCCCGGCGTCAACCGCCTGATCCGGGCCATGTCGTCGTCGAACGCCGGCCGGTCGATGCCGAGCTCGACGAGCTTCTCCGCCAGCAGTTCGTCAGGGATCCCGTCGATGAAGAGGTCGACGGCGAGGACGACGACGACCAGGTCGTCGAGACCCCCGAGGAGCGGCACCCGATCGGGCACGAGATCGCGCCCGATGACCAGGTAGCCGGCGGCTCCCGCGAGCAGGGCCTTGCGCGCCATCGGCGTTCGCTCGTCGGCGACGAGCGCGAGCATGAGGCGAGCGTAGACGGGCGCCCGGCTGGCCAGCGGCAGGAACGCCATCAGGCCGAACGCGCGCCCGAGCGCCGACGTTCTCCGCCGTTTCGAATTTGCCACACGTCCTCCGAGCCGTCCCCAGGCCGCCGTGTGGCGACCGCCTTCTCCAACCCTCTATCGGCCGCCGAGTCTACCAGCCCGCCCGCGAGCCCGGTCCAAAGCGGCCGTCGCGCCGGCCGCCACCTCGCCTTGACATCGAACGTCCGTTCTGTATCATGTACAAACAAGGAGGCGCGAGTGACCAAGCACGACGCGGATCGGAAGGTCAAGATCCTCGACTTCATCGCCGCGACGCTTCGTGCCCGCGGCTTTCCGCCGTCGGTGCGCGAGATCGCGAAGGCCGTCGGGTTGGCGTCGACCTCGGCCGTCCACCATCACCTCCAGATCCTCGAACGCGAGGGCTACCTGGAGCGCGGAGCCGCCCAATCGCGCGCGATCCGGCTCACGCCATATGCGGCCCTGCGCCTCGGACTCGCCGGCGAGCTGGTGCCGCAGGCGGCCACGATGGAGGCGCATCAGCTGCCGGTCATCGGCGAGGTCGCAGCGGGCGGGCCGATCGAGGCATACCAGGATGCATCGGAGACGATCGGCGTCCCGGACATGCTGGCCCCATCGGGTGACGCGTACGTCCTCAAGGTCCGCGGCGATTCGATGATCGAGGCCCACATCGCCGACGGCGACTTCGTCCTCATCCGCCCCCAGTCGACGGCCCGCAACGGCGACATCGTCGTGGCTCAGGTCGAGGAGAACTCGGTGACGCTCAAGCGGTTCTTCAAGGAAAAGGACCGCGTTCGCCTCCAGCCCGCCAACCCGAACTATCCGCCGCAGTTCTATGACGACGTGCGGATCCAGGGGAAGCTGATCGGGGTCATTCGGCGGCTCGACTGACGGTCTTGCGGACCGCAGGCCGGGCGATTGCGGACAACTGCGAGAGTCTCCACCGGGTTTCCACACGTTCCACGGGCGAAGCGAATTTGGTGGACCGCGTTGGGGGATAAGCCCCTATCGCCGAATGTCCGCCGTCCCTGACACTCGAGCTGGCACAGCTCGCCGTCAGATTTGGGAGCACATGATCGATCGCCTGCCGCCGCAGAGCCTCGAGGCCGAGCAGTCCGTGCTCGGCGCGATCCTTATCGATCGTGACGCGATCGTGGAGGTCGCCGAGTTCCTACGGGCAGCTGATTTCTATCGTCAGGCCAACGGGACGGTCTACGCCGCCGTCCTCGACCTGTTCGAGCGGCGGGAGCCGATCGACATCGTCACCGTGTCGGAGACGCTTGAGCGCACGGACCAGCTGGAGGCGATCGGCGGCCGGGCCTACCTCTCGAGCCTCACGAACTCCACGCCGACAGCCGTCCATGCCGTCCAGTACGCCCGGATCGTCGAGCGCAAGGCCGTCCTGCGGAACCTGATCGGCGCAGCAGGACGGATCGCCGGAATCGGGTACGAGGACCCGGCGGAGGTCAGCGAGGCGATCGATCGCGCCGAGGCGGAGCTCTTCGCGGTCAGCCAGAAGCGGGTCGAAGCCGGCTTCACCAAGCTCGACTCACTCCTCCATCAGGCCTACGACCGGCTCGACTATCTCCACGCCCACCGCGGCGAGATCAACGGCGTCCGGTCGGGCTTCACCGATCTCGACGCCCTGACGACGGGCCTCCAGAAGAGCGACCTCATCGTGGTCGCGGCTCGGCCATCGGTCGGCAAGACGAGCTTCGCGCTCAACATCGCCGAGCACGCCGCCGTCCGCGAGAAGAAGAGCGTCGGCGTATTCAGTCTCGAGATGAGCAAGGAGCAGCTCGTCCTGCGCCTTCTCTCGAGCGTCGCGAACATCGACAGCCAGCGGCTCCGGACCGGCTTCCTCGAAGAGCTCGACTTCGCCCGGATTGCTCCGGCGATGAACGCCCTCTCGGAGGCCCCGATGTTCATCGACGACACCCCGAACATCAGCACGATGGAGCTCCGGACCAAGGCTCGCCGCCTCCAGGCCGAGGCCGGCCTGGACCTCGTGATCGTGGACTACCTCCAACTGATGCAGGCGACGACGACCAACCGCGACGCAAACCGCGTCCAGGAGGTCTCCGAGATCTCGCGCGGACTGAAGGCGCTCGCCCGGGAGCTGAGCGTGCCGGTGATCGCCCTGTCGCAGCTCTCGCGCCAGCCGGAGATGCGCGAGTCGAAGGAGCCGCGACTGTCGGACCTGCGCGAGTCGGGCGCGATCGAGCAGGACGCTGACCTGGTCCTCTTCCTGTGGCGCGACAAGGAGCGGGACAAGGAGGACCAGGACACCGACGGCGAGGTGATCAACATGAAGCTCGCCAAGCACCGCAACGGCCCAACGGGCGAGATCCAGCTCTACTTCAAGAAGCGCCAGACCCGCTTCGTCTCGTACGCCGGCGAGAGGTTCGCGGAAGCCGGCTGAGCGGGGCGGGCAGCTTGGGTCAGCCTTCGTATTCGAACCCGATCTTGACCTCGACCAAGTACTCGACGATCTCGCCATCCTGGACGGCAGCGGTCGACTTCACGACCTCGACCGTCCGGATATTGCGAACAGTCTTTGATGCCGTCGCGACCGCCACGCGAGCGGCGTCACTCCATGACTGCGGGCTCGTCCCGACCATCTCGCGAATGATGATGACGCCCACGGGGTCCTCCTCCAGTGCGTGCCTTTGCTCCGAAGTCTAGGGCCGGGCCCGCCCGATGATCGACGAGGCCGGCCCGATGTCGGACCGGCCTCGAGGTGCGATCCTGGGTTGTCGTGTCAGGCGTTCGCCGTCTCCGACACCGTCCCGGCCCGCACCTTGTCGAAGCACGAGCTGCAATACACGGGGCGATCGTTGCGCGGGGCGAAGGGGACCATTGCCTGGCCTCCGCAGCTGCCACAGATCGCGGCGTGGAACTCTCGCGGGCCCCCGGCTGTTCGGGCGCGCTTTGCGACCGCCCGGCACGAGGGACATCGCTGCGGGTCGTTGAGAAGACCCTTGCTACTGAAAAAGGCCTGCTCGCCGCTGGAGAAGACGAACTCCTCCGAGCAATCACGGCAGGTCAACGATCGGTCCTGGTACACCCTCTCCCGAACCTCCTGTTCGTTCCCTCTGACGCGTGGGGTCCCGGCCCCCGAGCGAACTCCCGGGGTCGATGCGGCAAACAGGAGGGGCGTGCGCGCGATCGGCCGTTTTGGGGGCTCAGCCCAAGACTATGACCGGCAGAATACTTGCCCAGTCAAGCGTCGGGGACTCCCAAATTCGAATGGCGATGCCCGATTTCGCGCGGATCTCGCGGGTATCGTGCTCGGGTCGTGTCGGAGTTGACTGATCGGTGCGGGGGGGCACCACATTGGTCCGGTCCGGGGCCCGGCGGTTGACCACCGCGAGCAATAGGTAAAGCTTCGTCAAAGGGCCTCGGACGCGGCACGGCGCGTCGGGCACCATCGATTGTCACGGGGCGTCTCCTGATCGGTTTCGGGGCCGCCAGAAGGCTCTACATCCGGAGCGGCGATGTCGCGTCTCGATGCAGATAGTTCCGCTTTGCTGGAACTATCTGTTGTGGCACTCGGGAGGAGCGGACTCGAGAGGGAACCGTCTCGGCCGGACGCGCGTCACGGGCGACATGCCGAAGAACCGCCTGCCCTTCGGGGCCGTCCTGCTCGCCCTCATCGCCGTCGCCTGCGGCTCCGCTGCCCCGGCGTCGCCATCCGCCTCGAGCAAACCGACAGCCTCGCCGACACCCGAGGGCATCGACCATCCGACAGGCGCGACCGATGTCGTGCTCCAGCTCGAACTGGCCGGCGGGTTCATGCCGATCGACTTTCAGGCGAACCAGGCGCCGCTGTTCACGCTCTTCGGCGATGGTCGCGTCGTCTTCCAGCCGACCGTGACGACCTTCCCCGAACCAGGCCCCGACGGCATCACACGCGGCATCCCATGGCGCACCGCCCAGCTCGACGCCGGCCAGGTCGAGGAGCTCCTCACGTTCGCCCTCGGCCAGGGCGGCCTCGGAACCGCCCGTGACAACTACGGCCACGACGGCATCGCCGACGCGTCAAGCTCGAACTTCACGATCAACGCGAGCGGCCTCAAGAAGCTCGTCTCCGTGTACGCCCTCGGCCTTGAGGATCCGAACACCCCCGATCTCGTCGCCCGTCGCGCGTTCCAGGCCCTCTCCACTCGACTGACGGACTTCGACAAGGGCGGCACGATCGCCACCGACGTCTACCTCGCCGACAAGTACCGCGCGGTGCTCATCGAGCGCGAGGGCGGCCCGGCGGCGAAGCCGATGGCCTGGCCGTGGCCGACCCTCAAGGTGTCCGACTTCAAGGCCGACGTGAACGCGGCCGGCGGCGCCCAGCTCCCCCATCGGACGATGACCGCGGTCGAAGTCGGGGACCTCAAGCTCGGCGACATCCCGGGCGGCGTCCAGGGCGTCACCGTGGTCGGTCCCGACCGCAAGATGTACGCGCTGGTCGTTCGGCCACTCCTTCCCAGCGAAAAGGACTGACGCCGATCCTGCTGTCGGCTGCTATTTGATCTCCAGTCCGACGACGGAATCCCAGTTCTCGGTGATCAGCGTGCTTGCGGCATCGAGCTGCTCGAGCGTCGGGAAAACAGCGCCATCCACGTTCGGCAGGGCGGCGAGCCGGTCGGCCGAGATCACATCCCTGGCAACGAGATCCTGGTATCGAACCGGGTGGCAGTTGCCCTTGAGCCAGATCGCTTGGCCGTCATCCGAGTAGATAAACTTCATCCACAGCTTCGCGGCGTTAGGGTGTGGCGCGAAGGCGTTGATGCCTTGAGTGAAGAAGGTGCCGATTCGACCGTTTGCCGGCACGACGACCCCGAGCCTTGGCCCGCCGGCCGCCATGACATCTCGGTTAGCGAGCGCATCGAAGGTCCAACGGATGGCGATCGGGATTTCGCCCGCAGCGATCGTCTCGGCTGTCGCGATGCGCTGGGTCAGGTTGCCCGCGTCCTTGAGCTGTTTGAAGAAGTCGAGCCCCGGCTGGGCGTCATCGAACGAGCCGCCATTGGCGAGCGCGGCCGCGTACACAGCGCGGATCGCTTGGGTCGACGCCCTCGGGTTGCCACCCAAGGCGACCTGTCCCTTGTTCTCAGGTTTCAAGAGATCCGACCAATCCGTAGGTGCATTGGCCACGACATCCGAATTGATCTCGAACGCAACGACACCATAGACATCGCCGTACCAGTAACCATCTGCATCCTTTACGTCTTCGGGAATGGTTTCCCAGGTCGAGACCTGATACGGCTGGAGGAGGCTGTCACCCTGGGCCTGTCGCGCGAACGCGCGGCCGACGTCGATCACGTCAGGCGCTTGCGGTCCTGAATTGCCCTTGTTGGCCACGATCGCTTGAACTTGGACGTCCGAGACAGCCTCCGGATCCAGCTCCCCCACATCAAGCCCGGTGCGGCTTTTGAAGGTCTCGATCGACTCGCCGTAGTTGCACCAATTGTGTGGCAGGCCAATCGTCGACCAGGTGCCTTCATTGATCGCGGCGGCGAGGAGGGTGGGATCCGGCGCGAACGGCAGATAAGCGCCCGTCCCGGTGGACTCGGTGGCCCCGGGCTCGGAAGCCGATGCGGCGGGCGCTGATGGACTTGCGCCGGGGGGCCTGCCGGCCGTCGCAGAGTACAGACTCAGGGCGACGACCAGCCCAGCGATCGCGATTGCCCCTACCTGTTGCAATTTGAGACCGCCCTTTCGATTGCGTGTCTCATCGGCAGGAACTCGGTCCGACTTTGCACCGGGTTGGGTTT
>JBBSCI010000128.1:0-9052 GCA_038250445.1 Candidatus Limnocylindrales bacterium | reverse complement strand
CGGCCCATCAGGGCAGGAGCTGGCGAAGGGCGAACAGGACGTTGGCCGGCCGCTCCGCGAGCCGGCGCATGTACCACGGATACCAGGCCTCGCCGTAGGCGATGAGGTCGCGGACCCGATAGCCCTCGCGGGCGAGCCGGCGCTGTTCGGCGGACCGGATGCCGTACAGCATCTGGACTTCGACGGCGGTCTTGTCGAGACCCAGCGCCGTGGCATGCTCCGCAATCTGCTCGATGAGCCGGACATCGTGCGTCCCGAGCCCGATCCGGACGGCCCGCCCGGCGCGGATCGCTTCGAGCATCGAGACGGCCAGCGCGACGTAGTTGGCGTCGGCGTCATTGCGTTTCTGATAGGCAACCGACGCGGGCTCGGCGTAAGCACCCTTGACCAGTCGGATCGCGGGTTCGAGCGGCAGGAGCCGCTGGATGTCGGCGGCGGTCCGGCGAAGATACGACTGGAGGCAGAGCCCGGTGTTCGGATGGTTGGCCTTCAGGCGCTCGTAGAACGCGATCGTCCGCTCGGCGTACGAGCTCGCCTCCATGTCGACCCAGACGATCCGGTCGGTCTGGGCGGCGCGCTCGGCCAGGCGCTCGACGTGACCGAGCGTCCGCCCCTCGTCGAGATCGAACCCGAGTTGGGTGAGCTTGACCGAGATCTCGCCGTCGAGTCCGCGCTCGGCGATCGTGTCGAGAAGGCCCATGTAGTGCTCGGCGACCGCGTCCCCCTCGTCCGTGTTGGTCACGTTCTCGCCGAGCCGGGTGAACATCGTCGCGATGCCGTCATCGCGGAATTGGACCGCTGCGGTCAGCGCCGATTCCGCGTCCTCACCCGGCATGAAGCGGCGCACCGCCCGACGGGCGAACGGCAGTTTGGGCAGTCGGTCGCGGAGCCAGCGATTGCCGGCCATCCACAGCAGGATCGTGCGCATGGTTCCGCCGAGGATATCCTGCCGCCGAGGCGCCCGCGGGGTCGTCGCGGGACGGCAGGCCCCAAGCCATCCCTCGGCTAGAATCGCCAGAATGGCCAAGTTCTTCGACCTCGACGATGCGAACCGCGCTCTGCCCGAGCTGCGGACGATCCTGGAAACCCTCCGCGACGAGCGGTCGCAGCTGATCGAGCTGCGCGACGAGTTCGCCCGCCAGGCGGCGCGCGAGACCGCGGCCCACGGTCCCGGCCCCGCCCCAGTCGAGGAGGCCGACGACGCATCGCCCGGCGCCGAGGAGCGCCGGCGACTTCGGTTGCGGATGCAGGGGGTCATTGACCAGATGCAGGCAGGCGTCGCCCGGATCGACGATCTCGGCGTCACGCTCCGTGAGATCGAGACCGGCCTGATCGACTTCCCCGCCCTCGTCACCGGCCGCCAGGTCTGGCTGTGCTGGCGACTCGGCGAAGGCAACATCGAGTGGTGGCACGAGCTCGCCGAGGGGTTCGGCGGGCGGCGCGCGCTGGCCGACCTCGTCTGATGGCGAAGCCCGCGGCCGGAACGGTGGTCCAGGGCGGGCGAGCGAAGGCCTACCGGCCAATCCCGGCGGCCGATCGAGAGGCGGCGTTCCAGGCGGCTCTCCTCGCCTATGATCGCGGCAACTTCTTCCTCACCCACGAGCTGCTCGAGCCCGCCTGGATGGGCACCGACGACATCCCCGAGCGCGAGCTCTACCAGGGGCTGATCAAGCTCGCCGCGGCGTTCGTCCACGGGGTCCGCGGCAATCCACGAGGGATCGTGCGGAACCTCGAGGGCGCCCGACCGATGCTTGCGGCGGCCGACAAGGCCGGGGCGACCGGCGGACTCGACCTGGCCGATCTGCTCGCCGCCGTCGACAGGCTGCTTGCCCGGCTCGCGGCTGAACCCGATGCTTCCTCGATCGAACCACCTGGACTCAGGAGGATGACCCGATGACCCAGCAACCCGGCGCGATTCCCGCGGTCGACGTCATCGAGGCCTCGAAACGACTTGGCCGCGACGACGCTACGAAGCCGCTCCTCGTCGACGTCCGCGAGGCCTGGGAATTCAGCGCCGCTCGCGTGGAGGGTGCCGCGCTCTTCCCGATGACGACGTTTGCCGATCGCCACGCGGAGCTGCCCAGGAATCGCCCGATCCTCGTCATTTGCGCCAGCGGCACGCGGTCCGCGGCCGCGACGGGGTTCCTCCTCCGCAGCGGCTGGACCGACGTCTCGAACGTTTCCGGCGGCATCATCGCCTGGCAGCAGCAGGGCCTCCCCGTCCGCAAGGGCCAACCCGACCCCGGCGAAGGCGAATTACCGGCCTGACGGTCGCTAGGCTATCGGCCAGATCGGCGGCGGGCCATGAGTCGATCGCGCATCGCCCGGATCTTCTCCTTGTGCGCGAACGCCCAGCCGATGATGAGCAGGATCACGAAGTTGACGATGCCGACCGTGTTCGCGTTCAGATAGCCGAGCTGCTGGCCGATCTCGCCGTCGATCTTGAGCGCCGGGACCGTGGCGCCGACGAGGCCGAGCTGGAAGAAAGGCGCCTGCGGAGCGGTGTTCGCCCGCGCCGCGCCCGCGATCGGGCCGTCACGTGTGACGCCGCCGACGAGGATGACGTTCGGGCCCAGCGTGACCGACGCAGATCCCGCCAGGCCCTGTGCGGGCAGGTCGCTCTGCGGCAGGTGCTTCCACTCGGCGATGTTGCCCGCGGCGTCCGGGACGGCCCAGAAGAGCTCGCTTCGCGGACCGTTCGCGTCGCTGCCACCGATGAGATAGAGGGCGCCGCTTGAGCTGAAGCCGGCGGCGTTCGTCCGGGGCTCGGGCAAGTCCACCTTGCCGCCCGCGACACCGAACCGGGCGAGGCTCGTCGACTCGTCCACGCGCGTGTTCGGGTCGTTCACCTGGAATTCGCCCCGCTGGACCGTCTTCGTCGGGCCGTCGGCGGACGTTCCGCCATAGACCCACAGGAAGCCGGCTGCCATCGCCGCCGTCGCGTCGGTCGCCGCCTGGTAGAGCTCGGGCTGCGGCTGCCACGGCTGGAGCGCGCCGGTCTTGTCGAACGTCGATTTCCAGACCGTCTTGACAGGGGTCTTGCCGTCCGCCGTCCCACCGACGAGGAACAGCCCGTCAGCGGCCGGGACGAGCGACGCGCCGGACCGGGCCTCGGGCAGGGTCAGCTTGAGCTTGACGTCCTCGGCGGTCTGCCACTGGCCCAGGTCGCCCGTCTGGCCGTTGGGGGTCAGGACGAAGACGGTTTTCGTCGGAGCGCCGTCGGGGCCGATCCCACCGACCACGAAGATTCGTCCGGCCGAGAAGCCGACCGCCGCGTCGGCACGCGCCTCCGGCAGCGGCGGCCCTTCGGACCACTTGTCGAAGTTACCGACACCCGACGTGATCGCCCTGTCAACGGTGGCGGTCGGCGCCGTCCCGTCGCTGCCGCCGATGAAGAGGATCTTCGTTCCGACCTGGACGATCGCGCCGTCGACCCGCGGCGCGCGAAGCGACAGTTCGGGCGGCGCCACCTCCCACGGCACGACCGCGCCGACCGGCGCCGGACACGGCAGCGTCTCGTTCTCGGGCGGGCAGAAGTTGACCGGGCTCCACGCGAGGATGCCAAGGTCGAGCGTCCGGTTGACCGTGAGGTAGTAGGCCCGGTCCGGGATGTAGCCGAGCAGGAAGATCATCACGATGAACCAGAACGTCGCCTTGACTGCCGCCCAGCCCCAGCCGTTGGCGTCGAGCAGCCCGAACAGCGCCCTGCCGCGGGTTGGGATCCTTGGGGCCTGGAGCGCCTGCTGGGCCATCGTCCTCCTACTTGACCGTCAGGGTCCCGGTCATCGTGTTTGGATGAACCTCACACAGGAAGGGGTACGCGCCGGCCTTCAGTGCCGGAACGGCGTATGAGACCTTCTTCGGACCCGCGAAGGGGGCCGTGTCGCCCATGCTCACCTTGGTGCCGCTCGGGTCCTTGATCACGACGTTGTGGGGGGCCGTCGCGTCCTGGTTGTCGAACACGAGCGTTAACGCCTTGTCGGCCCCCGCATCGAGGGCGTTGGGATCGAAGCCCGCGGTCGCGGCGCCTGACGGCGCGGTCACGGTCACGACCGGAGCGTTCGGATCGATCGACGCCGCCGGGGCACCGCTGGAACCGGCGCCGCCAGTCAGGGCATTCAGGTAGCAGTCAGGGTACGGCGTCGCTCCCGCTGCGGGCTTGTAGTTCGGGTCGCGCCAGCCGGTGAACGTCTTCTCGTCGCCGGTCTTCGGATCGATGGCGGGCTCGTTGAGCGAAGGGTCCTTGACGATGTACGTGTGGTCGTTCGTCGCCCGCAGGAACGAGACGAGCTCGTCGATCTGGCGATAGTTGAGCGGGCCGGGCGGATTGGCCTTGTCCGACCAGACCGGCATCGCCGACAGAGGGTTGCCGCAGACGTAACGGCCACCGACGGTGAGGACGTTCCGCAGGTAGTTCTCGTTGAGGTGGCTGAACAGCTTCTCCTGGCTGTTGAGGGTCGGGCCGATGTAGCCGACCGCGGCGGCGTCCGGCTCGAGCGGGCCGAGGCCGGTCGGACCGTGGCAGCGGGCACAGTTCGCCTGGTAGACGTTGTAGCCGCGCTCGACCGACGTCACCGATTGGGCTTCGATCTCCTGAGCGAGCCGGGGCTTGGAGATGCCGAGCGGCGCACCGAGCTCGTAGAACCAGTAGCCGACGATGAACAGCGTCACGAACATGACCGTCAGGAAGCCGACCCATCGTGCGCTCGACGACTGGCGGACGATCCCCGCGCTGCGTTCCGGCGTCAGGCCGTCGATCGCCTTGATCGACGGCACCGCCGTGAATCGCTCCGCCGAGACGCGATCGGGCGGCCGCGTCGCGGGTAGCCGCTCCTCGGGCGGAGGAGGCGGTTCGATCGCGTCGGTCATCGAGGCCCGTAAAGGTGCAGTCGGTGGAGGCTCATATACAGCCGGTCGGGCTCTTGGGCGGGATGAGTCCGGGCTGGCCGAGGGCGACCGGCAGCGGTCCGAGCGTGATCTTGCCGGTGTCCAGCGACAGGACACCGTCGCTGTCGACGGATTCCGAGAAGCGATCCATACTGCGCGGCGCCGGTCCGTACTGGGCGCCGGCAGCCTTGATCCCGAGCCGGTCGTAGCGCGACCCGTGGCACGGGCACTCCATCCAGAAGTTCTTGAGGCACGGGTTGGGCTTGCAACCGAGGTGCGGACAGCGCTGGTAGAGGGCCCGGACGTTGAGGGCATGCCCGTCGCCGCTCGTGTCTTCGCCGGCCACGAACTGCTGGCTTCCCGGATCGATCAGGACGATGAACGCCCGCGCCTCGGGCACGTAGGCCGGAAAGCCCTCGGCGATCGGCAGCGACGAGTTCGCCAGCTTGATCTGATCGAGCGTGCCGATCTTCACCTTGCCGCCGAAGCCGCCTGACAGGTTCGGCCAGATGAAGCCGATCGTCCCGGCCAGCAGTTCCAGGCCCCAGACGCCCATCGCGCCGCCGATCGAATAGCGCAGCAGCTGGCGTCGCGATATCCCCTTGACCTGGTGCGACCGAAGCGACTTGATCGCCTCGGATGACAGGGCCTGGGGCCGATCGGCCGGCTCGACGTGGTAGTTGCTCATCCGCTGATGGATCCCTTCGCAGCGTTCAGAGGGCGAAGTGAAGCCCGTTGCTGCTGTTCTCGAAGAACGGCAGATACGGGATGACGAAGCTGTAGCCCGGCCCCCGGAAGAAGATCCCGACGAACGTCAGGATCAGGCCGAGCGCGCAGAACAGGGTGAACAGTAGGACCGCGGTCTTGCGCTCCGACGGTCGAGTGACCGTGAGCTGGCCGCGGTCGACATAGGGGATCAGGGCAGCCCCGACGAGCACGAGCAGCGGCGTCAGCACGCCGGCCACCGTCGGGTGGAGGTAGGCCAGCAGCTCCTGGAGGCCGAGAAAGTACCACGGCGCCTTGGCGACGGCCGGCGTGACGTTGCTGTTCGCCAGCTCCTCGAGCGGCGCGTTGATGAACAGGCCCATGAGCAGCAGGAAGATGCTCATCATGCCGGCCGCGAGGAACTCGATCGACAGCAGATGCGGCCACGTCATGACCGTGTCGTCCGGCTCCTTCTGGACCCGGACCACCGCATCCTGCTTGACGAGCGCAAGCAGCCGATACGGCCGCGCCGACATCGGCACGCGCTGCTTGTCGATCTCGGTCCGCCGGGTCGGGTCAACGGGCAGGACGACGCGACTCTCGGTCGGCTCCTTGACCTCGGGCGGTCGCTTCTGGTCTGTCATCGGTCAGTGCTCATAGCGGGCCGCTTATGCCGCCGTCTTTTCGGATGCGCCAGAAGTGGACCGCCAGGAAGATCGCCGCCACCAGGGGGAAGAACATGATGTGAAGCACATAGAACCGCAGGAGCGTGTTCTGGCCGACCTCCAGGCCGCCGAGCAGGAGCCGGTTGATCGGCGTATTGAGGAGCGGCGCATAGCCGCCCATGTTCGTGCCGATCGTGATCGCCCAGTACGCGATCTGGTCCCACGGCAGCAGGTAGCCAGTGAAGCTCAGCATGATCGTCAGGAAGAGCAGGACGACCCCGACGACCCAGTTGAACTCGCGCGGCGGCTTGTAGGCCCCGTGGTAGAAGACCCGCATCATGTGCAGGAACACGAAGAAGACCATCAGGTGGGCCGCCCACCGATGGATGTTCCGCGTCAGCAGCCCGAACGTCACCTCGCTCTGGATGTCGAGGATGTTCGTGTAGGCGAGGACCGCCGACGGGACGTAGAAGAACATCAGGTAGACGCCGGTGATCGTCAGGACAAGGAACAGGAAGAACGACAGCCCGCCCAGGCAGAACGTGTAGGCGAACTTGACGGCGTGCTGGCGGACGCGGACCGGGTGGATGTGCAGGAAGACGTTGTTCATCACCGCGTACGCCCGCGACCGCTCGTCGTTGGGGTACGGCTGACGGAAGATCGAACGCCAGACGGGGCTTCGGCGGATGGTGTTGTCCATCCGCTCGAGGAAACTCACCGGGCTCCTCCTGCGACGCCGGGTGTGCCGGCAAGCTGCGCATCCCGGTACGACTCCTTGTAGAGCCGACCGTCGGTCGAGATCTCCTGCAACTCGAACCGCTCCATCGTAATGGCGTCGAACGGGCATCGCTTGACGCATAGGGCGCAGCGGATGCAGCGCTCCTCGTCGAGGATCATCGCCCCGCCCTGCTCCCAGCCGTAGGCCTCCTCGATTTCCGGGAGGAGCCCCTCGGTCTTGAGCTGGTTGACGTCGACCATGTGGATGACGCCCTCGGGGCAGACGTCGGCGCAGGCACCGCACAGGACGCAGCGGAACGGGTCGAACCAGATGTTGAAGTTGCACATCAGGCAGCGGGTCGACTCGGCGACCGCGGCCGTGGCGTCGTAGCCGAGCTCGACCGGCGTCGTGAAGTTGACCTCCGGATCGGTCGATGGCATCCGCATCGCGACCGGCGCCATCGGGATGTGCTGGCGGGGCAGGACGTCGTAGAACTCCGGCATGTCGTGGCGCCAGGAGCTGGTGATCTTGACGTTCGGGGTGACGGTGACGTCGGTCCGGCCGCTCAGGTAGCGATCGATCGCATATGCGCACTTCTTGCCGTGGCCGGCGGCCTCGATGAGCGTCGTCGGCCCGGTCACGAAGTCGCCGCAGGCGAAGACGCCCTTGACGTTCGTGGCGTAGGTCGCGGGGTCGACGCGAACCCGCCCGCGCCCGATCTCGAACTTCGCCTCGACCGGCAGGAACGTCAGGTCCGCGGCCTGCGAGACCGCGGGGATGACGACGTCGGCCTTGATCGTGAACTCGGAGCCCTCGATGGGGATCGGCGATCGCCGGCCGGAGGCGTCCGGCTCGCCGAGCCGGTTCCTGATGAACCTGACGCCCGTGACGTGGCCGTCCTCGCCGAGGACCTCGATCGGGCTGGCGAGGAACTCCATCCGGACGCCCTCGCGCTCGGTCTCGCCGAGCTCCTCTTCGTCGACGACGAGCTCGCTGCGGGTGCGCCGGTAGACGATCGCAACGTGCTCCGCGCCGTGGCGCAGGCTCGTCCGTGAGCAGTCCATCGCGGTGTAGCCACCACCGATGACCACGACGTCCTTGCCGACGTAGAGCTCCTGGCCGAGGTTCGCCTTCTTCATGAAGTCGACGCCGTAGTCGACTCCCTCGAGGTCGGCGCCCGGGATGTCGAGCGCGACCGGGTCCATCGCCCCGGCAGTGATCGCGATCCCGTCGAAGTCGCGCTGGAGCTGGTCGAACGTGATGTCCTTGCCGATCGTCGTGTTGAAGACGAAGTCCACCCCGAGCCGCTCCACGAGGCGCACGTCCATCTCGATCGCCTCGCGGGGCAGGCGGAACGCCGGCACCCCGATCAGCATCGTGCCGCCGCCGTATGGGAGCGAGTCGAAGACCGTGCACTTGAAGCCCTTCATCGCAAGCTCGCGAGCGACGGCGATGCCGGCCGGGCCGGCGCCGACGATCGCGACCCGCTCGTCGCGCGGCGTGATCTGGGGCATGACGTCTGGAATGCCGGAGGCCTCGTGCCACTCCACGAGGAACCGCTTCATCGCCCGGATCGCGAGCGGCCGGTCGATGTCGCCGCGGCGGCAGGCACGCTCGCAGGGCGCCGAGCAGACGTATGAGCACATCGCCGCGACCGGGTTCGGTTCGCGCGACAGGATGTAGCCCTCCTCGAACCGGCCCTCGGCGGCGAGGTTGAGGTAGCCGCGGCAGTTCGTCCCGACCGGGCAGGCTTCCTGGCACTCGATGTTGCATTGGAGCCAGGACGCATCGACGGGCTGAACGAGGAATTCCTGGTAGGGATCGATCGCCAAGGTCGAGGCGTGCCTTTCTCTGCCCTGCGTTCCCTGGGGTCCGGGCCCGACGCGTCGTCGACCGCGGATGGCGAGTCGAATCTATCATCCGGGTCGTGATCGCCGCAAAGCACGGCGAACGCCGTCCGAACCCGATTTGACGCTCGTCCCACGCGCACCTACCCTGCCAGAAGGGTCGACCCCGGCGAATGCCGTCCGTCCGGCCGAGGAGGACAGCGGAGCGTGACTGCGAGCGAGTTCGCTTT
>JBBSCI010000127.1:0-9089 GCA_038250445.1 Candidatus Limnocylindrales bacterium | reverse complement strand
GCCCTATACTTCCCCGGCGATGAACGTCACTGCCACCCCAGCACCCAAGAGTTCGGTCGTCCTCGAGGTCGAGGTACCGGCCGAGCGCCTCAACCGCGCGGTCGACGAGGCGGTCCGAGCCCTCAGTCGCAGGACCAAGGTTCCGGGCTTCCGACCCGGCAAGGCCCCACGCGGCGTGCTCGAAGCGGTGCTCGGTCATGGCGCCGTCCTCGACGAGGCCGTCGATCGCCTGGTCCAGGCTGCCTACCGCGACGCGCTCATCGAGCAGGCGATCCTTCCGCTGACCAACGCCGACGTGGAGATCGTCCAGGCCGAGGAAGGCAAGCCGCTGATCTTCAAGGCGACGGTCCAGGTTCGGCCGGATGTGGCCCTCGGCGACTACAAGGGCTTCAACTTCCGGCCGGAGATCGAGACGATCGACGATGCGAAGGTCGATCGGGTCGTCGAAGAGCTCCGCGACCAGAACGGGACGCTTGCGCCCGTCGAGGACCGCGGCGCTCAGAAGGGCGACTACGCGGTCATCAAGTTCGAGGGTAGCCGGGACGGCGCCCCATTCGAGGGCGGGACCGCCGAGCGAATGCCGCTGATCATCGGCGAGGACCGTCTCATCCCGGGCTTCGAGGACAATCTCGTCGGCCTGTCGGTCGGCGACAAGAAGGGCTTCGACATCACGTTCCCAGATGACTACCACGAGGGAGAGCTGGCCGGCAAGGAGGGCCACTTCGAGGTGGAGCTACGGGAGCTCCGCGAAAAGGTCCTGCCCGACGCCGACGACGACTTCGCCCGTTCGATGGGTGACTTCGAGGATCTCGTTGCGCTGAGGACCGGGATCAAGGAGCGGCTCGAGCGCAACGCCCTCGACAAGGCGCGCCACGAGTTCGCCGACAAGATTATCGACTACGCGGTCGCCAACTCGACGCTCGACCTTCCCGACGTCCTCCTCGACCAGGAGGTCGAGGTCATGCACGACGAGTTCCGAAGCACGCTCGTGCGACAGGGGATCACCGAGGAGGCCTACCTCAAGGTCACCAACAAGACCGACGCCGACCTCCACGCCGACTTCCGGCCGGACGCCGAGAAGCGGGTCAAGGTGCTGCTCGTCCTGTCCAAGGTCGCCGAGGCCGAGGGGATCGAGATCTCCGAGGCCGACGTCGACGCAGAGGTCGCAGCCGGTCGCGAGCGCTACGCCGGCGATGCGAAGCTGGCCAAGTACTTCGAGTCCGAGCGGGGGCGGAACTTCATCCGCTCGACCCTGCGCCGGAGCCGGACCGTCGAGCGTCTCGTTGACGACTGGCTCGCGGCCCATCCCAAGCATCCCGCCCTGCCTCATGCCGAGAGCGGGCCCAGCAGCGCGCTCGAGAGCCCAGCGGCGGAAGCGTCTGCCGCGATCGACGCGACCGATCCCGCCTCGATCGTCGATGATGCCTCCACCCCGGATGGCGAGACCGCCGAAGCGCCGTCCGACGCGTCCAGCGCCATCGATCAGCCCACCCCGGCGGGCTGATCGGAGCCTCACACGTTCAAGCCCAAGCCACAATTCGGGAGACCCCAGATGCTCGTGCCGATGGTGATCGAATCCTCAAGCCGTGGGGAGCGCGCCTATGACATCTACTCGCGGCTGTTGCGGGAGCGGATCATCTTCCTCGGCGATCAGATCGAGGACCACCTCGCCAACCTCGTGATCGCCCAGCTCTTGTTCCTCGAGTCGGAGGACCCGGAGAAGGACATCAGCCTCTACATCAACTCGCCGGGCGGCGTGGTGACAAGTGGTCTCGCGATCTACGACACGATGCAGTACCTCCGTGCTCCCGTCAGCACGATCTGCATCGGGATGGCCGCGTCCATGGCCGCGGTCCTGCTGGCCGCCGGCGCGAAGGGCAAGCGCTATGCGCTCCCGAACAGCCGGATCATGATTCACCAGGGGTCCGGCGGGTTCCGCGGCGCGGCGCCGGACGCCATCATCCAGATGAAGGAATGGGAATTCCTGGTGCAGCGGAACCACGAGATCCTGGCCAAGCACACGGGCCAGAAGCTCGCAAAAGTCGCGGAAGACACCAATCGGGACTATTTCATGGCTCCCGAGGATGCGAAGGACTATGGCATCATCGACGCGGTGTATTCGCTGTCCGGTGATTCTCTGATCGCCCAGGCTCACGACGCCGGCATGTCCGGCGGCGAGGGGTCTGCCGCGGCCGCAGGCGAGACCGCCGATCCGGCGGGCAAGAAGACAAAAGAGCCGTAGCCAAGAGCTTAGGCAGAGACGAGACTGGGCACGTGACCTCGAGTAGCAGCTCCAAGGGACCCAAAGTCCCCTATCGATGCTCCTTCTGCGGAAAGAGCCAGGAACAGGTTCGCAAGCTCATCGCGGGACAGGGCGTCTATATCTGCGATGAGTGCATCAACCTGTGCCAGGAGATCATCGAGGAGGAGATGCTCGACCAGCCGAAGGCGAAGCCCTCGGTTGCAAAGCTCCCGAACCCCCGCCAGATCAAGTTCGCGCTCGACCAGTACGTCATCAGTCAGGATCGGGCCAAGAAGGTCCTTTCCGTGGCCGTCTACAACCACTACAAGCGGGTAAACGCGGGCTCCTCGATCGACGAGGTCGAGCTCCAGAAGTCGAACGTCCTGCTCGTCGGCCCCACCGGCTCCGGCAAAACGCTCCTCGCCCAGACCCTCGCCCGGGTCCTCGACGTCCCGTTCTGCATCGCTGACGCGACCTCGTTGACCGAGGCCGGCTACGTCGGCGAGGACGTCGAGAACATCCTCCTGCGGCTGATCCAGGCCGCCGACTTCGACGTCGCTCGGGCCCAGCGCGGGATCATCTACATCGACGAGATCGACAAGATCGCGCGCAAGGCCGACAACCCCTCGATCACCCGCGACGTGTCGGGTGAGGGCGTCCAGCAGGCGCTCCTGAAGATCCTCGAGGGCACCGTCGCCAACGTCCCGCCACAGGGCGGCCGCAAGCACCCCCACCAGGACTTCATCCAGATCGACACGACGAACGTCCTCTTCGTCTGCGGCGGTGCCTTTGACGGCCTCGAGAAGATCGTCGAGGAGCGGATCGGGCGGCGGTCGATCGGCTTCGGCTCCGATGGGGCAATCGTCAAGGCCGACCGGACCCGGATCCTCGAGCGGCTCATGCCGGAGGACCTGCTGAAGTTCGGGCTGATCCCCGAGTTCATCGGCAGGTTGCCGGTCATCGTCACGCTGTCGGCGCTCACCGCCGACGACCTTGTGCGGGTCTTGACCGAGCCCAAGAACGCAGTCACCCGGCAGTTCCAGAAGTTCCTCTCGCTCGACAGGGTCGAGCTGGCGTTCACGCCGGGCGCGCTCCAGGCCGCGGCCGAGGTGGCCCTCGATCGCAAGACCGGCGCCCGCGCGCTCCGCTCGATCGTCGAGGAGTCGCTCCTCGAGGTGATGTACGACATCCCGGAGCGCACCGACATTCGCAAATGCATCATCACCGAGGAGACGATCCGCCAGGGCCGCCTCCCGCTGCTCCTCACGAAGTCCGACGTCGACAAGGGCGTCGACGAGACGAACTACGAGGAGTGGCTCGCCGAGCGAGGCGAAACCGCCTAGTTCGACAGGTCCGACCGCGTGACGGTCGTGGCCCAGGCAGCGATCTCCGAGCGGCGCGACGCCCCAAGCTTGGCGAGGATGTGCTCGACGTGGCTGCTGGCGGTCCGCGGGGCGATCAGCAGCTCCTGGGCGATCTCGACGTTCGTCCGACCCTCGGTGATGAGCCGGGCAACCTCGAACTCGCGGGCAGTCAGCGGGTGCCAGCGCTCCTCACCGGTCGTGTGGCCGCGTGCCTGGCGCAGGAGCTGATCCGCCCGGGTGGCGAGGGGCTCGCTCTCGAGCCGATCTGCTGCCGCGAGAACCTCTGCGGCGAGCCTGACCGCCTCGGCGAACCGATTCGATCGCATGAAGCAGTTGGCGAGATCGAGGCGGGCCCAGTAGCCCTCCCACGTTCGTCCGCAGTCGTCCCAGCCCTGGATGGCGACCGAGAGGTCATCACGGGCAAGGCCGGTCGACCCTGCGGCCAGCGCAACGATGCCGCGCCCATGAGCGATGGCCGCCAGGGCGATCACCGACGTCTCCGCCAGGTAATCTGCACAACGGGTGAGCCAGCCGGCCGCCGACTCCGGTCGACCGGCAGCCTGGTAGGCACGAACACCGGTCACAATGAACGGCACGAGCAGCATCCGTTCGTGTGCCTCTGTCGCGAGCGAGAAGGCCCGCTCGCAGGCATCCAGCGCCTCGACTGGCTCGCTGGCAAGCAGGGACGTCTCCGCCCAACCCCAGAGCGCGGGCAGGATGAGCTCGAGCGACTCGCTCTGCTCGCCGAAGCCAAGCGCCTCCGCCAGGTTCGCCCGGGCCGCGTCAGTCTGGCCGCGGCCAAGCGCGACATAGCCGAGCGGCCACTTCGCCATGACAGCCGCCCGCCCACAGCCTCGATCGGCCACCGCCTGCTCGCCATTGATCACCGCGGCATCCCATCGTCCTCGAGCCCAATGGACGATCGCGGATGTCGCGGCCATCACGTGAGCGCAGTGGGACTGCTCGATCGAGTCGGCGTAGCGCTGACCTTCGGCCAGCGACGCCTCGGCTCGACCGTACGCCATCGACCGCGCGGCGAACACCGCGGCCTCGCGATATGCTGAGACGCCACTGTCCTCGTAGCCGTCCGTCCGCGCCTGACTCGCGGCATCGGCGATCGCCGCCAGACCCGCGTTGACATCGCCGCCGAGGACGTCGACCACGCCCTGGAGGCTCCTGGCCTCGATGATCGCCTGGGGGTCGCCAAGGGCGTCGGCGGCGTCACGAACAGCCCGCACTGTCGCCCTCGCCTGATCGATCTCGGTGGCGTCGATCTGGAGGCGGGCGAGGTCCAGATGGAGCCAGGTGCGAATTCGCTCTCGGTCGGACAGGGCCGGAAGCGCTTCGAGTTCAGCTAGCGCAGCCTTCGCGAGGCCGCGACGTTCGGTGATCGGCCGGCACTCGCGACGCCAGATGCCAAGGACCATCGACATCATCTCGACCGACAGGTCGGGCCGGCCTGCGGCCAGGAAGGCGTCGCGCGCCCGCTGGGCCGCCGCCTCGGCGATTCCGTTCTCCTCGATCGCCCCGGCCTCGATGGAATAGGCATGAAGGAGCGAGCCGAGTTCCTCCGGCGCGAGGTCATCGGGCAGGTTGTCCACCGCTCGCCGGTAGAGCTCGAATGCCTCGCGATGCGACGATAGGTGAGCCGCATCCTGGGCGCCGGCAACCGCAGCCCTGAAGGCCTCCGGGCGCATGCCGGCGCGTTCGTAATGGAGCGAGGCGTGGATCTCCGACGCACCCACGAGCTTCGCGCCAAACTCGCCGGCCCGAGCGTGGAATCTCCGTCGATCGCGAGCCGGGACGCTTCGATACAGGACGTCGCGCAGGAGCTGGTGGCGGAAGTCATACAACCCGCCCTGCCCGACCGGACCGAGGACGTCATGGTCGACCAGTTCCTGGAGGGGGGCGTCAAGCGCATCAGGCGGTACATCCATGATGCCGGCGAGCACGTCGGGGACGAAGCAGCGACCGATCACCGCACCTGCCCGCGCGACCGCCTGCGCCTCGGGCGATCTGCGGCTCACCCGCTCGAGCACGGCGTCCTCGATCGTGTCGGGGACCTTGGCCTCGCGGATCGCCCGACCGTCGGGTCCGGCCCGGTCGCCGATCGCGCCCAGCAGCTCCTCGATGTGAAGCGGGATCCCGTCGGTCCGTTCGAAGACCGCGGCGACGACCTCACGCGGTGCCGGCAGGCCGGTGTCGAGGATCAGGGAAGTGACGAGCGCTGTCTCGGCGAGGTCGAGCGGAACGAGGCGCGCCTCCTCCGCGATCCGCTGTGTCAGCAACCGTGACCGCCAGTCCCGCAGCGGCGTGCCGGGCGGTGCCTCGTCCGAACGATAGGCGCCGACGAGAAGCACCGGTCGCTGGCGGGTCTGACGAGCGAGCTCGGCGATGATCTCGAGGCTGCGATCGTCGGCCCACTGAAGGTCCTCGAAGGCCAGCATCGTTGGCCGGTCGAGCGAGGCGACGATGCGATCGACGATCTCGATGACCAGCATGCGCCGGCGGACGTGTGGTGCGGTGGCCGCTGCCGCGCGCAGGCCGAGCAGGTCCTCGCCGAGCGATCCGAAGGCCGGGACCTTGATCATGGTGCGGGCCAGGTCGAGGATCGATGCCGCCGGTACGTCCTGGTCCTGGAGCGCGACGGCCCCATGGGCGACTCGGAAGCCGCGATCCTCGGCCTTCTGCCCGATGGCGGCCATCAGGCGCGTCTTGCCAATCCCGGATTCCCCGGCCAGCAGAAGGAACTGGCCTTGACCCTCTGCCGCTTCGTTCAGGCGCCGATCGGCCAGGTCGAGAAGGTCGTCGCGTCCGACCAGCAGGGGGCTGAGAAATGGACGAATCGCGTTCATCGTCACCGCAGTGTATGCCCGCATGGTCGCGAGTCATCGGTCGATCGACGGATGAGGGGTCGGCCCTTGAAGCGGCTCACTGGCGGAGCCGCCACAATCCCGTGATGGAACACCCTGATCACGTCCGATTGATCCAGGAAGGCGTCGAGGGAGTCGGCCGGCGCTGGCTGGAACTCGGTGCAGGAGCGGGAGCGTTCACCTTGGCCCTGGCCGACCTGCTCGGACCCGGCGCCGAGATTGTCGCCGTCGATCGAGACGCCGGCGATCTCGCCCGGCTCGCCGAGACGATGGCTCGGCGCTTTCCCGCGGCGGGACTGCGGACGGTCAGCGCGGACTTCGACCGCCGGATGGACCTCGGGGATCTCGAGTTCGACGGCCTCCTCGCCGCGAATTCACTCCACTTCGTCCGTGATCCCGCGTCAGTCATCGGCCGCCTGCACGATTCGCTGCGCCCGGGCGCCCGGATCCTCATCGTCGAGTACGACAGCGACGACGGAAACCCGTGGGTCCCGTATCCCTTCTCGTTCCAGACGTGGTTGCGCGACGCCGAACAGCTGGGACTGGTCGACACCCGCCTGGTCGGGAGGGTGTCGAGCCGGGTCCTGGGGGCGATCTATGCCGCGGCGAGCGAGGTGCCGGAGCCGCCGCCCGACGCGTCGGATCAGGCGACCTCGATCGGCAGCTCGTAGACCTCGGTGGTCGGGTGACCGGCCCGCTCGTGGATCCGCATGATGCTCTCGCGGCTCGGGCCGCTCGACAGGCAGAAAACCTTGCCTGCCGTCGGGTCGAGCCATGCGCGCTCGAAGTGAACCCCTTCGTCGCGCTCGATGGCCAGATCGCGCTCGTGGGCCTCCCTGAGCTGCTGGGCGGTCACGCCGATGAACCCGTTGTGGACATCCATGAACTTCGCCATCGTCGTCTCCCTTGGAGGTCTGTCGGGACCCGCGAATCTCGCCGGTCGTTGCCCACAACATGCGGTCGGGCTCGAGTTCGGTCATCGGTCGTTCGACCGATGAATGGAGCAGTTCCGGACCTATGGCGCCGTCTCGGACGTCTCAAATGCCGTGCTACACTCCCGGCCTCACGGCAGCGACCGGGAGGAGTAGCGCCTCCAACGGCCACGGAGCGAGTGCGGGACGGTGCGAGCCGCGCGGGACCGAGGGGCGTGAACGTCACCCGCGAGCCATGACGGTCGGCGCCCGATAGCACGCCACGAGGGCGCCGGAACACGCCGGCCGCGATGAGCGGCTCGACCCGTCGCCGAACCAGCAGGTGGTACCACGACCCCGTT
Source organism: Candidatus Limnocylindrales bacterium (assembly GCA_038250445.1). Classification (GTDB taxonomy): domain Bacteria; phylum Chloroflexota; class Limnocylindria; order Limnocylindrales; family CSP1-4; genus CF-46. Next base: position 1,337 of record JBBSCI010000127.1, on the reverse strand, counting down.
CGTCCGCTGGACGAGCGGGTCGTTTGATTCAACGGGACAGGACCGATGACCGAAACGACGGACAAGATCCGGGAGCTTCCGAAGGCCTACAAGCCGTCGGACTTCGAGGACGCAATCTACGAGCGCTGGCTCGCCGCGGACGTCTTCCCACCCGACGGAGCCGGCTCGCGGGCGGATCCGGAGGCCAGGCCGTTCACGATCATCCAGCCGCCACCGAATGTCACGGGCTCGCTCCACCTTGGCCATGCCCAGCGCGCGGCCGTCGAGGATCTGATGATCCGCCACGCTCGAATGCTCGGCCGGCCGGCGCTGTTCCTGCCCGGCCTCGACCACGCTTCGATCGCCGCCCAATTCGTCCTCGATCGCATCCTGGCCGCGGAGGGCGAGAGCCGCCAGAGTCTCGGCCGCGAGCGCTACCTCGAGCGGATGCGGGCGTTCTCCGACGCCACGAAGCCGGTGATTCTCGGCCAGCAGCGCCGCCTCGGCGCCTCGTTGGACTGGTACCGCCTGCGTTACACGATGGACGACGGCTCGGCGAAGGCGGTTCGAGTTGCATTCGCGACGCTGTACGAGCGCGGCCTCGCCTACCGGACCGAAGCGCTCGTGAACTGGTGCCCCGGCTGCCAGACGAGCATCAGCGACCTGGAGGTGATCCCGACGCCGGAGAACGGCACGATCTGGTCGATCCGCTACCACCTGATCGACGAGGCCACGGGTCAGCCCGACCCCGACGCGACGATCACCGTCGCGACGACGCGGCCGGAAACGATCCTCGGCGACACCGCGGTCGCGGTTCATCCCGACGACGATCGATATCGAGCCCTCGTCGGCCGGCGGGCGCGGATTCCGTTCGTCGAACGCGACGTGCCGATCATCGCAGACGCGGTCGTCGAGCCCGCGTTCGGGACCGGCGCGCTCAAGATCACCCCGGCTCACGATCACGACGACTACCAGACCGGGCTCCGCCACGGCCTGCCGATGCTGACGATCCTCGACGATGTCGCCGCGATCACCGGCACCGGGACGCCATACGACGGGCTCGACCGATACGCCGCGCGCGAACGGATCCTCGTCGACCTCGATGCCCGCGGCGACCTCGCTGGGACGAGCCTGCACGAACTGATCCTCGGCCGCTGCGACCGCTCCGGCGACGTCATTGAGCCGCGCCTCAAGACCCAGTGGTTCATCAGGACCGGGCCGCTCGCCGCGGCCGCGCTCGAGGCGACGCGGAGCGGGCGGACCCGGATCGTCCCAGACCGGTTCGTGAAGACCTGGGAGAACTGGCTCACGAACATCCGCGATTGGAACGTCTCCCGTCAGCTCTGGTGGGGCCATCG
>JBBSCI010000126.1:0-9143 GCA_038250445.1 Candidatus Limnocylindrales bacterium | reverse complement strand
GACCGCGAGCCATGCGGCGACAAACGAGCCGATGGCGATTCCGACGCGGCGGAGGAGGAGCGCGACGTTCATCGCACGAACAGATTGATCGACGGGGCGAGCGCGCCCGCCGCGAGGACGACCAGATACGCGACCAGCAGGAGGATGCCCGCATAGAGGTGGACGTTGATGTTCACCGCCATGATCGACATCAGGCCGTACGGGTTGTCGTAGTTCGGTTCGAGACCGCGCGACACCTGCAGCGCGAGCGGAATGGTGAGGAGTGCGATCAGCACCGGAATCGGGAGCAGCCCGATGACGACGCCGACGACGAGAATCACGTAGGCAGCGATTGCGGCGATGCGGTAGCCGGCGATCACGGCGCTCTTGGGCAGGCGAACAGGCAGCGTCCGCTTGCCGGCCCGGGCGTCGCCGCGTCGATCGGGGATCTCGTTGACATACAGGATCAACGCGACAAGAAGGGCGACGGGCAACGACGCGATGACGGGCTCCCACGACAACAGGCCGCGGGACTGGACGACGTACGCCCCGACGAGCATCAGCGGGCCGAACCCGAGCGCGACCGCCATCTCCCCAAGCCCGCGGTAGACGAACTTCAGCGGCGGCGCCGTGTAGCCCAGGCTGACGATGAACCCGACGATCCCGATTGCCAGCAAGGCGGGCGAACCGCGCAGGGCGAGCAGGACCAGCCCGATGACGCCGGCCGCGACATAGAAGATCAACGCGAGGCTGGCCATCCGGCGGAACGACACGAGACCGTACTGGATGACGCGCGAGCCGCCGGAGAACTTGGTCGGGGTAACGTTGGCCTCGTCGGCGCCCTGGACCGAATCGAAGACGTCATTCGCAACGTTGAGCCCTAGCTGGACGAACGACGCGCCGACGACCGTCAACACGGCGGACAGGACGTCGAAGTAGCCCTGCCGGGCGGCGATGACGATTCCAAGCAGGACCGGCACGATTGAGGCGCTGAGGAACGGCAGCCGGGTCGTCCGAAGCACCAGCCAGCCGAACGACAGGCGCGGCTTGACCGGCGTCCCGCGCTCCGCGGAGAGCGCATCGAAGTAGCGCTTCGACTGGCCGATCGAGCGCTCCGAGTATTCGAAGAACGGTACCTCGGACTCATCCCAGCCCCAGGCTCGCTCGCCGCTGATGGTCAAAGTCCGTCCATCAGTGGAGATCGTCGCGCGGCCCCAGACGGTGACGTGCCGTCGCTCGTCGTAGCCGTAGCCGGGCTGCGGCCGGATGTGGGAGCCGGTGAGGCTGATGTTGGCATCGGTCGGAACTGCGAAGCCGGCCGGCACCGCGAACGTGGCAAGGCGATTCGGCGCGTCGATCTGAGCCTCAACGGCGACGCTCGCGGGGTAGCCGTCGACGCCGACGAACGACCGGATCTGGTACGGATACGTCGCGAGCTTCTCGAGGGCCTGGATCGCGTCGAGGGCAGGCGTTCGGGTCTGGGCCGGCTCCTGGCCCGGCGCCTGGGCGGTCGAAGCGGACATCACGCCGCTTCCTTCCCGACGGTGGTCGTCTCGGGCGCCGTGGCCGCGTTCCCGTCGGGCCAGTAGAAGGCCCGCCGCGGCGTGATCTCGATCAGGGAACGCTCGAAGAAGAGCGGCAAGGCGACCCGCTGCTTCAGGAAGAATACGATCGAGGGCTCTTTCTTCTCCCAGATCGGAAGCAGGCGCTCCCAGCCGCCGTGAGGGTCCTCCTCGATGACCTGCGCGTCGCCCTGGATCGTCGCCCGATCCGTCCGGCCGCCGACCGCGATCGGATCGGTCAGCGAAAGCGACACCTTCGGATTGGCCTTGATGTGCTCGAGCTTCCGGCTGAACAGGGTCGACGAGGTCAGGTAGATGTGCTCGCCGTCGTAGAGCGGAATGAGGGGATAGGTCACCGGATGTCCGGTCGAGTCGACAACCGTCAACTCGCCGACGAGGGCGGCCTCGAGCAGGCCCTCAATCGGTGCAGGAAGCGTCGCCATGGCGTCATCTCCGGGGTCGATTTTTATGCTCCCGAAACGTAGCACGTTTAGCGGACAGGGGCAAGAGTCAAGGCCACCGACGTCCGATACCTGACAGCGTCTGGCGTGATCTCTGGGGTACGATGCGCCCCCATGTCGGAGCACCCTGAGCCCTCGCTCATCCATGCCCGCGGACTGACGAAGCGGTTCGGCGAGTTCGTGGCGGTCGACGCCATCGACTTCGACGTCGCCAAGGGCGAATCGTTCGGATTCCTCGGGCCAAACGGTGCCGGGAAGACGTCGACGATGCGGATGATCGGCAGCGTCTCGCCGGTCTCCGACGGGATCCTCAGCGTGCTTGGGATGGACCCGCGGACGGAGGGGCCGCAGATCCGAGCGCGCATCGGCGTCGTGCCGCAGCAGGACACCCTCGACACCGAACTGACGGTGCGCGAAAACCTCACGTTGTATGGGCGGTACTTCGGTCTGTCGCGGGCCGAGTGCGGCCGTCGCGCCGACGAGCTTCTCGAGTTCGCCCAGCTCACCGAACGCAAGGATGACGAGGTCGAGCCGTTGTCGGGCGGCCTCAAGCGGCGGCTGACGATCGCGCGGGCGCTGATCAACGAGCCGGACCTCCTGCTGCTCGACGAGCCGACCACCGGCCTGGACCCCCAGGCGCGCCACTTGCTGTGGGATCGCCTGTACCGGCTCAAGCAGCGCGGCGTCACGCTCGTCCTGACGACCCATTACATGGACGAGGCGGAGCAGCTCTGCGACCGACTTGTCGTCATGGACAAGGCGAAGATCGTGGCTGAGGGCTCGCCGCGCCAGCTGATCGATCGCTACTCGACCAAGGAAGTGACGGAGCTCCGGTTCCCCGCTGGTGTCCAGGAGACGCTCGACGGCCAACTGGATGGGCTCGCTGAGCGGATCGAGCGCCTCGCCGACCGCGTCCTGCTGTACGCGGACGACGGCGAGGCCGTCGCGGTGGCGGCTCACGATCGCGGGCTGCAGCCGGAGACCGTGCTCGTCCGCCGCTCCACGCTCGAGGACGTCTTCCTGCGGCTCACCGGCCGCTCACTGATCGAATAGCCATGGCCGGATTGACCACGGTCATCGAGCACCGCGTCCTCCAGTACCGCCGGACGTTTCGGTCGTCCGTGTTCACCTCGTTCCTGACGCCGCTCCTGTTCCTGACGGCGATGGGCATCGGGTTGGGCGGCTATGTCGATCGGTCCGGCGGGGCGGCCCTCGGTGGGCTGACGTACCTCCAGTTCCTCGCCCCGGGACTGCTCGTGGCGACCGTCATGCAGTCGGCGGCATTCGAGGCGACGTTCCCGATCATCGGCGGGCTCAACTGGCAGCGGACGTTCCACGCGATGTACGCCACGCCGCTGTCGCCGAGCGATATCGCGCTCGGCAACCTCCTCTGGATGGCGATCCGCATCGCGATGATCGCGACCGTGTTCACGATCGTCATCGTCGCGTTCGGCGCGGCGCATTCGCTGCTCGTCGTCCTCGGGATCCCGGTGGCGGTGCTCACGGGCATGGCGTTCGCCGGCCCGATCGCGGCGTTCTCGGCGACCCAGCGCAACCCGAACCGCTTCAACGTGATCTTCCGGTTCGGCATCACGCCGCTGTTTCTCTTCTCGGGCACGTTCTTTCCGATCGAGTCGCTGCCGGGCTTCATCCAGCCGATCGCCTGGCTGTCGCCGCTGTGGCATGGCGTCGATCTCACGCGGGGCCTCGTCCTGGGCACGCTCGGCGACCACCCGGCGGTGATGGTCGCCCATCTCGTCATCCTGGTGACGATCGTCGTCGTGTCCTCGTGGGCCACGGTCCAGACGATCGAGCGACGGCTGGTCCGCGGATGACGCTGCCGACGCTCCCGCTCCGCGTCGCCCCGCCGCTCATCTTTGGCAGCCGCCGCGCGCTCCGGCTGATCGAACGGAACCTGTACGTCTACCGGCACGGCTGGATCGTCATCCTGTCCGGGTTCTTCGAGCCGCTCTTCTACCTGCTGAGCATCGGCTTCGGGCTGGGTGCGCTCGTGGGCACGGTTCCTGGTCCGGACGGCAAGGAGATCTCGTACCAGCTGTTCATCGCCCCCGCGCTGCTCGCGAGCTCCTCGATGAACGGTGCGATTTCCGAGGGCACGTTCAACTTCTTCTTCAAGCTCAAGTATCAGAAGACGTTCGATTCGATCCTGTCGACCCCGCTCTCTGTCGCCGACATCGCCCTTGGCGAACTCGGTTGGGCGTTGATCCGGGGCGCGTTGTACACGCTCGGGTTCCTCGGCGTGATGGTGATCCTCAACATCGGGGTCTCGCCATGGCTGATCTTCACCCTGCCGGCCGCCCTGCTCATCAGCTTCGCCTTCGGGGCGGTCGGGATGGCGGCGACCTCATTCATGCGGACGTGGCAGGACTTCGATCTCATCCAGCTCGTGGTGCTGCCGATGTTCCTGTTCTCGGGGACCTTCTATCCGGTCGAGACGTACCCAGAGGCGCTGCGGCTGGTCGTTGAGCTGACGCCCCTCTACCAGGGCGTCGACCTGCTGCGTTCCCTCGCGGTCGGGGTTGTCGGGCCAAGCGCGCTGTTCCACGTTGCCTACTTACTGATCATGGGGATCGGTGGCCTCGTCATCGTGTCGCGGCGGCTCGACCGGCTACTGCTTAAGTAATCACCCTCAGTGTCGACCCGACGTTCGCCCCCCGAGGTCCAAGGCGGAGCTCCGCGACGCCATTGGTCCGAGGATCGACGGGCCGCCCTGGCGGAACTCACGGCGGAGATCGTTGCCTGCCGCCGTTGCCCGCGGCTCGTCGAGTGGCGCGAGCGCGTCGCCCGCGAGAAGGTCGCCCGGTTCCGCAACGAGACGTACTGGGGGCGCCCGGTGCCCGGGTTCGGGGACCCCGACGCACGGATCCTCATCATCGGTCTCGCGCCAGCGGCGCATGGCGGCAACCGGACCGGCCGCGTGTTCACCGGCGATGCCTCGGGTGACTTCCTATTCGCGGCGATGCACGAGGTCGGGCTTGCGAATCAGCCCAGCGGCCGGCACCCCGATGACGGCCTGGCCCTGATCGACGCCTACATCGCCGCTGCGGTCCGGTGCGCGCCGCCCGCCAACAAGCCGCTGCCCTCGGAGCGCGACAACTGCGCGCCTTACCTCCACCGGGAGCTTGAGCTCCTTGAGGATGTCCAGGTGATCGTGCCGCTGGGGGCCTATGGCTGGGACGCAGCCGTTCGTGCTGCCGCGGCGGTCGGCGGGGTCGACCCGCGCCCGCGTCCGAAGTTCGGCCACGGCGCCGAGGCTCGAGTCGGCCCGTACAGCCTCGTCGGCTCGTATCACCCGAGCCAGCAGAACACGTTCACCGGGAAGCTGACCCGCGCGATGCTTGTAGCGGCCCTCGCCCGCGCACATGAGCTTGCGGAACGATCGTGAGCGCGATAGTCCGATATCGAACGTCGCGCCAATTCACCTCCGTCCGTCGCGGTCCTCCGGATAGGGATTCCGGAATCGGAATAACTGGCTGATGGGAGGTGATTTCCGGCAGCGTTCGGAATCGGACGGATTACCGGTGCCTCAACGCAGAGCAGCCGTCCACGCCTCGACATAGTGATCCAGCCGACCGAACACGACACTGTCGAGCGCCGCCGCTGCGGCGATGAACGTCTCCAGCATCGCCATCCGGTGGCCGCGGCCGATGCATTCCGGATGCATGGTCACGGTCAGCAGACCGCCGGGAGCGTGGCGCCAGGCGTAGTCGAGCTCACCGAGCCAGATTTCGAGAACCTTCGACGGCGACGACAGGCCGTCGCTAGATGGTCCGGGCTCGAAGTGTGGCCAGTCGTCGAGCGCCCAGTAGACCGGGACTTCGACCAGCCGACTCGCACGACCCCACGCCGTTCCGTCGGCCAAGGTGTGGCGGTCGCCGTGGCGAACCCTCGACAGCACGAAGTCGTCGCTCATGAGCGACGAGTCGTAGCGAAACCCGGCCGCCTCGACGAGCTCGAGCGTGCGCGGCCCAATGGCCCAGTACGGCGCCCGCCAGCCGGTCGGTGGCGACCCGGCCACCTGCGCGAGCACCTCGAACGATCGGGCCAGGATCTCGCGCTGCTCGTCGGTAGAGAGCTCCGAGAAGTCCTCGTGGTACCAGCCGTGTGACGCGAGCTCATGGCCGCCGGCGACGATCGCCGCGATCGAGTCGGGGTAGGTCTCCAGCGTATGGCCCGGCACGAACCACGTCGACGCGATTCCCCGTTGCGCCAGGACGGCCAGGATTCGCGGCGCCCCGACGTTCGGCCCGAACTCGCCGTGAGACAGCTTGACCGGCGGATCGCCGCGACGCACCGAATCGGAGATCGCGTCGTGATCGAAGGTCAGGGCGACAGTCAGCCGCGGCAGCATCGGTCGATGGTAGAGGCTCGGCTGACCCTCCGACGGCCTCCCGGTAGACTTCGGCCGGATGGCCACCGAACGCAACCTCTATGCGACTCTTGGCGTCGAGCGCGGGGCTACTGACGCCGAGATCAAACGCGCCTTCCGGCGCCTCGCCCAGCAGTGGCACCCGGATGTCAACCAGGATGCCGCGGCCGACGGGCGATTCAAGGAGATCAACGAGGCCTACCAGGTCTTGTCCGATCCCCAGCGTCGCCAGGCGTACGACATGTTCGGGACGATCGGGGACGCGGGCGACGGGGCCGGGTCCTCCGGTGGCTTCGGCAACTTCGGGGACATCTTCGACGCGTTCTTCGGCGGGACCCAGGCCGGGGCGCGACGCGGTCATCCCCTAGCCGGCTCCGACCTCCGCTACGACCTCCGGATCACGCTCGAGGAAGCCGTTCACGGCGTCGACAAGGAGATCGAGTTCTCGATTCTCGGCCGATGCGAGACATGCTCCGGCAGCGGAGCCAAGCCCGGCACGGAGCCGATCGTCTGCGACCAGTGCGGCGGCCGAGGTGAGATCCGCTCGACCCGCCGCACGATGCTCGGCCAGATGGTCAACGTTTCGGTCTGCCCGAAGTGCCAGGGCGAGGGCAACATCATCACCGAGAAGTGCGAGACATGCCACGGTGACGGCCGGACCGAGCGGCGCAGGACGCTCCGGGTCACGATCCCGGCCGGCATCGACGAAGGCCACCAGATCCGACTGTCCAACGAAGGCGAGGTCGGGCCGCGCGGTGGGCCGCCCGGCAGCCTCTACGTCGCAGTCCACGTCACGCCCCACCCGACGCTCCGCCGCGAGGGCACCGAGCTCGCATACGACGCCGAGATTTCGATTGTCCAGGCGGCCCTGGGCACACGGATCACCGTCCCGACGGTGGACGGCGAGGAGGAGGTCGAGATCAAGGCCGGGACCCAGCCTGGCGCCGAGATCAGGCTGCGCGGGCGCGGGGTGCCCCATCTCCGCCGGGCCGGGTCGCGCGGTGACCTCCACGTATTCGTCAACGTCGTCGTCCCGGCGAAGCTCTCGAAGCGCCAGCGCGAGCTCCTGACGGAGTACGCGGCCGAGACGGGCGAGTCTGTTGTGCCGGGTGGAGGGGGCATACGCGAGAAGCTTGGGCTGGGCTGATGACCGCGGCGCCTGCCGGCGCGTGGCTCGAGCTCTCAGTCACCGCCGACATCGAGGCGGTCGAGGCCGTTGCCGAGATCCTCGGGCGCGGCGCTCCCGCCGGCACGAGCGTGGAACCGGCATTCGAGCTCGTCGACGAGGGGCTGGGAGCGCGCGTCGACCCGACGCGCCCGGCGATCGTCCGCGCCTACCTGCCGGCGAGCGATCGGGTGGCGGCGGAGAGCCGGGCCGCCGAGGCGGCGGAGGCGCTCGGCCATCTCCAGGCGTTCGGTCTCCGGCCGATCGGCGAGCTCACGACCCGCATCGTTCACGAGGCCGACTGGGCCGAGGCCTGGAAGTCGCACTTCCCGGTTCTGCGCGTGGGACGCCGGCTCGTCATCCGCCCGACATGGCGCCGTCACCGGCGATCGCCCGACGACGTTGTGCTGGCCCTGGATCCGGGAATGGCGTTCGGGACCGGCCTGCATCCGACGACCCGACTCTGTCTCGCGGCCGTGGAGTCGCTCGCGGACCGAGACTTCATCGCCGGCGCGCGCGTCCTGGACGTCGGTTGTGGATCAGGGATCCTCGCCATCGCAGCGCTCAAGCTCGGCGGGCGCGAGGCGCTCGGTGTCGACACGGACCCGATCGCGATCGAGGCGACGATCGCCAACGCGTCGCGAAACGGGCTCGCACGCCGGCTCCGCGCGCGCCACGGGAGCCTGCCATCGGCCGACGGCCCGTTCGAGGTCGTTCTCGCGAACCTCATCGCGAGTGTCCTGGTCACGCTGGCGCCGCTGATCCGCGATGAGCTCAGCCCCGGCGGAGTGCTCCTCGCGTCGGGGATCTTCGTCGACCGCGAGGCAGACGTCAGGGCGGCGTTCGAATCGGCCGGTCTCGACGTCGTCGGCCGAACTGCCGAAGGCGAATGGGTTGCCCTGGAGGCGATCCGGCGCTGAGGGGCCTTGACTGCCTCGCCCGCCTACAATCGGGCCGATGCCGCCGTTGTTCCCCCTGCTGCTCATCACCCACATCGCACTGGCCGTGAGCCTCTTCTTGCCGTCGATCCTGCTGCCGTTCGCCCTCCGAACGCGGCGCGCCGCCGCCGAGAGCCCGAACCAGTTCGTCCGGTTCCTGCTCTGGATGCAGGCCAACGGGACGCTGATCATCGGGCTGGGGCTCGCGGTCACAGGGATCGCCCTCGTCACGATTCTCGGGGGTACCCTGCTCGGCCAGCCGTGGCTGCTCGTCGCACTCGCGATCTACGCTGCGAACCTGGCGCTCGCGTTCTTCATCCAGCGCCCGAATCTGCGGCGGCTCATCGGCATCCGGGCCAATCCGGACGATCGCGTCTGGCTTGACCGGGCGAAGCGTCAGCGCTATGTCAGCTACGCGATGGCCGCCCTCGTCGGGACGATCGGGTTCCTCATGAGCACGAAGCCAAAGCTATGGTGAGCGCCGTCCGGACGGCCGCGATCGCCAACCTCGGCTGCAAGGTGAATCAGTCGGAGATGGAGTCGGCCGCGCGCCTCCTCCGCGAGCGCGGCGTTGCCCTCGTCGACGCGTCCGCGCCGGCCGACCTCGTCCTCGTCAACACCTGCACGGTGACTTCCACGGCCGACCAG
>JBBSCI010000125.1:0-9228 GCA_038250445.1 Candidatus Limnocylindrales bacterium | reverse complement strand
CCCACCTGATCGAGCCCGCCAAGGGTTACTGGCGCAACACGCGACGAGACCCCGGCCGTTGGCCGGGGTCCCAGACGACAGGAGGATCACAGTGACTCGGATGTCCCGACTCATGTGACTCACATGTCGCGACTCATGACACTGGCCCGCCCGGAGGGATTCGAACCCCCGACCTGCTGATCCGAAGTCAGCCGCTCTGATCCACTGAGCTACGGGCGGACGATTTCGCACCGATTCGTGCTCAGACAGCCTAACTGATTCGGAACGGAATGCAGCCCGCGCGCGAAGCCGTTGCGCGTCGCCGCCGGGTCTGGTACACATCGTCGGTGCCCCGGTCCCGCCGCCCTCATTTCCGCGTCCTCGCGATCCCTCTGGCGCTGCTCGTGCTGCTCGGCTCCTCGCTGCCAAGCCGCCTGGACCAGCCGCTCGGTGAAGTACTTGGCGTTGTCGCCGCTGCGCCGACGCCCGCGCCCGCCCACAGGACAACCGCCTTTGACCATCGATTCGCCTACGCTCGCACGACGGACTGGGACGGACCCCGCGCTCGCGGGGCTTTGAAAGCGCCCCCGCCGGTGTCGCTGACCGGCTACACCTGGCCGCTCAAGCATGGCCGCCTCACGCTGCCGTTCAAGGCGATCATCGGTGGCACTCGGATCAAGGACGGCAAGCTCTTCCACGACGGGATCGACCTCGCGACGTTCTGCGGCGACACGGTCCGAGCAGCGCACGACGGCGTCGTCCTCGCCGCTGGTCGCCAGTTCGACGACGTGATCGGCTGGCTCGGCGATCTCGGGCCGTACTACCGGATCCTCGACCGCAAGAAGCTCTGGGACGACCTGCCGATCGTCGTCGTCACCGACGACGGCAACGGCTATCGCAGCATCTACGCCCACTTCAGCGAGGTCTCGGTCGCAGTCGGCGACGTCGTCCGGAAAGGCCAGAAGATCGGCCTCGAGGGCCGAACGGGCCACGCCTCCGGCTGTCATGTCCACTTCGGCCTGTTCAGCCCGCTCGAAACGGCCACATTCGGCGTTCGAGCGGACCTTCTCAAGAAGCTTCGTCTGCCGCTCGCCGAGATCGCCCGGATCGACCCGCTGATCGTCATGCCCGGTGGCGCCGAGGTCCTGAAGACCCGGAGGTTCCCGGGCCAGGTCGTTCCACCCGCCCCACCGGCGAGACCAGCGGCGAAGTCCTAGCCAGGTCCTTTAGGCGCTCCGCTCCTGCCGCCTGTAGCGGCGGCCGATGAGGGCGTACGCGGGCAATCGCCCAAGCGACCGCGCAAGCGACGGCGACGAGCCATCGCGAGCCTCGACCGCGAGGAGCGAGTCCGTCGCCGTCGCGTCGGCCGGACGGGCGTCTACGACTGCTAGATCGATCGCGACCCGTCCCGGCTCCGCGCTGCCGAGGGAGGCGATCGCATCGCGCGGCGGCCGGTCCGCTTCATACTCGACCCTGACCTCGGCCTCCGCCCGCCAGCGTGGCTGGCGAAGGAGGATGGCCCGCCAGAGCTCGGCGATCGAAGGTGTCACCTGCCCGTCACCCGCGGCCGGGGTAGCCGCCACGGACTCGCCGCGCGCCCAGCGGGCCGCCTGGTGGAGAAGGGCGTACTCGTCGAGATCCGCGTACTCGGCAAGGCGATCGACCGGTGATCCGTCGCCGAAGATTGCTCGGATCGACGGTCCGAAGACCTCGGCCAGGTGGAGGTCGATGGCCCGCACCGTCCGGTGGAAATAGACCTGCTGGTACATGAAGAGGCGGGCCGTCAGGAACATCTCCAGGGCCCCGAGCCCCGGCTCATAGAGCGTCAGGCCGGCGTCGCCGATGAAGGTGTATCGGCGCAGCCGCTCGACATCGATGTTGAGCGCGACCCCCGTCATGTAGGCGTCGCGCCGGACGTAGTCGAGGTTATCGACCGTGAACACGCCCGACAGCAGCGGCTGGAGCCAGCGGACCCAACGCGGCATCGCCTCGTCGACGAGGGCCGGCTTGGAAACCAGGAACGAGACCCAGCGCGGGTCGATCACCTCGTCATCGTTGAATGCGTCGCGCTCCGGCACGCTCCCTGGCCCGCGTCGCAGCGCCCGGATGAGCGGGCCGAGCTCCCGCTCGACGATGACCTGCGAGAGGTCCTCGTGCGAGAGACGCTTGCCCGGCGCGCGACGCTCGTCGGTCGGCGCGTCGAAGCCGGACAGGACGTGGTCGTCGAAGAAGTGGGCAAAGGGTCCGTGGCCGACGTCGTGCAGGAGGCCGGCGACCCGTAGCGTCTCGACGACGAGTCCCTCCGACGGAGCGCGATGCCCCGCTGCGACGAGCGACGAGCGGAGCGACGGGTAGAGTGAGCGGCCCCAGGCACCGGCCTCGTGCATGACGCCGAGGCCATGGGTGAAGCGCGAATGCTCGGCCGTAGGGAACACCCAGCGGGCGCTCTGGAGCTGGCTGATCCTTCGCAGGCGCTGGACCCAGGCGGTGTCGAGGAGATCCTCCTCGGCGGCATCCTCGGCGGGTAGACCGGCGGCCGCGGACTCCGTTGGGCCGAGCCGTTTCGTCAGCTCCACGTAGCCGTGGATCGGGTCGCTGATGAGGTTGACGGCAGCGAACGGGTGGCGGGCCATTCAGGCTCCCTGCTCGATCGCGCCGTGCCGCTCGAGCGCCCGGCGGTGGGTCGCGACGACATCGTCGCGGAGCGATTTCGGCGCAATCACCTCCACCTCGTCACCCCACTGCAGCGCCCAGAGCCGGACCTCGATCGTGCCGGCAATGACGGCCCGCCAGACGAGCGAGCCGTCGGGGTCAACGGTGACACGTTGGGACTGGTGCCAGCGAGCCTCCTGGACACGGGCGGCGACGGCCGGCGAGAAGCGGAGGACGACCTCGACCGGCTCCTGGTCCGCGATGATGTCCCAGGCCCGATCGAACATCTCCTCGACGAGCCCGGGCGCCGGCGGATCAAATGTCTCGGGCGTGAGCGACATGTCGCGAATCCGCTCGACCTTGAACGTCCGGATCGCGTCCCGCGTCTCATCGAACCCGACGAGATAAAGGGCGTGGGTCTGGAGCGACGGCTCGATCAAGTACGGCCGAACCCGCGCTGTCCGCGGCGCCGATTCGGGACCGTAGTGCGCCGGCTCGTAGTCGAGCGAGACGACCCGACGTTCGGCCCACGCCTTCGTCAGGAGGTTGACGTGGCGGCTGAAACGCTCGTCGCTCGGGTGTCGGGAGAGGACGTCGAGCGTCCGGGCCACGTGCTCGCCGAGGGCCGGCGGCAGGATCTCGCCGAGCTTCTCGAACGCCGATGCCAGATCGGGGTCGTACTTGTCGGCGTAGCGGACCATGAGCCGCGCCGACAGGACGACCGCCATCGCCTCATCCTGGGTCAGCTTGAGGGGCGGCAGGAACTCGTCGGCGGCGAGACCCCAGCGACCGCCGTCCGACCAAACGCCGATCCCGATCTCGCCCTCGATCGCGTTGAGATCGCGATAAACCGTCCGGACGGAGACGTCGATTCGCTTGGCGATGTCCTTGATCGCCATGCCGTCGGGGTGGGCGCGGAGGAGCGAGACGACGCGGGTGATCCGAGCCAGCCGGTCGCGCTTGCCCGATCGTGCGTCGTCGTCCACGTTTTTCGTCGGCCTCCTTCGGTCAGCGGGCGGGTGGGTCGATGCGAACCGCTCCGCCGCGATCGGTCGCCGTCATGTTGACCCGGATGGTCGCCTGGAGGGCGCCCTCCTTGATCGCCCCGGCGTCGCCGTTGACGCTGCCGATCACGAGCCCGAGCTGTCCGTCCAGGAAGATCCAGTAGTCGAGCTGGCCGCGCCAGATCGTCAGGTCGGCCGGGCCCACGATCCAGTCGACGACCGGGAACGCCTGGCGGAACGCCGGACCGTCGATCGCGATCCGGCAATGGCGTGCCCGCGCCCCCTCGATGACGTCCACGCCGTGGAGCTCCGCTGCGGTCCTGGAGCCGACCGACAGGGCCGAACGGAGGGTTTGCGTATCGACGACACCCTCGACGACTTCCCACGGCTGTCCCGCGCGCCAGCCGCCGAACGGCTCGCGGACCCACGCCTCGTCGCCGATTCGCGCCTCACCGTGGAGCCCGAGCTCCCGATTCGTCGCTGCGTAAGCGAGCCAGCGAAAGTCCGTGCCGGCCCGGTCGCCGGCGAGATCCACGATGCCGATCGAGCGGCCATCGAGCTCACCCGTCAGGTGCAGCTCGGTTCGGGCGGTGGTCCCGACCTCGAGCGGGGCGTCGCAGAGCGGCGGCTCGCGTCCCGTGTCGGTCGGCCCGAAGCGTGAGGAGAGGGTCGGTCGGCCCCGCAGGGCGAGCTCGTTCGCCATCGCGAACGCCGTGAACACCGTTGCCGCGCCGGTGGCGAGCAGGGTCGCCACGACGAACCCGCGGATCAGCCGCCGGCGCCGCATCGCCGTTTCGCCCAGGAGCCGGCGGGCGATGCCGAGACCGGCGAAGAGGCTCGTCCCGAGGAGGGCCAGCGCCCACGGGTACGCGGCTTCGACCGAGGGGAGGAGCGTCTGCGCGCCGCGCTGGACGAGCTGCGTCGAGACGTCGGCGATTGAAGGCACCAGCAGCAGCAGCGAGCCAAGCCCGAGCCAGACGATCGCGGAAAAGGCCCGCCTGTCGTGCGTCGCGGGCGGCCAGGCGATCCCGGCGAGGGCAATCGTGACCGGCAATGTCGCCGCGATCCCGACCGCGATATCTACCGGACCGCCCGGCCGATAGCCAAATAGCACGACCCCGGCCGTCAGCGTCCAGCACGCTGTCAGGGCGATCGCGATCAGGCGCAACTCGAGGGTCCGGACTCGCACGTCGGCGAGTCTACTCGCGGAGCGTCACCCGAACGGATGAGAGCGTCCCCTCAAGTACCTACCGGCATAGGACCGATGGGTCATCGTCGGCTTGCAAGGGTCCATCGAACATCCGATCAGAGACGGGAACGCTCCCGCCGACTCAATGAAGACAGGACGGCACGGTGCACCATGGCAGGCCAAACGCGGCGAAGTACTCGGGGCCAGGGACGATCGCCATACGGCGACAAGTCCTGGCCGGTGCTCGCAGCGGCCTCCGTGGTCGCGTCTGGGTCGGCCGTCGACGCGCCGACGCCGCAGCCCGCGCTGGAGATCCAGCCGGGTCAGCCCACCCGGGTCACTTACCGGAAGCTCATCCTGAAGGGCATGGCGCCTGACGAGGCGGCGAACCTGACGGCCTATCTCGCCGGGATCCCGATCGGGGATTCCACCTGGACCCTCAAGCAGATCAACCAGCTTCTCTTTCTTCGCCAGATGCAACAGACCGGTCGCTTCGGTGACGGGAGCGAAGCACCGGCTCACTGACCAGAGGCCCCGGCCTCGGCCTCGGCCTCGGCCAATCGAATAAATCCCCGTGGTGGCGATCCTCCCTCCTCCCGCCATCACGGATCCCCGAAGCGGCGCCTAGCCTCCTCCAGGCGCCGTTTCGGATTCTCCGGTGGGCTGAGTGAACTCGCGGCAGCCCAGTCGCGGTCGCAGGCCGGGTGGGACCCTGCGCGATCGGTATCTGTATGACTGCCAGGGAGGCGGCATGTCAGTCGCGGGCCTCCGAATCGCAGCCGTCGGTCGCGCTTGGGCACGTCGTCGTTTCGACGCCGTCGTGGACACAGTGTTAAGACGACCACGGAGGGGTCGGCTCATGCGAAATAGTTCCGCTTGACTCGAACGATCAGGGGTAGAAGTCGCAGCCGGTCAGTCGAAGCCAGTGCGGAACGCTCGTTGAGCGCTAGATGCCACGCAAGGCAACCAATGGCCGAGCGCCTGGTGCCGGGCCCTTGAATCCTACCCCCGATACTTCCAATGATGCGGAACTATCTGGCGTCACCAGGCGGATGCTGGGTTGGCTTGCCAGGCCGTTCACGACGGCGCTCCGTCGACTGAGTGGCGGCGGAAGTCGCGACCCGGCGATTCGAGACCGACGGCTGATTCGAGGGCCTCTCCCAGAGTGATACAGATATCATCGGCGCCATGTCCCGACCTTTCGTCTCGCTGCTCTCGGACTTTGGGGCCCGCGATCCTTCCGCGGCGATCTTGCACGGCGTGATCCTGTCGATCGCGCCTGACGCCCAGATCATCGACATCAGCCACGAGGTCAGGAAGTTCGCGATCAGCGACGGCGCGCTCCTGCTCTGGTGCGCGCTGCCGTACCTGCCCGTCGGAGCCCACGTCGCGGTTGTCGACCCGGGCGTCGGCACGAACCGCCGACCGATCGCCATGCGCGTCGAGCGAGGCGACATCCTGATCGGGCCGGACAACGGGCTGCTGTTGGCCGCGGCCGACCGCCTCGGCGGGATCGTGGAAGCGCGACTTCTCGAGTCGGCCGCCCATCGCCTGGCGGTCGTCAGTACCAGCTTCCACGGCCGGGATATCTTCGCGCCGGCCGCCGCCCACCTTGCCGCCGGGACGCCGCTCGACAGGCTCGGCCCGACGATCGAAGCCGCGCAGCTGCATCGCTCGCCGATCCCGGACGCAGTTATCGAACCCGGCTGTCTGCGCAGTTCGATCATCTATGTCGACACGTTCGGCAACATCAAGCTGGCCGGCCTCCGCGACGACCTCGAGACGGCGGTCGGCCCCCTCGCCCCGGGCGACGGACTCGCGCTGACCCTGGCCGGCGACCAGGTCTACGCGATCCGCTGGCGCGGCACCTTCGGGGACGCCGAACCGGGCGAACTGCTCCTCTACGAGGACAGCTACGGACGGATCTGTCTGGCGATGAACCAGGGCGATGCAGCGGCGAACCTCGCGGCTGAAGAGGATGCCGATGTGACGATCCGGCGGGGCTGAACTACACTCCGCCGGCACATCGAGGGGGACGAGAGGAGTCAGCAATGCGGAGCGCGCTCAAGTCATCGGCAGTCCTGCTGGTCGCGATCGTGGTCGCGGCGTGCTCGACGGCGGGAAGCAGTCCATCGGCCAGCGCGTCGGCAAGTGCGGCCTCGCCATCGGCCGCCGCCTCGTCCGCCGCCCCGAGCGCGACCGCGAGCCCCACCGCCGACGCCTGCGCGAAGGACACCCTGACCCTGACGACAGCCGGCAAGCTGACGATCGGGACCGACAACCCGGCGTACCCGCCCTACTTCCAGATCCCCGACGGCACGGCCACTGCGCCGTGGGAGCTCGGCGACCCGACAAATGGGCAGGGATTCGAGGGCGCCTTCGCCTACGCCCTGGCCGACAGGCTAGGCTTCGCCAAGGCCGATGTCACCTGGATCGTAGTCCCATTCGACAACTCGTTCGCGCCCGGCGTGAAGAAGTTCGACATCGACATCAACCAGGTGTCGTTCAAGCCCGAGCGGGCCCAGGCCGTCGACATGTCCGATGGCTACTACACCCTGAACCAGTCGATCGTCGCCCTCAAGGCGAACGGCCTTGCAGCGGCTAAGACCGTCGCCGATCTCAAGGCCTTCAAGTTCGGTGCGCAGACCGGGACCACCAGCTACGACACGATCACCAATGTGATCGCGCCCACGAGTCCCGGGATGGCGTACACCTCGAACGATGACGCGATTGCCGGTCTCAAGGCCAAGCAGATCGACGGTCTCGTCGTGGACCTGCCGACCGCCTTCTTCGTCACAGCCGCCCAGGTCGAGAACTCAGTCATCGTCGGCCAGTTCGCCCCGCCGGCCGGCGCTGATGCGGAGCACTTCAGCGTCGTGCTCGCCAAGGACAGCCCGCTGACTGACTGCGTCAACACGGCGATCGCCGCGCTCAAGAGCGACGGGACGCTCGACTCGATCACGAAGGAGTGGCTGGCCGACAAGGCCAGTGCACCCGTCATCCAGCCCTAGCCGACACCGGCCGCGCTGCGGCCTGAGAAATGTCGATCACAGGAGGCCCGCTCGACACCGGCGACCTGATCGGTCTCGCAGGCAGGGGCGGGCATCGTCGTTCCGGGCGCCGGATTCCGCCCGGCGAAGCCGTCCGATCGACGCTGATCGCGCTTGTCAGCACGATCGTCGTCTTCGGGGTGATCGTCGCCGTCGTCACCAACGCGCCGAACTGGCCGGCCGTCCAGAAGGCGTTCTTCGATGGCGAGATCTTCGCTCGGTCCTGGCCGAAAATCGTCGAGGCCTTCGGCACGAACATCGCGCTGTTCCTGATCGCCGAGGTCCTGATCCTGATCTTCGGCCTCATTCTCGCGATCCTGCGGGGCCTGCCCGGGCCGGTGTTCTTTCCGATCCGCCTCCTGGCGACGATCTACGTCGATGTCTTCCGGGCGGTCCCCGGGCTCCTGTTCATCTATGTGTTCGGCTTCGCGATTCCCGGGCTCGGGATCGCCGGGATCCCGGTGGACCCCTTCCCGTACGCGGTTCTCGCCCTGACGTTCGTCTACTCGGCCTACGTCTCGGAGGTCTACCGGGCGGGCATCGAGTCGGTCCACTGGAGCCAGGAGGCGGCGGCTCGCTCGCTCGGACTCAGCCGGTTCCAGACCCTTCGCTACGTGATCGTGCCGCAGGCCGTCCGGCGAGTGATCCCGCCGCTGCTCAACGACTTCATCGGGCTCCAGAAGGACACGGTCCTCGTGTCGGTCCTCGGCGTGGTTGAGATCTTCCGCGAGGCCCAGATCCTCAAATCGGCTGCCTTCAACTTCACGCCGTTCCTCGACGTCGCCCTCGTCTTCATCATCGTCACGATCCCGGTGGCGCGTCTGACGGACTGGCTCGTGGCTCGCGACCGTGGCCGCCACGCGGGAGGGATCAGATGACGAGCGCGACCCGCCCGGCGCTCGAGATCCACGGCCTCCACAAGTCGTTCGGCAACAACGAGGTCCTCCGCGGCATTGACCTTACGGTTGCCGAGCACGAGGTCGTCTGCCTCATCGGCTCGTCGGGGAGTGGCAAGTCGACGCTCCTGCGCTGCATCAACCTCATCGAGCCGATTGATGCCGGCCGGATCGTCGTCGAGGGCGACGAGATCACAGCCCGCGGCGTCGACGTCGACCGCATCCGACGGCGGATCGGGATCGTGTTCCAGGCCTTCAACCTGTTCCCCCACATGTCGGTCCTCGCCAACGTGACGCTGGCGCCGCGCAAGGCGCTCGGGCGGTCGCGCGCCGACGCGGAACGCGATGCGACCGCGCTGCTCGAGCGCTTCGGTCTGGCCGACAAGCGCCTCGACTATCCAGACCGGCTATCGGGCGGGCAGCAGCAGCGGGTCGCGATCGTCCGGGCCCTGGCAATG
>JBBSCI010000124.1:0-9255 GCA_038250445.1 Candidatus Limnocylindrales bacterium | reverse complement strand
TGGCCAAGAAGAAGTTCGAGCGTAACAAGCCGCACGTGAACATCGGCACGATCGGCCACATCGACCACGGCAAGACGAGCCTGACGGCGGCGATCACCAAGTACCTCGCCCTGAAGGGCGCCTCGGAGTACCGCGCCTTCGACACGATCGACAACGCCCCCGAGGAGCGCGAGCGGGGGATCACGATCGCGATCGCCCACGTCGAGTACGAGACCGAGGCGAGGCATTACGCCCACGTCGACTGCCCGGGGCACGCCGACTACATCAAGAACATGATCACCGGCGCCGCCCAGATGGACGGCGCGATCCTCGTCGTCGCCGCGACCGACGGCCCGATGCCCCAGACCCGGGAGCACATCCTCCTGGCCCGCCAGGTCGAGGTCCCCTACATCGTCGTCTTCCTCAACAAGGTCGACATGGTCGACGACCCCGAGCTCCTCGACCTCGTCGAGCTCGAGGTCCGCGAGCTCCTCACCAAGTACGCCTTCCCCGGCGACGACCTGCCGGTCGTCAGAGGCAGCGCCCTCAAGGCCCTCGAGGCGAAGGACGACCCGTCCGATCCGGCCTACGCCCCGATCCAGGAGCTGATGGACGCGGTCGACGCCTACATCCCGACCCCCGAGCGGGCGATCGACAAGCCCTTCCTCATGCCGGTCGAGGACGTCTTCGGGATCAAGGGCCGGGGCACCGTCGCCACCGGGCGCATCGAGCGCGGCATCGTCAAGGTCGGCGACGAGGTCGAGCTGATCGGGGTCAAGGCCACCCGCAAGGTCGTCGTGACCGGCGTCGAGATGTTCAAGAAGCTCCTCGACGAGGGCCGCGCCGGCGACAACGTCGGCTGTCTGATCCGGGGCATCGAGCGCGAGGAGATCGAGCGCGGCCAGGTCCTCGCCAAGACCGGCTCGGTCAAGCCCCACACCAAGTTCACCGCCCAGGTCTACGTCCTGACGAAGGAGGAGGGCGGCCGTCATACCCCGTTCTACAACGGCTACCGGCCCCAGTTCTACCTGCGCACGACCGACGTGACCGGGGCGATCGGGCTGCCCGAGGGAGCCGAGATGATCATGCCCGGCGACAACGTCGAGATGAGCGTCGAGCTGATCACCCCGATCGCCCTCGAGATCGGCCAGCGCTTCGCCATCCGCGAGGGTGGCCGGACCGTCGGTGCCGGCGCCATCGTCAGCATCGTCGAGTAGGGACCGAACGAGATGGCACGAGTCGAGGCGCGTCCGACGATCCAGCTCGCCTGCACCGAGTGCAAGGAGCGGACGTACACGACGCGCAAGAACAAGAAGAACGATCCGAACAGGATCGAGCTGATGAAGTACTGTCCTCGGGACCGCCGTCACACGCTCCACCGTGAAGCGAAGTAGCGGGGGCGACCGCAGGGGTGTAGCTCAATTGGCAGAGCACTGGTCTCCAAAACCAGCGGTTGTAGGTTCGAGTCCTATCGCCCCTGCCAGAATTTCGTAGTTACGAGAGAACTGACCACGTGAGTCGAATTCGCCGCTTCATCGATGAAGCCTGGTCCGAACTGAAGAAGGTCTCTTGGCCGACGCGCGAGCAGGTCCGCAACCTGACGGTCCTTGTCTTTGCCGTGAGCGTCACGGTCGGGATCTACATCACCGTCCTTGACGCGGTATTTCAGCGCGTGATCGGGTTCCTGATCGAGAGTGCCGGATGATGACTGAACAGACGACGACCGAGGCCCCCCGCCTGCCCGACAAGCGCTGGTACGTCATCCACACGTACTCGGGCTACGAGAACAAGGTCAAGGCGAACCTCGAGCACCGCATCGAGTCGATGGGCATGGAGGACAAGATCTTCCAGGTCCTCGTCCCGATGGAGGACGAAATCGAGATTCGCCAGGGGCAGCGGCACACGGTCCAGAAGAAGGTCTACCCGGGCTACGTCCTCGTCGAGATGATCCTCGACCCCGACAGCTGGTTCGTCGTCCGCAACACACCCGGCGTGACGAGCTTCGTCGGTGGCGCCAACATCCCGGGCGTCCGGAGCGAGCCGATCCCGCTCGACGAGAACGAGGTCAAGCAGATCCTGCGGCACATGGGCGTCGAGGCGCCGAAGTTCCGTGTCGCATTCACGAAGGGCCAGAGCGTCCGGGTCACCGACGGGCCGTTCGCCGAGTTCATCGGCACGGTCGATGAGGTCAACCCGGAGCGGAACAAGGTGAAGGTCCTCGTGAGCATCTTCGGCCGCGAGACGCCGGTTGAGCTCGACTTCCTCCAGGTCGAGAAGCTCTAGAAAGGATTCACGCGTACCGTGGCCAAGAAGATTCGCACCGTTCTGAAGCTCGACCTGCCGGCCGGCAAGGCGACGCCGGCCCCGCCCGTCGGGACCGCCCTCGGCCCGCACGGCATCAACATCGTCGAGTTCACGAAGGCCTACAACGAGCGGACGGCCGACAAGGCCGGCCAGATCATCCCTGCCCAGATCACGATCTTCGAGGATCGGTCGTTCACGTTCGTCCTCAAGACCCCGCCCTCCCCGGACCTGCTCCGCAAGGCCGCCGGCATCGAGAAGGGCTCGGGGACAGCGAAGCGCGAGTCGGTCGGTCGGGTCTCGCGGGACCAGATCCGGGAGATCGCCGCGATCAAGATGGCCGACCTCAACGCCAACAGCGTCGAGGCGGCGATGAAGCAGATCGAAGGCACTGCCCGGAGCATGGGCATCGAAGTCGTCGGCTGACGACGCACTCCATCCGCCGGCAGTGTCCGGCCGTACACCCCGCGTAAGAGGGGAGATCGGAACGCCGGTCGACAGAAAGGAACATCAAATGGCACACGGCAAGAAGTACCTCGAGGCGGCGAAGCTCGTCGACCGCGAGCAGATCTACAGCCCCGAGGAAGCGGCCCAGCTCGCGAAGGACACCGCCTTCGTCGGGTTCGACGCGACCGTCGAGGCGCACCTCCGGCTCGGTGTCGATCCGCGCCATGCCGACCAGATGGTCCGCGGCACCGTCGTCCTGCCGAATGGCACGGGCAAGATCGTCCGGGTAGCCGTCTTCGCCGTCGGCGGCAAGGCCCAGGAGGCCCTCGCGGCGGGCGCCGACGAGGTCGGCGGCGAGGACCTCGTCAAGAAGGTCGAGGCCGGCTGGCTGGAATTCGATGTTGCCCTCGCCACGCCGGACGCGATGGGGATGGTCGGCAAGCTCGGCAAGATCCTCGGCCGTCGCGGCCTCATGCCGAACCCGAAGGCCGGAACGATCACGTTCGACCTGGAGCGGGCGGTCAAGGAGGTCAAGGGCGGTCGAGTCGAGTTCAAGGTCGACAAGAGCGCGATCGTCCACACGGCCTTCGGCAAGACCAGCTTCGAGGCCGAGGCCCTCGTCGGCAATCTCGCCGCCCTCATCGACGCGATCAACCGTGCCAAGCCGAGCGGGGCGAAAGGTCACTACCTCCGGGGCCTGACGATCGCCAACACGATGGGGCCAGGCATCCGGGTCGACCTGCCGGCGCTGCTTGCCGTTGCCGCGGCCGCCTGACCGCCCGCCTGACAACGCGGCTCCAGCCGCATACCATACGCGGCGACGGCCGAGGCCTTTAGGCTGCAGGGCGTCGCCACAACTGAAGAAGACGGAATCAGCCAGAGACAGCCTGCGCCTGCAGACCGCGACTCCTGCAAGGGAGTGACGGTCGGGGCTTGATCCGCCGGACCGGATCGACCGCCGAGGACATCGGCGATCGGGGACGACGACGAGCACGCCGAGGCAGGGATACATGCCGACCACCCTCCGGGATGGGCAGCGCCCCTGCGGATCAGGCCAGCCGATGAGGCGCCGTCGCAGGGGCTTCGACGTTTTTCAACGTCGCTGACCCACCGCCGCACGCCGGTTGCGTGCCAGCCACAAGGAGGGCTTGATGCCGACAGAGGCCAAGCGCGAGACGGTCGCCGAGCTGCGAGAGGCGCTCTCGTCCAGCCGGACGCTCATCGTCTCCGAATACCGCGGCCTCACCGTGAAGGAGATCGCGGAGATCCGACGCGCGCTGACGAAGAGCGACGTTACATACCGTGTCGTGAAGAACCGCCTCCTGAGGATCGCGGCCCAGGACACCCTTGGCGAGGCATTGAGCCCTCTCCTCGAGGGGCCGACGGCGATCGCGTTCGGCAACGACGAGTCGCAGACGGCCAAGGCGGTCATCGACGCGACCCGGGCGTACAAGATCGTCACGATCAAGGGCGCCGTCCTTGGCAATCGCGCGATCAGCGCTGACGACGTCCGGAGCCTGGCCAGCCTGCCGCCGCGTGAGGTGCTCCTCGCGAAGCTCGCGGGCGCGATGCAGGCCCCGATCGCCACGCTGGGCGGCCTGCTCGCCGCGAACATCCGCAACCTGGGCTACGCGCTCGCCCAGGTCCGAGACCAGAAGACCCAGACCGACGGCGCGTAGGCCGCGCCGTCACCGAACACCACACACGAGGAGATTCCACCGATGGCAGTCACAACCCAGGACGACCTGCTCGAAGCGATCGACAAGATGACCGTGCTCGAGCTGTCCGAATTCATCAAGCGCTTCGAGGACCGCTACGGCGTCACCGCCGCCGCACCGGTCGCGGTCGCCGCAGCTCCGGCAGCCTCGGGTGGTGCTGACGCCCCCGCCGCGGTCGAGGAACAGACCGAGTTCACCGCCACGATCGTCGAGATCGGCCAGAACAAGATCCCGGTGATCAAGGTCGTCCGCGAGCTCACAGGGCTCGGCCTCAAGGAGGCCAAGGACCTCGTCGACGCGACCCCGAAGGCGGTCAAGGAAGGCGTAACCAGGGACGAAGCCGACAAGATCAAGGCAGCCATCGAAGAAGTCGGCGGCAAAGTCGAAATCAAGTAATTCAGAGCCGGCACCCTCAGCGGGCTACCGGCTTTCGCCCACCGAGGTCGGGGCGGAGCTCACGAGGAGCGCAGCGACGAGTCGCAGCGCCACCCGCCCGAGGTTTTCCCTGTTGCGGGATTGCTGCTCGGGGAGTAGCCTCGGCGGCAATGGAATACCGATTCGAACGGGGCGATAGCTTTGGCTGCGCCCCGTTTGACACGCGCCGAAATCGCGGTATCCTACTCCTTCTGTGAGCGTGGCCCCTTTCTCTTTCCCCCAACTCCGTCAAGGAGCGGTCTTTCATGCTGTCTGTTGCTGAGTCGAACCGGACAGCCGGGGCCGTAGCGCGTACGCGCTATGCCCGGATTCCGGAAGTCCTTCCGATCCCGAACCTGATCGAGCTCCAGCTCGACTCGTTCAAATGGTTCATCGAGAAGGGCCTTCGGGAGCTGTTCGACGAGATCAGCCCGATCAAGGACTTCACCGCCAAGGTGATGGAGCTCCAGTTCCTCGACTACGAGTTCGGGGATCCCAAGTACTCCGAAGAGGAGTGCCGCACGAAGGACCTGACGTTCTCTCGCCCGCTCTACGTCCAGGTCGAGCTCCTGATCAAGGAGACAGGCGAAATCCAGCGCCAGCGCGTCTACATGGGCGACTACCCGTGGATGACTGACCAGGGCACGTTCGTGATCAACGGCGCCGAGCGCGTCGTCGTCAGCCAGCTCGTCCGCTCGCCCGGCGTCTACTACAGCGAGCTCGAGGATCCGGCGTCCGGCCGGATGCTCTTCAGCGCCAAGGTGATCCCGAACCGCGGCGCCTGGCTCGAGTTCGAGACGAACAACAAGGACCAGCTCTGGGTCAAGGTCGATCGCAAGCGGAAGATCGCGGCGACGACCCTGCTTCGCGCGGTCGGCTACGAGGAGAACGACGCGATCAGCGCGCTGTTCGCCAGCGTCGACACCGACCCCGAGCACCCCTTCATCGCGAACACCCTCGACAAGGACCTGACGCGCACCCAGCAGGAAGCGCTGATCGAGGTCTACAAGAAGCTCCGGCCCGGCGACCCGCCCACCGGCGACAACGCCCGCCAGCTCGTCGAGAGCCTGTTCTTCAACTTCCGCCGCTACGACCTGGGTCGGGTCGGCCGCTACAAGTTCAACAAGAAGCTGGATCCGGTTTCCGGCCGGATGGGCATCGAGCTGCCGCGCGAGCAGCGGACGATCACCCGCGAGGACATTGCCGCGATCGTCGGCCAGCTGGTCGAGCTCAACCGCGGCCTCGGCCTCAAGGATGACATCGACCACCTCGGCAACCGCCGCATCCGGGCCAACGGCGAGCTGATCCAGAACGCGTTCCGGATCGGCCTCCTCCGGATGGAGCGGGTCGTCCGCGAGCGGATGACGATCCAGGAGATCGACAAGGCGACCCCGAACGCCCTCATCAACATCCGCCCGGTCGTGGCGGCGATGAAGGAGTTCTTCGGCGGCAGCCAGCTGAGCCAGTTCATGGACCAGACGAATCCGCTCGCCGAGCTCACCTCGAAGCGCCGCCTGTCGGCCCTCGGCCCGGGCGGCCTGTCGCGCGAGCGCGCCGGCTTCGACGTCCGCGACGTCCACCACAGCCACTACGGCCGGATCTGCCCGATCGAGACCCCGGAGGGCCCGAACATCGGCCTGATCGGCTCGCTCGCGACCTACGGCCGGATCAACAGCTATGGCTTCATCGAGACGCCCTATCGCAAGGTCAAGCGCACCGTCGCGTGGGACGACCCGGCGCTCGCCACGTACGAGCTCGGCGGCGACCTCGTCACCAAGACCGGCACCGTCGTGACCAAGAGCGGCCAGCCCTTCAACGCCGAGGCGATCGCGGAGCTGAAGAAGCAGAAAGCCAACGCCTTCCCGATCCGCCCGATCGTGACCGCGGAGATCGAGTACCTCCCGGCCGACGAGGAGGAGGAGCACGTCGTCGCCCAGGCCAACGCGGCCCTCGACGAGCAGGGCCACTTCGTCGACGAGCGGATCCCGTCGCGCTACCGGGACACGTTCCCCGAGGCCCGTCCCAACCAGATCGAATACATGGACGTGTCGCCGAAGCAGGTCGTCTCGGTGGCTACGGCGCTCATCCCGTTCCTCGAGCACGACGACGCCAATCGCGCCCTAATGGGCTCGAACATGCAGCGCCAGGCCGTGCCGCTCCTCGAGCCGGAGTCGCCGATCGTCGGGACGGGCATGGAGGAGCGGGCCGCCCGCGACTCCGGCCAGGTCCTCGTCGCCGGCCGCGCCGGCGTCGTGACGAGCGTGACCGCCGAGCGGATCCGGATCGAGACCGATGCCGGCGAGCTCGACGAGTACAAGCTCCACAAGTTCGTCCGCAGCAACCAGGGCACCTGCATCAACCAGCGCCCGATCGTCGACGTCGGCGCGCGGGTCGTCGACGGCCAGCCGATCGCCGACTCGAGCTCCACCCAGGAGGGCGAGCTCGCCCTCGGCCGGAACGTCCTCGTGGCGTTCATGAGCTGGGAGGGCGGCAACTACGAGGACGCGATCGTCATCAGCGACCGCCTCGTCCGCGACGACCTGTTCACGAGCATCCATATCGAGAAGCACGAGATCGAGTCGCGCGACACGAAGCTCGGGCCCGAAGAGATCACCCGCGACATCCCGAACGTCGGCGAGGAGTCCCTCAAGGACCTCGACGAGGAGGGCATCGTCTACATCGGCGCGGAGGTTCGCCCCGGCGACATCCTCGTTGGCAAGATCACCCCGAAGGGCGAGACCGAACTGACCGCGGAGGAGCGACTCCTCCGGGCGATCTTCGGCGAAAAGGCTCGCGAGGTGAAGGACTCCTCACTCCGCCTGCCCCACGGCGAGCGCGGCAAGGTCGTCGAGATCCGCGAGTTCCGTCGCGAGCTCAACGACGATCTCCAGCCCGGCGTCAACCGCCTGGTCCGCGTGTCGGTCGCCCAGAAGCGAAAGATCAGCGTCGGCGACAAGATGGCCGGCCGCCACGGCAACAAGGGCGTCATCGCCAAGATCCTGCCGGCCGAGGATATGCCGTTCCTGCCGGACGGCACGCCCGTCGACATCATCCTCAACCCGCTCGGCGTGCCGAGCCGGATGAACATCGGCCAGATCCTCGAGACGCACCTCGGCTGGGCGCTCCACGCCAAGGGTCAGAAGGCCGCGACCGCCGTCTTCGACGGCGCGACCGAGGCCCAGATCCAGGCCGAGCTGCGCGAGGCTCGCCACAAGGTCTACGGCGTCGAGAAAGCCCTCCCGGAAGACGGCAAGATCGAGCTCCGCGACGGCCGGACCGGCGAGAAGTTCGACCGCCCGATCACCGTCGGCTACATCTACATGCTCAAGCTCCACCACCTTGTCGAGGACAAGATCCACGCCCGGTCGACCGGACCGTACAGCCTGATCACCCAGCAGCCGCTCGGTGGCAAGGCCCAGTTCGGCGGCCAGCGGTTCGGCGAGATGGAGGTCTGGGCGCTCGAGGCCTACGGGGCCGCGAACATCCTCCAGGAGCTGCTCACGGTCAAATCCGACGACGTCCTCGGACGCGTCCAGACCTACGAAGCCATCGTGAAGGGGGAGGAGATCCAGCCGCCACGGGTTCCGGAATCGTTCAAGGTCCTCATCAAGGAGCTGCGCAGCCTCGGGCTGAACGCGGAGATCCTCGATCAGAACGACGAGGAGATTCCGCTGGCGGAGGACGATGCCTCCGGCTACATGCTCCCCGATCTCGGCGGGATCAACCTCGCTGGGTTCGAGGACTAGACATTCCGATCCACACGCGAGACCCACGCTTTCCTCACTGCCGAGTATCAGGGCGTCGCTCGGCCGGGAGGCCTCGCACACAGACCGCCAGTCGCGTCGCCGAGCCAGGCGGTGGCGCGGAGGAGAACCATGCTCGAGGTCAATAATTTCAGCGCGATCCGCATCTCGCTCGCCAGCCCGGACCAGATCCGGGAGTGGTCGAAGGGCGAGGTCACGAAGCCGGAGACGATCAACTACCGCACGCTCAAGCCCGAAAAGGACGGCCTCTTCGACGAGCGCATCTTCGGTCCGACCAAGGACTGGGAGTGTTACTGCGGCAAGTACAAGCGGATTCGGTACAAGGGAATCATCTGCGACAAGTGCGGCGTCGAGGTCACGCGCTCGAAGGTTCGCCGCGAGCGGATGGGCCACATCCAGCTCGCGAGCCCGGTCAGCCACATCTGGTATTTCAAGGGCACGCCCAGCCGCCTGGGCATCCTGCTGGACATCAGCCCACGCAACCTGGAGCGCATCCTCTACTTCGCGCTGTACATCGTCACGCACGTCGACGAGGAGGCCCGCAAGCGCGCCCTCACCGCCCTGGAGGACCAGGCCGAAGGTCGCGGCGGCGAAGGGGACAAGCGGGTCGCCGAGCTCGAGGATCAGCTCCG
>JBBSCI010000123.1:0-9297 GCA_038250445.1 Candidatus Limnocylindrales bacterium | reverse complement strand
TGCTGATCCTCTTCATCGCGCCGTTCATCGTCGCATTCGTGGTCTGGGTCGGCCGCCACATGATCGTGTCGAAGCCGGTTCATGCCCTGGCGGGGACGGGCGCCGTCGTCCTCGGACTGAGCGTCTATCTGACGGTCCCGATCGCGGCCGCCCTTGGCCCGCCGCTCGCGTACAACCACCCGATCACGCCCGACGCGTTCTGGGCGCTCGTGAGCGGCGCCCAGTTCCGCTCCCAGTTCCTGTTCCTGGCTCCCGGCGGCTCAACGGCCCTTCTCGCGGCCGTGCCCGACCTATGGAGCACGGTCGTCGCACGCGGGTCCGTCGCCCTGCCACTGCTCGGCGTCGTCGGACTGGCACTGCTCGTGTGGCGTCGCCCGCCATTCGGGTCGATGGCCGTCGGCATCGTGATCACCAACGCGTACGTGTGGGCCAACTACCTTCGTCTCGAGCACTACCTGCTCGTCCCCTGGCTGATGCTCGGAATCGGAGCGACGTACGCAATCGAATTGGTCGCGCGGGTGCTCGGCCGGATCCCCGCTGCACACGTGCGCAGGTTCGCGGTCAGCGGGCTGACGGCCGTCTCGGCCCTCAGTGTCGTCGCCCTCGGCATCGTCAACTGGACGGCCTCCGACCGAAGTGACGAGGTCGGCGGTGACGCGTTCGTGGAGAGCGTGTTCAGCGGGCTGCCGCCCAACGCGGCAATCCTCACGCCTTGGGACGGCTCCACGCCGCTCTGGCACGCCGGGTATGTGCTCGGCCAACGCCCCGACGTCCTTGTCGTCGACGATACGAACATCGTTTACGAAGGATGGGGTACGCGGGAGCAGCGGATCGCGGCGCTGATCTGTGTGAGACCCGTGTTCATCCTTCGATTCAAGGACTCCGATCTCGTGGCGACTCGTGCTGCGTATCGATTGGAGTCGGCGTTCGCAGTGCGTGTCGGGATCGGCGGTCCGACCGCCATCGCTACTCGGACGGTCATGCGGGTCCTGCCTCGGGGCGCCTCGACGTGTTCGGCGAACCGCTGACTTCCAGAACCGATCACCATCCCTAATGCCGCACGCTCAAATCGCGGCTCGCGGTGCAAATTTCGGATCGACAGCCTTGGATCAGGAGATCGAAGACCCGAATCCTCGCGCCTGCCATGATCGATCTGCTTCCGACCGACCCACGGCCTCCGTCGGCGCCGCGGGCGGCGGACCGCCGCCCGCGTCCGCGCTATCCGCGACCTCAGGCGCGATGCCGTCCCGCCCTGCGCCCTACTCGTCTCGTAGCAGTTCGGTCGGCTCGAGCCGGTTCACGAGCCGCTGGGCGGCGCTGGAGGCGATGAGCGTGGCCACGGCGACGAGCGCGACGGGAATCGCGGCGGCAGCCACCGGAAGCGTGAAGGTCGGGTTGAGGACGAACAGCGGCCGCAGGATCGAGACGAAATAGAACCCCATTCCAACCCCGACGAGGAGTCCGGCGGCAGCGCCGCCGATCGCAACCGTGCTCGCCTCAGCGGTGATAAGCGCCCCGATGGTTCGGGCGCCAAGCCCCTGCGCCCGCAACGTGACGTACTCCCGGCGCCGCTGTAGCAGGAGCCCGAAGACGAAGATCGCGATGGCGACAACGGCCATGGCCAGTGCGAATCCGGAGTCAAGATCGGCCAGGCCGGCGACGTTGAGCGCAGCCAGGCTCGACTGGTCCCGGGCCAGCATCGTGGCGCGGGTGTCGATCTGGAGGTGGTCGGTGGCGGCCGGCCCCTGCTCGAGGGATGAGAGGGCCCGCTGGAGCCCGGCGTCGTCATTGGTTGCGGCAGCGGCGAGAAAGAAGTCGGGTGCCTTCGTCGGGACGGCTGCGACATGCTTCTGGATTGACATCAGGGCGTCCGCGCCGTCGGGGAAGCCCGGGAGCCGTTCGAACAGCCCGATGATGTGAAGGTCCACCTCCACCTGGTCTGGAGTGGCCCGCACCAGAAGCACGTGCAGCGTATCGCCCGGCTTGGCCTGGAGGAAGCTCGCCATGTCCCTGCTGACCAGCACCGCGTTCGGATCGTCCTGAAGACCCTTGAGAGCGGTGGCAGCGTCGCCAGGAACGAAGTGCTCGTCGGTCAGCGGGGCGACCGCCCCGAAGGTCGCGGGGTCGATGGCCGCGAGGTTGGCGGGGTCTGACGTCCGCGCGCTTCGCAGGATGACGTTGCTTACGGCGAAGATGACAGGCGTCGTTGCGACAACGCCGTCGGTCATGAACAGGGCTGCGTCCTCGACGGCGTAGGTCCGTTGCGACGTGGGGGTCGGCGTGATCCGGATGTCGGAGCCCGTGGCGTAGCGCGCGTCGCGCGACTTGGCGGCATCGTATGACGACGTGAACGAGGCCAGGCATGTCGCGAGCGCGACGATCAGCGACACGACGATGGCTCCGTTGGCGATCGCCCACGGGCGACGTCCGATGCTCAGTCGGTACAGGCTGGGCAACGGTCGGCCGACCGAGCTCGACGAGCGGGGCCGGGTGCGCCGGAGGAGCGTCCCGATGACACGCGCCGCGAGCAGGCTGCCAGTGATCCACACGACGACTGGCAGAACGAGAAGGCTGATGTTCAGCTCGACGGCTCGCCCGAAGTAGACGGACCCGGCGGCACCGTCAAAGGCGTTCGCGCGAATGGCCAGGGCGGTGCCGGCGACCACGATGGCCAGACCGGCGATGTCGAGCCGCGCTCGCCGCCAGAGCGGCTGCCGCCCGGCGAATCGGGCCCGGTCCTCGTTGATCTCACGTTCGATCGATCGGCGGCCGGTGACATAGAGGGCGACTCCGGTGGAGGCGAACCCGCCGACGCTGCCGAGCAGGGCGGAGGCAATGAGGATCGCCGGACCTGCCTGGGCGAGCGATTCCTGGCCGAGGATCGCGGCCGCGGTGAGGTAGCCGATGGCGAGCCCGGCGACCGATCCCGCAGCGGTCAAGAGGCCTGTGCGGAGGGTGAGCATACGCAGCAGATGCCGACGACTCGCCCCACGGACGCGGAGCGTGGCCTGCTCGCGGCGCTGGGCGTCGGCAAGCACGGTCCCGGCATATGCCGCAAGCATCGCGGCAAGGAAGAGGCCGGGGATGCCGAGGAAGAAAAACAGCCGCTTGGCAACCCCGGCGTCCTCCGCGGCGACGGCAAGGGTGTTGGAGATGTTGTCGAGCAGGTAGTCCTGATGGGCCGCGACAGCGCTGATGTCGGCTGAGATGGCCTTGGTCTGGGCCAACGCCGTCGCGGGATCGGCGTGGAGCAGCTGCCGCCGCAGGGCGATATCGATCTCACGGATCGGGGGATTCTTGAGCCTCGTCCCCCGCTGGGTGGCGGCCCGCTCGTAGGCTGGCTGCACCGTCCCGGCGAACACTGCCGGCGAGACGATGATCGAGTTGCGCGAGTAGAGAAACGTCTCGAGGTCGCCGCCGCGACGGCTCGAGAACAACGACCGGGACCGGCTGAGATCCGCGATACCGGTCACCGCGGTTTCGAACGTGGAGTCGTCGGGGAGGGTCACAGTGACTCTGTCGCCGATGTGCGCGCTCATCGCCTGAGCGGCCTCGGCACTGATCACGGCGCCGTCCGGGCTCAGCTGGCCCTCGACGATACGGATCGTGGCGTCGCGATCAGCGTAGTCCGCGTCGAAGCCGAGGATCTTCGTGTGGCCGGTCGCAACGATCCCGTTCAGCGACAACATGTCGGAGCCCAGATCGGCAAGCGACAGCTGGCTGGCATGGTCGACTCCGTCGACCTGTGAGATCAGCCGGGCGAGCTCGTCGAGCGGAACGGACGATGGTTGGTTCGCTTGGACCGGGCTGACCGACTCGCGGCTGGAGAATGACGACGTGATGGCGGCGTCGCTGAGCGGGATGTCGGCCGTGGCCTCGACGAGATAGCTGACGGAGCGAACCTCGCCGGGTGCGACGGTCCCCAGGTTGTAACCAACCTTGCCCGCGCCATGCGCGAACGGATTGTCGATGAAGCCAGCCAGGGGCTGGCCGTCGAGCTGCCCCGAACCAGGCACATAGCCCAGGTTGGTGCCGGGCACGGATCGCACGGTCACCTCATGTCCGGCGACCGCGCTTGGGTTGTGGACCTCGAGCGTGATCCGTGCCCGGCCGCCGGCGGCGAGCGGGCCGGGCGGGTCGAAACCCTGCGAGAGGGCGAGTGCGCCGCCGACGCGCTCGGTGACGATGCGCTGGATGTCGATCGGCAGCGGCGCGACGGCGCGCGCTGTCATCGATGCCGATAGCCCGTCCACGAAGAAGAGGACGCCGCAGAACAGGCCCACGCCGAGGGTAACGCCGACCATGGTCGAAAGCGTCCGGCGGGGGTTGCGGATAAGGTCCGCGATGACGTACCTAGCCAGCATGGGTCGACACCGCCGTCGAGTCGCGCCGCTCGAGATGCACGGTCCGGGCCGTGTAGGCAGCGATCCGAGGGTCGTGGGTCACGAGAACCAGCGTCGCCCCGATCTCCCGGTGGACCTCGACCAGGAGCTCGATGACGCGCGTCGCGCTGGCCGCGTCGAGGGCACCCGTGGGCTCGTCGGCGAGGATCACGAGGGGTCGGTGGACGACGGCCCTCGCGACCGCGACTCGTTGTCGCTCGCCTCCGGACAGCTGGTCTGGCAGGCGGCGGGCCAGCCTGGCGAGTCCGAGGCGTGCGAGGAGTGCATCGGGGCCGGTGCCCAGATCCGCTGGGGTCTCGCGGCGACAGATCGCCAGCTGGAGCCCGACGTTCTCCTCGACCGTGAGGTGAGGCAGGAGGTTGTCGGCCTGGTAGACCATGCCCAGAGCACGGCGGCGGAAGCGGACCCGCTCGCCTTCCGGCAGCGCCGAGATCATCTCGTCGCCGATGGTCACACTGCCTTCGGTCGGCAGCGCCAGCCCTGCCAGCAGGCCGAGCAGAGTGGACTTCCCGCTTCCACTCGGCCCCATGATCGCGACGCTGGTGCCGCCTTCGACGCGCAGCGCGGCGCAGGCAAGCGCCCGGACCTCGCTTGTATCGGTGCGGTAGTCGACGACGAGGTCGGTGGTGGTGATCGGGTTGGCGGAGCTCATCGCGGTCGCACCACACCGTCCTGGATCGCGTAGCGGTGCTCGGCGCGGTCGGCCAGGGCCAGGTCGTGGGTGACGAACATGACGGCGAAGTCCGCCGTCATGACCTCGTCAACGACGCGGCCGGCCGTCCGCCCGTCGAGCTGGCCGACCACCTCGTCGGCGAGCAGGAGCGCGGGCTCGTTTGCCATCGCCACGGCGAGTGCGACGCGCTGGGCCTCGCCCCCGGAGAGCTGGCGGGAACGGTGCTGCGCCCGGCCCCCGACGCCGAACCGGTCGAGCAGCTCCTCCGCCCGAGCACTGGCCGCCCGCCGCGACCCGCGGGGCACGAAGGCCATCGCCAGCTCGATGTTCTCGGTCGCCGTCAGGAACGGAATAAGGTTGTCGGACTGAAGGGCGATCCCGATCCGGCTTGCCCGGAGCCGAGCTCTGGCGGCGTCATCGAGGTCCGTCATGTCAACGCCATCGATCTCGATCGTGCCGTCGGTCGGGCGGAGCAACCCGGCGATGAGCGACATCAGGGTGGACTTCCCGCTGCCGGAGGGGCCGATCAGGCTCGCCTTCTGTCCCCGCTCGATCGCGAAATTCACGTCGAGCAGGACCGGCGTCGCCTCGGTCGGAGAGCCGTACGACTTCGACACGCCGGCCACGCGGACGATCGGCGGGGCGCTCAATGCAGGCGCGTCGATTTGGGCGCCGATCCGAACGGATCAGGCGCGACTTTCCGAGCGTGGGCCTCAAGGTCCAGCACGGTCTGGCTGGCCTCAGCGAGACCCGTCGGGCTGAGCTCCACGAAATTGGTCAGCTGAAACGTGTCCTGGTGAAGGCTCGCATCGAGCGGGATGTTGTTGATCACGCCCACGCCCGGCGCGTAGTACTTGTTCTCGTTGTCGGGGGCGCCGATGTTGCCTTCCTGGACCACTCGGACGTTGTCGTAACACCCGAAGGTCACGCAGGTGGTGATGCCTACCTGGACCGGAGTGCCCACCGCGGCCTTCTCCTCGGGCGCCCTGCCAATGAGCCAGCGCGGCGTGTTGATGTCGACCTTCGCCGGCGAGAGAATCCCGACCTCGCCGCCGCTACTCGCGCCCAGCCACGCGCTGTCGGTATTCGTGTAGGCCCCGCCCTCGTAGTCCTCGGTATAACCCCCGAGGATCCAGACGTTGCCGTCCTTGTCGAGTGCGAGGTAGTCGATGCTGTGCTGGGAGACCTCACCGGAGTCGGTCGACTCATCGAGCATCGCGATCGTCGGCACGCCATCGATGATCCGGACGACATCGGTCATCGTGGTGATGATCTCGTGAGGGACGACCCGAGAGCCCACTTCCGTGGTCCCCGCTCGGACGAATTGAAGACCAGGCTTGAGCGGATGAAATGGATTCGTGTCCAGCGTCGGGTCGACGAAGTTGGCCGGATCGAACGCCACTCGAGTCCCCTCGAAATTCGGGTCCGTGCTCTGCTTCGCGGTGGGGTTGGCGGTGACAGTCGTGCTCGACGGGCTAGGCCCCGTCGAAACTGCTGGCTGACTGGGGAGCGTGTCGGGGGCTGATCCGGACGCGCGGTCGGGCCCAGCGCTCGTCCCGCTCGATCCACAGCTGGCGAGCGCGAGGGCCATCAGACTCATGAGTACGCTCCGGCGCGAGCCGGCGAGGCGCGAGGCGTGGCTCGGTCGTCCGCGCATGACATCCTCCTGGTGACCTCGTCAGCACCGTGCTGCCGGGTGTTCACGGATCACCCTACGGCGAGCAAGGTGAGAGAACAGTAAGGAGCGTCGTTCATGCTCGGCCGGCGTCGGATGTCAAGCGGACTCACCGATCTCTTAGATTCGGGCGACTACGATCGCCGGGAGGTGCCCAACACGTGCGCGTGCTCGTGATCGAAGACTCGGCAAAGATGGCGAGCCTTCTCCGGCGAGGTCTGACGGAGGAGGGCTACGCCGTGGACATCGCCGTGAATGGCGTCGATGGCGTCTGGCTGGCCACCGAGGAACCGTTCGACGCGATCGTTCTCGATGTCGTCCTACCGGACATCGACGGCTTCGAAGTCTGCCGCCGGTTGCGCGGTGCCAACTGCTGGACACCCCTGCTCATGCTCACAGCCCGGGACGGCGTGACTGATCGCGTGCGCGGCCTCGACGCCGGAGCTGACGACTACCTGACGAAGCCGTTCGCATTCGAGGAGTTATTCGCCCGGATGCGATCGCTGGTTCGGCGTGGGCCACGCGAGCGAGCCCCGGTCCTCGAGGTCGGTGATCTCGCCCTCGATCCGGCTGAGCACACGGTCAAGCGGGGCGCCGACGGCATCCGTCTCACGCCGAAGGAGTTCGCCCTCCTCCATTACTTCATGCTGCGTCCCGGCGAGGCGCTGACCAGGCCTCAATTGCTCGAGCACGTATGGGACTATGCCTTCGACGGAGACCCCAACATCGTCGACGTCTATGTCGGCTACCTGCGCGACAAGATCGATCGACCCTTCCGGAGGGATACGATCGAAACGGTCCGTGGCATCGGCTACCGGCTACGGAGCGAGCCCGACGATGCGCGTCCCGCTTAGGCTTCGGCTCACACTCGTCTTCGGCGTTGGCATGGCGGTCGTCCTGCTCGGCCTCGGGGCGTTTGCGTACCTGCGCATCAACGCCGACCTCCTTGCTTCCGTCGACGCCGGCTTGCGCTCTCGAGCTCAGGTCTTGGCCAACTCGGCGCGAGTGTCCCAGGCCCGTGATGGTGTCAGCGGCACGCTTATCGATCCGGACGAAGCCTTCGCCCAGATCCTCGATGAGACGGGACAGATCGTCGACGCGAGCTCGGGCGTCGCCGATACCCAACTCCTTTCGGCGGCGGAGGTGGGTTCTATCGCGGAGCCGACGTTCGTCACCCGTCAGATCGACCCGAAGGAAGATCCCGTTCGGCTGCTGGCGGTTGCGATAGATGGCTCGCCTCGCCGCGTTGTGGTCGTCGGCGCAACCCTCGGCGACGTGGTCGAGGCGACTCAGCGACTCCTCCTCGTCATGGGCACGATGGGGCCGCTCGCGATTGTGATCACGGCTGGAGCGGGTTGGCTGCTCGCCGGGGCTGCACTGCGGCCGGTGGAGCAGATGCGGAGGGAGGCGGCTGCGGTCTCGGCATCGGAGCCCGGCCGCCGTTTGCCCGTGCCGCAGACGGGCGACGAGCTCGAGCGCCTCGCGACGACCCTGAACTCCATGCTCGACCGGCTCCAGGAGGCCATGGAACGGGAGCGGCGCTTCGTCGATGACGCCAGCCACGAGCTCCGAACCCCGCTGGCGACCCTCCGGGCTGAGGTCGACCTGGCGCTGACCCGCCCGCGTGACGCGGCTGAGCTCGAAGCCTCGTTGCGTAGCGTCCAAGAGGATACCCACCGGCTCCAGCGACTCGCTGACGACCTTCTGTTGCTGGCCCGGACCAGGGGCGGTCGAATCCCAGTCCGGCGGGCGCAGACCACGCTCTCCGAGCTGGGCAAGCGGAGCATCCAATCGGTCGTGAATCAGGCCGCGGCGGCGGGCGTTACGATCGATATCGACGCGTCGGACGAGACTGTTGAGGTCGACCCCGACCGGATGGAACAGGCGCTCCGGAACATCCTCGAGAACGCGATCCGCGCCGCGCCGCGCGGCGGCGTGGTCCACCTGACCGCCAGGCGCCTAAATGGACGAGCCACGTTCGTCGTCGATGACAGCGGGCCGGGCTTCCGGCCGGACCTCCTGAGCCGAGCGTTCCAGCCGTTCACCCGTGGCGACGCCGAGACCGCGGGGCCAACCGGCGCGGGCCTCGGACTTTCGATCGTTCGAGCGGTCGCGGAAGCGCATGGCGGGTCCGCCGTTGCCGAGAACACACCCAATGGAGCCCGTGTAACCCTCGAGGTTCGCACCTGAGCCGTTGACTGGTGCAGGGCAGGAGAGAGTCGATCCCCGGGCAGGAGCGCCATTCGCGGCCATGGCCGGCCTGGTTGAGGCGTTGTTGGGGTGTCGAGGAGACCCACCGCAAGATCTGTATGGACGCCAGTGGTCACGCGCGATGCGTGGGCCAGTCCTGCGGTCCTCGAAAATCAGGCGCACGTGTCTTGAGCGAGAAACCGCCGTTTGGGCAGGCTCCTGACTTGTTTAGATGCCTCCAGCACCCGGGCCTCGCGGGCCTTAGGGTGCGAGGTCGGTGACCGCCTGGCTCCCACGCTCCTTGCCCACCCACCAGGTGTGGCTCGCTCATAGCATGCCTGGCGGCCACCGACCGC
>JBBSCI010000122.1:0-9370 GCA_038250445.1 Candidatus Limnocylindrales bacterium | reverse complement strand
TGGGCGGGCGGTCGTTGGGGACCTCCTGCCAGGCCAGCGGTACCGTCACCACCTCGCCCTGGCGGCCGGCCTCGCTGCCCATCCCGCCGCTGCCGCGAGGCACTGGCACGAGGCTCATGCGACTGACGAAGTCCACAAGGCGGCCGTCGCGGCCGCCGGCCGGGCCGAGGCAGTCCACAGTCCGGGCGACGCCCTGCTCGCACTCGAACTCGCGCTTTCGTCGATCGCAACGGATGGTGCGGTTGCGACGCCGGACGGCGACGGTCGGCCGGAGGGCGACGACGCCCGATCCGATCCAGCGCCACTCCTCATCCGAGCCGCCGACGCGGCGTTCGCATCCGGCCGCCCCGCCCGAGCCGCGGCGTACATCGAGACGTTGATGAGCGCCCTTGACGAGCGGCGCGATCGGACGGCGCTCGGCCTTCTGCAGGAGCGGCTCGGACGGTATCGCCGCGCCGCGGGGGACAGCGAGCGGGCCGTCAGCGCCCTCGAACGCGCCGTCGCGCTGGTTCCGAACGAAGCGACGCTCGAGCGCGCATCGGTCCTCGCCTCGCTGGCCCAGGTCAAGATGCTCGAGGGCACCTTCTCGGAAGCCGAGCGGCTCGCCCGTGAGGTGATCCGCGTCGCCGAGCTTTGCGGGATCGACGGTCGGGCGCAGCTGGCTCACGCGACGACGACGCTCGGCGTGTCGCTCGGCTGGGGGGACGACCCGGAGGCCGGAATTGCGCTGCTTGGCCAGGCCCGGGCCATGGCAGAGGAAGCCGGCGACCACGACGAGCTGTTCCGGGTCTATGCAAACCTGACGACGGTCCTCGACCTCGTAGGCCGCCGCGAAGAAGCCGTGAGGATCGCCTACGAAGGGATCGAGGCGACCCGGCGCGCTGGGCTCGAGGCGGTCTACGGCAACTTCCTTCGCGGCAACGCGGCCGATTCGCTGTTCCTCCTGGGCCGCTGGGCTGAGTCGCGGACGCTGAGCGCGACGGCCCTCGAGTGGAGCCCGGCCGGGGTCGCGTTCGTCACCTCGGTCGACAGCCTGGCGATCGTCGAGATCGAGACGCGCGCCGGCGAGTATGCAGGCCGCCTCCTCGGCCAGCTCATGCTCGAGCTCGAGACGGTCCGCGACTCCCAGTACGGCGTCCCGGGTTATCGGGCCGCCGCCTCGTTCGCCCTGTGGCGGAACGATCACACCGACGCGAGGCGCGCCGCCGAGCGCGGGTGGCAGCTCGTCGAGGGCTCCGAGGACTGGAGCCTCGTTGCGAAGATGGCGGCGACCGTCGCCGAGGTCGATGCGGCCGCCGGCGCCGACGCCCGGGCCCGCCGCGACCTGGCCGGGCTTGCCAACGCCCGTTCGCGATCGAACCAGGTCGTGGCCGACGCGGACGCGGCCGTCCGAGCGTCCGGCGTTTCGAGCACCATCGGATCGCGCCGCGAGGCCGATGCGTACCTCGCCGCAGCCTCCGCCCACCGCCGCCGGCTCGAGGGCCGCGACGAGCCGGCAACCTGGGCTGCCCTGGCGGACTGCTGGCGACAGCTGGCCAACCCATACGAGGTCGCCCGGGCACGCTGGCGCGAGGCGGAGGCGCTGCTCGGCAGCGGCGAGGGTCGTCCGGGGAGGGCCCGGGCCAAGGCGCCACTGCAGGAGGCCGCAACGATCGCCCTCGGCCTTGCCGCGCGACCGATGCTGCGCGAACTGCGCGAGCTCGGCGGTCGGGCGATCCTGCCCCTGCCCGACGGAATCGACGAGCTCCTCGGCGAGCACGGTCTCGCCCCCGGCGTCTCCGCCGGCGGTGGGGCTGCGGTCGCGCCCGGTGAACAATCGGCGCTCGTGCGCGGTGTCGTCGGCGAGTTGCGGGCGACCCGAACGGACACGTTCGGCCTGTCGCGACGCGAGCACGAGGTCCTCGACCTCATCTCGGAGGGCCGGACGAATCGCGAGATCGGCGAGCGCCTCTTCATCAGCCAGAAGACCGTCGGTGTTCACGTCGGCAACATCCTGGCCAAGCTCGGCGTGTCCGGTCGGGTCGAGGCCGCGGCGGTTGCCATCCGCCTCGGGCTGGCGCGTGACCGCTGACCGCGACAGGAACCGTCCGGCCCGGGTAGATTCGACCGACATCCCTGCCAGCCCGCGCAATGACCAGAGAGGTTGCCCCGATCATGTCGCGCCTGCCGCTCGTCGCCCTCGCTCTTCTCGCCATCGCCGGGTTCGCGGCCTGCTCGAACGCCGCCGCGCCGGGCTGGACGTATGCCCCGGCTCCATCGGTGACGGCGGCCCCGTCCGGCTCGGGTTCGCCCGGGGCGTCGGCGTCGGCGTCGGCTCCGGCGTCGGCGTCGGCGTCGGCGCCGCCGTCGGCGAGCGCGCCGCCGTCGGCAAGCGCGTCTGCGAGCGCGAGCCCGTCGGCATCGGCGTCAGGCAGTGGCGGCGCCGCCCTCACGATTACCGCGCCGTCCGGGGCCGCGACCTCCGGCTTCGACCCGAAGGAACTCGACGGCCCGACCAGCACGCCGTTCACGATCGTGTTCGATAACGAGGACACGACCACCAGCCCCCACAACTGGGTCCTCAAGGACTCCACAGGTGCGAAGGTCGCCATAGGTGGCGATACCGGGTTCTTCAGCGGCCCGGCCAAGCGCGAATACCAGATTCCGGCGCTCGCCGCGGGCGACTACCCGTTCCTGTGCGAGGTCCACCCGGCGGCGATGACCGGGACGTTGCACGTCAAGTAGTCCGCGCCGTGATTACTGACGGCCAGCTCTGCTATTCCGACGCCTATGCCCGGACCGTCGAGGCACGGGTCATCACGCTCGATGGGCCGGACGATGCGCCGCTGATCGTTCTCGACCGGACGGTCTTCTACCCGGGCGGAGGCGGCCAACCGTCGGACCGGGGGCTCATCCTACGGGTCTCCGACGGCCGATCGTGGGAGGTCCGGGGAGCGAAGAAGTCGGCCGGCGACATCGTCCATGAGCTCGAGGCGAGCCCAGATGGCCCGCCCGAGATCGGCGATCTCGTCTCGGTCGACCTCGACTGGGC
Organism: Candidatus Limnocylindrales bacterium; assembly: GCA_038250445.1. Lineage (GTDB taxonomy): Bacteria > Chloroflexota > Limnocylindria > Limnocylindrales > CSP1-4 > CF-46. Next base: position 6,339 of record JBBSCI010000122.1, on the reverse strand, counting down.
CCGTCGATTCGCGCTGATGCGGACTCACACCGCCCTTCACGCGCTGTGCGGCGTCGTCTGGCGCGACTACGGGGCGCTCGTGACCGGCGGCAACATGGAGCCCGGCGGCGGCCGGATGGACTTCGAGTTCGAACGGATGAGCGGCGAGCTCGTCGATGAGATCGAGGCCAAGGTCAACGCCGAGCTCGGCGCGGCTCGGGACGTTCGCGTCAACGTCCTGCCGCGCGACGAGGCCTTTGTAATCCCGGACCTGATCCGGACAAAGATCAACCTTCTGCCGAAGGGAATCGACGAGATCCGGACGATCGAGATCGTCGGGCTCGATCTCCAGGCCGACGGCGGGACCCACGTCGCGAACACGCGCGAGGTCGGTGGCATCCGCGTCACCGGCTACGAATCGAAGGGCCGGATCAACAAGCGAATCCGGATCGAGCTCGTCGACCCGATCGTCTGAGGCTCGTTCCGGCGGCCGCGAGGCGCCTAGACTGGCGACCTGACCCGCCGACCGAGAACCGGAGGTCACACGCCATGCCGCCCATCGACCTGGGACAGCAGATCGACATTTCCCTCCGGCTGGTCGTCGCGTCCCTGCCCGGGTCGGCCATCGGGCTGGAGCGCGAGATCCACGCCCACCCGGCCGGCATGCGGACGCATCTCCTCGTCGCGCTCGGGTCTGCCGCGTTCACCGTCCTGTCGATCCTCTTCTTCGAGACACCGGCCGCGCCGAACGGCTCGCTCCCGACGGATCCCTCGCGGATCGCGGCCCAGATCGTGTCCGGCATCGGCTTCTTCGGCGCGGGCGCGATCCTCAAGTACGGCTCGTCGGTTCGCGACCTGACGACGGCCGCCAGCCTGTGGGCGACGGCGGCGGTAGGGATGGCCGCCGGAGCCGGGGCCTGGGTCGCCGCGACGATCACGACCGTGCTGATCGTCCTCTCGCTCGGACCGCTGAATTGGCTCCTTGCCCGGTTCCGGGTCCGTCGGCAGGGCCTCTTCCGGCTTCGCATCCTCGCAAATCGGCTGGAAGCGCTCGGCGAGATCTCCAGGTCGCTCAAGAGCAACAGGGTCGACGTTGCCGGCGTCAGCACGCAGCGCCTCGCCAAGGGACTCTAAGAGATCGAACTCGACCTCCGGCCGCCGCCAGGCACGAAGCCGGAGGCGATCATCGCGGCGGTGACGTCGGTGCCGGACATCGAGGTCGTCGAGGCCGGCTTCCCGACGGAGTGATCGGGTGCGCTCAGGCGCTCCCACACGGCTCCGGTTCGAAGTCGTACCGCCTCGTGGACCCTTACTGTGTGGGTCGGCGACTGGGGTCATCGGCCGCCGAGGAGAACCTCTAGCGTTCCGAGCTGCCAGGGCCAGGCTGCTCGCACCTGGCCAAATGCTCGTGGGGGGAACGTTAGTCCAGGTGCCGGCGCGCCCCCAGACCACGAGGGAGCCAAGAATCAGCCGCAGGCGGCCAATTCGAGCGCTAGCTCGGCTCTTTTGGACACGATTCCGGGCTGCTACCTGCCCTTACGTTCCCCGGGTGAGTATTTGGCCAACTTGGCGGCCGCGAGCGCCGCTCAATGGCCTCGCCGGGCAACCGCCGCGGAACGGCCGCGCCGGCGCCCGCGGACTCTGGCTCAGACCGCCTTGACCGCCGCCACCAGCGCCGCCAGGCCCTCTTTCGCATCCGCGAACAGCATGCCGGTCTTCTCGTTCGTGTAGAGCTCGTTGTCGATGCCGGCGTAGCCGCGGCCCATCGAGCGCTTGATCACCACGATCGACTTCGCCTTGTCGACGTCGAGGATCGGCATCCCGGACACGGGCGACCCGGGCCGCCGGGCGGCGGGATTCGTGACGTCGTTTGCGCCGACGACGAGGGCCACGTCGGCCCGCTCGAACTCCGGGTTGATCTCTTCCATCTCCTTGAGCTGAGGATAGGGGACATTGGCCTCGGCGAGGAGGACGTTCATGTGGCCCGGCATCCGGCCGGCGACCGGGTGGATCGCGTACTTCACGTCGACGCCCCGCTCCTCGAGCAGCTCGGCCAGTTCACGGACCGCGTGCTGGGCCTGGGCGACGGCGAGGCCATAACCGGGGACGATGATCACGTGTTGGGCATAGGCGAGCTGGATTGCGACATCGTCCGCGCCGATCGCCCGCACGGATCCGCCGCCCTCGACCGCGCCGCCGGCCACGCCATCGCCGCCGCCGAATCCGCCGATCATGATGTTCAGCACCGACCGGTTCATCGCATCGGCCATGAGTTTCGTCAGGATCGCGCCAGACGCACCGACGAGCGCACCCGCGATGATCAGGACGTCATTGCCGAGGACGAAGCCGGCCATCGCGACCGCGGTACCGGTGAACGAGTTCAGCAGGCTGATAACGACGGGCATGTCGGCCCCGCCGATCGGCAGGACCATCGTGACGCCGAAGATCAGCGACGCGGCGAGGATGATCAGCATCACGGGGACGCTGAGATTGCCCGCCCACAGGTAGACCGCGCCGATCACCGTCACCGCGGCCAGCGCGGCCGTGACGATCCGGCCGCCCGGGATGAGGATCGGCTTGCCCGCGATCAGGCCCTGGAGCTTGCCGGCCGCGATCAGCGATCCCGTGAACGTGATGCTGCCGATGACGATGTCGAGGACCGTCGCGACGTTGATCTGCGGGGTCGGCGCGGATGTCAGGCCGAGGTAGTCGTCGATCGCGATCAGCGCGGCCGCACCGCCGCCCGCCGCATTGAACAGCGAGACGAGCTGCGGCATCGCCGTCATCTTCACGGTCCGGGCGCTGTACAGGCCGGCGCCGCCGCCGATCAGGATGCCGATGATGATGATCGCCCAGCCGATGCCGTTGAAGGCCTCGTCGTCGAAGAGCTGGCGAGTGAACAGCAGGATCGCCGTCGCGACAATCGCCACGACCATGCCGCCGGCCGACAGCAGGTTGCCGTTGCGCGCCGTGGCCGGCGAGTTCATCCGCATCAGCCCGAGGACGAACGCCGAAGCGCCGGCGAGCCATGCCAGCCGGACCAGGATCGAGATCGTTTCGAGGTCCATCGTCAGCCTTTCGCCTCCTCGGTCGGCTTCGGTGCGACGGGCTTCTTGCGGAACATCTGGAGCATCCGGTCGGTGACGACGTAGCCGCCGACGACGTTCATCGTCGCCAGCGCAACCGCAACGAGCGAGAGAATCTGGCTGGGCAGGTCAGTCGCCTCCACGGCGATGAACATCGAACCGACGAGGACGATCCCGTGGATCGAATTCGCGCCGGACATCAGCGGCGTGTGCAGCGTGGCCGGGACCTTGCTGATGACCGCGAACCCGACGAGGATCGCAAGGACGAAGACGGTCAGGGCGGACAGGAGTTCGGGGCTCACGCGGGACCTCCGCTCTGGGCCGCGGGCGCGGGTTCGAGCAACTTCTTCGTCGCCTCCTGGACAACCGCGCCATCGTGGGTGATGACCGTCGACTTCGTCACTTCGTCCTCGAAGTCGAGGTTGAGCGCACCGTCCTTGACCATCCCGAGCAGCAGCGCCGAGATGTTGCGTGCGTAGAACGCGGAGGAGCCGACCGGCATCGTGGCCGGCAGGTTGTCGGGGGCGATGATCGTGACGCCGTTTTCGGTGACGATCGTCTCGCCCGCCTTGCTGAGCTCCACGTTGCCGCCAAGAGCCGACGCCGCCATGTCGACGATGACCGAGCCCGGCTTCATGCCCTTCACGGCGTCGGCCGTGACGAGCAACGGCGGGCGCCGGCCGGGGACCTGGGCGGTGGTGATCACGACGTCCATCGTCGCGATGTGGTCGTTGAGCTCGGCCTGCTGGGCGGCCTGCTCCTCCGGTGTCAGTTCGCGGGCGTAGCCGCCTTCGCCGGACGCATCGACCGCGGTCTTGAGGACGAGGAACTGGGCACCCAGGCTCTGGGCCTGCTCCTTCGTCTCCGATCGGACGTCGTAGGCCTTGACGACGGCGCCGAGCCGCTTCGCGGTGCCGATCGCCTGGAGACCGGCGACGCCGACTCCGAGGATCAGCACGTTGGCCGGCTTGGCCGTGCCGGCGGCCGTCGTCAGTAGCGGGAAGTAGCGCCCGAACGCGTTGGCGGCGATCAGTACCGCCTTGTAGCCACCGACGTTGGCCTGCGAGCTCAGGGCGTCCATCGACTGGGCCCGGCTCAGCGTCCGCGGGATCGCGTCGAGGCTGATCCCCGTGACGCCCTGCTTGGCCAGCGCCTCCGCCGACTCGGGGTCGATGAGCGGGCTGAGGAAGCCGATCACGGCCTGGCCCTTACGCATCATGCGGATCTCGGATTCGCTCGGCTTCTGGACCCGCAGGATGACGTCGGACTGGGCGTACAGCTCGACGGCCGAGACGACCGTGGCGCCGGCCTCGGCGTAGGCCGCATCCGGGATCAGCGCCCCGGCACCGGCACCCGACTCGACGAGAATCTCGAGCTCGGCCTGTGTGAGCTTGCCGAGCGCTTCGGGTACCAGGGCGACACGCCGCTCACCGGGCGCAGTCTCCTTGGCGACGCCGACCTTCATGGGCCACCACCTGAACTGGGGATGTGGGCATCGGGTTGGATCGCCCGAAAGATTAGCCGACGCGGCGCGAGCGCGTGACCGGCCCATGGTTGCGGTTGGGTCGCGGGGCTGTGACACTCAGCCCATGAGCATTCCCGTCGCCCGCCTCAACCACGCCGTGCTCTTCGTCCGCGACGCCCCGAAGGCCGCCGAGTTCTACGGCCGCCTGTTCGGCTTCGTCGTCGCCGGCAGCGAAATGGGCGGTCAGGCGATCTTCATGCGCTCGCCGCTCGCCGACAACCACCACGACCTCGGGCTCTTCTCGGTCGGTCCGGACGCGCCGCGTCCTCAACGGGGCTCGGTCGGGCTCTATCACCTCGCCTGGGAAGTCCCGACGATTGAGGACCTGCGCGAGGCGGCCGGCGTCCTCGAGGAGGCCGGAGCCCTCGGCGGGGCGAGCGATCACGGCGTCTCGAAGTCGCTCTACGGCCACGATCCGGACGGCAACGAGTTCGAGATCATGTGGCGCGTGCCACGCGAGGCGTGGGCCGAGTACGAGACGCGGGGGGCCATCATGCCCCTCGACATCGAGGCGGAGGTCGCCCGGTTCGGATCGAAGAGCTGACGCTCGCAAGGCCACTGCAACCCTCAAGCCGGGGGCGCTGACCCGTCCGACAGCACATTCATGGGACCTTCACGTTAGAACGGAGGTCCCTTTCTCATGGCTGAACTCGACACCAAGGACCGCGATCGGCTGCACGACAGCTCGTTCGCCTGGATCGACAAGCATGGCGAGCGCCACCTGCCGATCAACGACGAGGAGCATGTTCGGAACGCCATCGCCCGCTTCAACCAGACGGACTTCGACGAGCCCGACGCGAAGAGCTCCGCGGCCCGCAAGATCCTGAGCGCGGCGAAGAAGCATGGAATCGACGTCGATCTAGGCGACGACGTGGTGAAAGCCGCGAAGCGCTGATCACGCCCCGTACAACCTGGCCCAGGACAACCTGGGAGACCAAGCGCACCGACTGAGATTTTCCCTGACCGGCGCGGCCGGGCGATACTGCCCTCATGGCGCATCTGGTGGCGCTGGCCGCGCCGCTCTTCGCAGCTGCATCCAACGCCGACCTCCTGGCCGCCAGGAGCCAGATGGCGCTGACCCTGGGATTTCATATCGTCCTGGCTTGCCTCGGCGTCGCGCTGCCGACGCTCATGCTGATCGCGGAGGCCCGCGGCTACCGTCGCGGTGACGCCGACGCGTTGCTGCTCGCCCGCCGCTGGTCGAGCATCGTCGCGGTGACGTTTGCCGTCGGAGCGGTGTCCGGCACGGTCCTGTCGTTCGAGCTGGGACTCCTCTGGCCGGGCTTGATGGGCCAGTACGGGGCGGCCTACGGCATTCCGTTCGCCGTCGAAGGCCTCTTCTTCTTCATCGAGGCGATCTTCGTTGCGATCTACATCTACGGCTGGGACCGCCTTTCACCGAGGCTGCATTTCCTGAGCGGGATCCCGATCGCGATCGCCGGTATCGGCGGAACGTTCTCCGTCGTCTCTGCCAATGCCTGGATGAACCAGCCCGCCGGGTTCTCGATCGGCGTCGACGGCAGGATCAGCGACGTTCGCCCGCTCGAGGTGATCTTCAACCCGGCGACCTGGTACGAAGTCCCGCACATGCTCCTGGCGGCCTACATGGTCAGCGGGTTCCTGCTGGCGTCGGTCTATGCGGCGGGGATGCTCCGCGGCCGACGGGATGCGTACATGCGGCTTGGCTTCGCCATCCCGTTCGTTGTCGCCGCGATCTGCGCCCCGATCCAGATCGCCGTCGGGGACGTT
>JBBSCI010000121.1:0-9501 GCA_038250445.1 Candidatus Limnocylindrales bacterium | reverse complement strand
GGCATCGGCCTTGGCGCGGCGGCGCGTGGGTCGCTCGTCGATTTCCGAGGGCTCCGGCGGGGGCAGGTGCGATGGCGCTCGCTCGTCGGACCTGCGCTCCGCGTCGATCGCCGCCACCGCGGCCGCGTAGTCGCGCATCGCCTCCGCCCCGTGACCGACGATGCTGTTGGCGTCGCCGCGGACGAGGGCCAGGACGGGCTCCGGGCGACCGGCGATGAGATCGAGGACGGCGGGGGCGAGGCCTGGATCGGCGCGCAGCGCGAGGGCCATCCCGGCAGCCGCCTGGCCCGGCCGACCGGCCGCGAGCGCGGCGCGCGCCCGCTGCAGGAGCTCGGCCGGGTCCGGAAGGCCCTTAGCGATCGTGCTCTCCTGGGCCTCCCACAGGCCGGGGCCCTCCGGAGCGGGTGGCTCGGCGCGGTCCTGGGCGGCAGCTTCAGGCTCACCGTCGCCCTGGCCGCCCAGCTCGGACGGGGCCACGGCCCATGAGGCGTGCGGCGTCTCCAGGTCGGTGAACAGTGTCCCGGCTGGTTCCACCCGATCGCCGGTGTCGACCGGCCAGACCGAGCTGCGCGGCATCCCGGCGAATAGCGCATCAATCGGCCCAGGGCTGGCGGCCAGCGCCTGACCGGCCAGCCGTCGCGCCTCGCCGGGCCGGCCGAGGTGGGCCTGCGTCTCGGCCGTGATCACCAGGCTGATGACGTCGTCCGGCTGGATCGCAAGGTAGGCCGCCGCGGCGTCACCGGCACCGGCCAGGTCGCCCGTCCGCCAGCGGACCTCGGCGAGATCCCGGATCCCGTCGTCGTCGAGCGCGTTCCGCCCGGCCATCGCCTCGAGCTCCACGCGCGCCAGCCCGAGGGAGCCAAGCCGGAGATGAAGGCGAGCGAGGACGAGATCAACCGCCCGTTCGTCGGAATCCTGGTCCACCGGCTTCTCAGCGATCGTCATGTCGGCAGGCGGAGGCGGCGCTCGAGGCCGCGCGCATACCGGGCGGGAGCGACGACTGCGAGCCTGAGCCCCTCGTCGCGGAACAGCTCGCGGGCCAGCTTGCTGAGTTCGGGCGCCTCGACCGCGGCCACGGCCTCGAGCGCCTCCTCGAGCGTCAGGACCCGATCGTGGAGGGCCTCTTGGCCGCCGATCCACGAGGCGAGATGGCGCGTCTCGTCCATCCGGAGCTCGAGGCCGCCCGACAGGTAGGCCTTCGCCTTGTCGAGCTCCTCCTGCGGAACGGGCTCGTCGCGAAGCTTCACCAGCTCGGCGAGGATCGCCTCGAGCGCCGCCGGCAGGCGCGCCGGATCGACCCCGGCCGAGATCTCGAATGCGCCGGCATCGGCGTAGTCGACGAGACCGGACGACACGTCGTAGGCGAGGCCCAGCTCCTCACGGACCGACAAGAAGAGCCGGCTCGACATCCCGTCGCCGAGGACGGCGTTGAGCACGGCGAGCGCCCAGGCATCGGGATGATCGCGGCGCAGGCCGGGAACGCCGAGAACGAGCTGGGCCTGCGACGCATCGCGCCTCGCTCCGAACAAGAAGCGCTTGCCGGCCGGCAGTGTCGGCGCCGCGGTGAAGCCCGGGATGGTGCCGTTGCCCGTGCCGAACGCAGCGCCGGCAAGGGAGAGCGCCTCGTCGTGGCCGACATCCCCGGCCAGCGCCACGACCGTGTTCGCGGGGCGGTACATCGTCCGCCAGAAGTCGCGAATCGTCGCCGCGGGCAGCGCCCGGATCCCCTCCTCGTCGCCGCAGATCTCGCGGCCGAGTGGACCGTCGCCGAACATCGCCTGCTGGAACAGGATCTGGGCGTACTCGGCCGGGTCGTCGAGGTACGAGCGGATCTCCTCGACGATTACCGCCCGCTCACCTTCGATCTCGTCATCGGCGAGCGTCGGCCGGACGATGAGCTCGCCGAGGACGTCCATCGCCCGGGTCGCCTCGCGCCGCGGGACGCGGACCCAGTAGACCGTCGACTCGCGGTCGGTCGCGGCGTTGAACGAGCCGCCGACGCCCTCGATCGCCTCGGAGATCGCCCGGGTCGATGGGAAGCGGGCTGTGCCCTTGAACGTGATGTGCTCCATGAAATGCGCGACGCCGGCCTCCGCGGGGGCCTCGAGGCGCGAGCCGGCGAGGACGTACGCCGCGATGGAGACCGAACGCGCGCCGGGAAGCCGGGCACTGATAACTCGCGGCCCGGATGGCAGCGCGGTCCGTTCGAACATCGCGGCCGATGGTACAGGAATGCTCTCGGTCGGCGACCGAACCACCTCCCCCGGTGGCGCATTGGCGGCTATGCTTCCCCCTTGGCCGACCGGACCCGGGACCCGGCTCGGCCATCCGGGCGCGATCGCATCCGAGGCGCGTCGCCGCGCGGTCCGAAATGACTCGGGCGGCCCTGGTGGTGGAGGAGGAACGATGGCGACGAGGCGGCTCAGGTTGCTGTCCATCATGGTGATGGCAACCCTCGTGATCGGTGCGTGCAGCAGCACCCCATCGGGCTCCAGTGGCGCCGCGGCCTGCGCGGGCACGGGGACCCAGGGCGGGGCAAATCTCCAGATCCCGGACGTCGAGGCCGGCAAGTTCAACGTCGCGATGGTCCTCATCGGACCGCATGACGACGGCGGCTGGAGCCAGGCCCACTACGAGGGCCTCCAATACGTCTGTGAGCATGTGACCGGCAGCCACGTCGCCTACATCGAGAACGTCCCCGAGGGCGCCGACTCCGAACAGGTGTTCCGGAGCCTCTCGCGGAAGGGCTTCAACTTCATCATCGGGACGTCGTTCGGCTACATGGACCCGATGGAGACCGTCGCCAAGGAATTCCCGGACATCACCTATCTCCACCTGACCGGGTACAAGTCGAACGGCACGAACTTCGGGAACTTCTTCGGCGCGATCGAGGACTTCAAGTACCTCGCCGGCATGCTCGCCGGGTCACGGGCGAAGAAGGACGGCAATCCGAAGATCGGCTACATGGCCACGTTCCCGATCCCGGAGGAGCTCCGGCTCGGCAACGCGATCATGCTCGGCGTCAAGAAGACGTGCCCTGAGTGCAAGATGGACATCCGGTTCATCAACACTTGGCACGACCCGGTCAAGGAGAAGGACGGCGCCGCGTCGCTCTTCGATGCCGGCGCCCAGGTCGTGTTCACCGGTGCCGATACGGGCGCGGTCGCCGACGTCGCCCAGGCGAAGAGCAAGTGGGCAGTCACCTACGACCACACCGCCTCGTGCAAGGTCGACGCCTGCCTCACGGCGCCGTACTGGATCTGGGGCCCGGAGTACACCCGGATCGCCGAACAGGTGAAGGCCAAGACCTACAAGGCTGGCTACGAGTACTTCGATGCCGACTCGAAGGCGATGGCGCTTCTCGGCTTCATGGACGGCCAGACGCCTCGCAAGGGCGTCGCGGACCTGCCCGCGGCCGATCTAGCGATGGTCAAAGACACGCTCGCCAAGATGCTGGCGGGTCAGTTCGGCCGGTTCGACGTATTCGCCGGGCCGATCAAGGACAACACCGGCAAGGAGGTGCTCGCGTCCGGCGCGAAGCTCGACCAGGCGGACCTCGACCAGTTCCCGCCCGGCGCCGGGGATGGATGCAAGACCTGCATGTACTGGTGGGCCGACGGGATCACCAGCGAGCTGCCGGCTCTCACTCCGTAGCTGAGTCCGGGGTGTCGCGGGTGCCTCCCGCGACCCCCCGATTCATGCGATCGGATCGCCGATGACGGCGGCCACACCCGCCCAGCCCGCGCGCACCGCGACGCCCGCCATCGAGGCGGTGGGCGTCGTCAAGTCGTTTCCGGGCGTCCTCGCCAACGACCACGTCGACTTCGACCTCCAGCCGGGCGAGATCCACGCCCTGCTGGGCGAGAACGGGGCCGGCAAGAGCACACTCATGAACATCTTCGCCGGCCTCTATCGGCAGGACGAGGGTGAGATCCGGATTGAGGGCCGGTCGGCAGCGTTCCGATCGCCGCGCGATGCGATCGCGGCCGGGCTCGGGATGGTTCACCAGCACTTCACGCTGGTCCCCTCGCAGACCGTCTCCGAGAACATCCTGCTCGGGCTCGACCGGCCGCGCTTTCTCCTCGATCCCCACGGCTCGGAGGACGAGATCCGCCGCCTGGCGGCGCAGTTCCGGCTACAGGTTGATCCGCGGGCGAAGATCTGGCAGCTGAGCGTCGGGGAGCAACAGCGGGTCGAGATCCTCAAGATGCTCTACCGCGGTGCGCGAATCCTCATCATGGACGAGCCGACCGCCGTCCTCGCGCCGCAGGAAGTGGAAGAGCTGTTCCGGACGCTCCGGGCGATGACCACTGCCGGCCGCAGCGTCGTCTTCATCAGCCACAAGCTGAAGGAGGTCATCGCGATCGCAGACCGGATTACCGTGATGCGTCGCGGCCGGGTGACGGCCGCCGGGCTCCCGGCCGCCGGCGCGACGCCGGTGGAGCTGGCCCGGCTCATGGTTGGGCGCGACCTGCTCGAGGTCTACGAGCGAACGCCGTTCGCGCCGGGCGAGGTGCTCCTGTCCGCGCGCGATGTAGAGGCCGACAACGACCGAGGCCTGCCGGCTCTGCGCGGCGTTTCGCTCGATGTGCGGGCCGGAGAGATCGTCGGAATCGCCGCCGTGGCCGGCAACGGACAGGCCGAGCTTGCCCAGGTGATCACGGGACTCCGGCCGTGTCGCGGCATCGTGACCGTAGGCGGCAGGCGGACCAGCAATCTGTCGCCCGGGCATGCGATCCGGCAGGGGGTGGCCCACGTGCCGGAGGATCGGACCGGCGAGGGCAGCGCGCCGAATCTGTCGGTCGCCGACAACCTCATCATGAAGCGCTTCCGCGAGGCGCCGGTCTCGCGTGGCTGGCTGATCAACGGCGCGGTTGCCAGGGCGCTCGCCGAGTCGCTCAAGGACGAGTACGCGATCGCCGCACCGTCGCTCGACACGCCGGCCCGACTCCTCTCCGGCGGCAACCTCCAGCGCCTCATCCTCGCCCGCGAGATCGAGACAAACCCGGCCCTCCTCGTCGCGTGCCAACCGACCCGGGGGCTGGACGTCTGGGCGATCGAGACGATTCACCGCCTGCTCCTTGAGCTTCGCCAGCACGGGGCCGCGATCTTGCTCGTCTCCGGGGACCTCGACGAGATCCTCGCCCTCGCCGACCGGATCGACGTGATGTACGAGGGTCGGATCGTCGGCTCCTTCGACGCCCGGACCGCTGACCTCCAGAAGATCGGGCTGCTCATGACCGGCGGAGACGGCGGCTCGGAACCGCCGACCGCGGCCGTCGATGCGGGCGGGACGCTCGGGTCCTCGTGACGATCCGGCTCGAGCCTCGCGTTCAGCCGCCCGGCTGGCTGTCGGCGGCCATAACGTTCGCCGCGGTCGGTGTCGCCCTCGTCATCAGTGGCGTGATCATCGCGGTGGTCGGGGGCGACCCGGTCCGCTCGTATATCCACATCCTGAACGCAGCCTTCGGCAGCATCGGCGTCCTGTCCGACACGCTCGTCAAGGCGACCCCGCTCCTCCTGACCGGTCTCGCCTGCGCGCTCGCCTTCCGGATGCGGCTGTGGAACATCGGCGCGGAGGGACAATTTCTTCTCGGCGCGTGGGGCGCGAGCGCGGTCGTCCTCGCACCGATTCTCCCGCCGGGCACGCCGGGCTTTATCGTCATCCCGACGATGATGCTCGCGGGCGCGGCGGCTGGAGGGATCTGGGGCCTCATCCCGGGCGTTCTCCGGGCCCGACTCGGCGTCAACGAGATCATCACGACACTGATGCTGAACTACGTCGCCCTCTTCTGGGTCCAGTTCTGGGTCTTCGGGCCGTGGAGCGAGGGCGGCTTCCAGCAGACCGCCGCGTTCCCGCCGGAAGCGTTCCTACCGCGGCTGACCGACTTCGCCTCGTCGGTCCCGGCCTTCGACGGCCTGACAGTCCAGCTCGGACTCGTCTTCGGGCTCGTGGCGGCGGGGATCGTCTGGCTCTTCCTCGAGCGGTCGCGCTGGGGCTACGAGATCCGCCTGGCGGGCGACAGCCAGCGGGCAGCGCGCTATGCCGGCGTTGACATCGCCCGGAACGTCATCGTCGTCTTCGCGATCTCGGGAGCACTCGCCGGACTCGCCGGGATGAGCGAAGTATCCGGGGTGGTCCACCGGTTGCAGGATCGGATCTCGCCGGGTTACGGCTTCACGGCGATCATCATCGCCTACCTCGCGCGCTTCGATCCGTTCAAGGTCATCGTCGCTTCGGTGCTGTTCGGCGCCCTGATCCTCGCCGGTCGCGAGATCCAGCCATCCGGCGTACCGGCGATGATCCAGGGAATCATCCTGTTCTCGCTCATCGTCGCCGAGGTCTTCGTCCGGTACCGCGTCCGGATCGAGCGGTCCGTGGCGGCCGCCTGATGGACTTCAGCCTCATCTTGGCCGCCGGGATTGCGACCGGGACGGCGCTGCTCTTCGCCGCCGTCGGCGAGATCTTCGCCGAGCGCGCCGGGGTCATGAACCTCGGCGTCGAGGGGATGATGCTGATGGGCGCCGTCGCCGGCTTCTCGACGGCCGTATCGACGGGCAATCCATGGCTGGGCGTCGTTCTGGCGATGCTGACCGGCGGCATCATCAGCCTGCTCCATGCGGTCGTGGCGATCCATCTCCGGGCCGACCAGGTCGTCTCCGGACTGGCCCTTACGTTCCTCGGCAGCGGGCTTGCCCGGGTCTTCGGCGAAGGGCTCTCGAACGCCGGGGCGACGGCACTCCTGCCACGCCTGACGATCCCGCTGCTGTCCGAGGTTCCGATTGCCGGCAAAATCTTCTTCCTCGACCAGAGCGTCCTCGTGTACGTCGGCTACCTGCTCGTCCCGCTGGCCTGGTTCTGGATCAATCGGACCCGGCCCGGCCTCCACCTCCGCGCCGTCGGCGAGTCCCCTGCGGCCGCCGACGCCCAGGGGATCGGCGTCTACCGCTTGCGCTACGCCTATGTGTTCGTCGGCGGCTTGCTGGCGGGCCTCGCCGGGGCGACGATCACGCTCGCCGTGTCGCCGGGCTGGTTCGGCGAGCAGACGACGAACGGGCGCGGCTGGATCGCCGTCGGTCTCGTGATCTTCGCCCAGTGGAGCCCGCTCCGAGCCGCCTTCGGCGCCTATCTGTTCGGGACGATCTCGCGCTTCATCATCGACGTCCAGGGCGTCGACACGATCCTCGGAACCACGAACCCGTTCCAGGCCGGTCGCTCGGCGACGTTCTTCCTGGAGATGGTGCCGTACCTCCTGGTCGTCCTCGTTGTCGTCATCGGTTCGCGCGAGGCGGCGAGGAAGCGGGTCGGAGCGCCGGCGGCTCTCGGGACGCCGTACGTGCGCGGAGAACGCGGTGCCTAGGCGCGGGCTCGCTGCGGGGCCACGCGGCCGGGATTACTCGACTTCGCGGACGTCGAGGCCCTGGAGCTCCATCTGGACGAAGCCGCTCGTGTCGAATTCGAGTTGGTGCGCGGCGTGCCGGGCGTCATCGCCAGCCGCCGTCATCGGGGCGTACTCGATGACGATCCGCTCGTCGCCCTGGACGAGGGTGTAGACGAGGAGCTGGTCCGGCCGAGTCTCGAACTCGAGGTGCTCGAACGAGTCGATGTTCAGCGTGATCGCGATCGGGGTGAAATAGGTCGACGTCTCGGGCTCGTCGACAACGATTCGTTCAACCCAACCCGTCCCGTGAGCGACGAGATCGCGGCCGCGCAGGAAGCGGTACGAAACGGTCTGCTTGAGCGTCGGCCGGAGCAGGTTCTGCATGTCGGCGCGGCTCGTCACGACGCCCTGGTTGACGAAGAACTTGGCGGGCGAGACGCTCGACACGATGGCTCCTGGGGCGACGGGACGGCCGGTTGATGGTACCGCACCGGGAGTCCGCTCTGGATGCCCCGCGAGGTCTCATTCCGTCGTGGGAGCGACCGATTCCGCGGTGGAATTGCCCGGTCCGTGGCGGGACGTGGTCTGCGCCGCCGGTCGGGTCGTACTCGGGAGCGTCAGATCGCGCCTAGTTGTCGCCTAGCCGCCAGACGGCCCCGGCACCATAGTCGACCACGTAGACGTTGCCGGCCTGGTCCTCGCCGAACGAGCTGATCTGGAACGGCGTGTCGTTGAGCAAGACAGCGGTCTGGGTGTTCGCGCCGGCGGCGTTGAGGCCCCAGATTCGGCCAGAGCAATAGTCGGCGAACAGGTACACCCCGGCCAGATCCGCATACGTCGAGCCACGGTAAACGTAGCCGCCGGTGACCGAGCAGCCGAGGCTGTGACTGTAGGCGGCCATTGGCTTCGTCTTGCCGGTCCAGTTGCATCCTGTCGAGGGGTTGTAGCACTGGTAGGCCTCGAGCTGGCGCCAGCCATAGTTGACGCCCTTGCCGGCGTTCGGGGCCGTTGACCGGTCGATCTCCTCGTAGCGGTCTTGGCCGACATCGCCGATCCAGAGGTCATGGGTCAACCGGTCGAATGAGAACCGCCATGGGTTGCGCAGGCCATAGGCCCAGACCAGGTCGTTGCCCGTTCGCCCGACATACGGGTTGGTCGGCGGAACGACGTACGTCTTGCGAGTGTCGATGTTGAGCCGGAGGATCTTGCCCAACAGCGAGTTGCGGTTCTGGGCGCGGTTGCCGGGGTCGCCGCCGCTGCCGCCGTCCCCCATTCCGACGTACAGGAGCCGGTCGGACCCGAAGGCGAGCATCCCGCCGTTGTGGTTGGCGTAGGGCTGGTCGATCTTCAGGACGAGCTTGGCCGTCGGGCTGGCCAGGCTGGCGTTCGTCGACGAACGGCGGTACTCGGCGATCACGGTGTCGCCAGCCCTGTCCGTGTAGTCGACGTAGAACTTGCCGTTGGTCTTGTAGTCGGGGTGGAACGCCAGGCCCAGGAGCCCTTGCTCGCCGCCGCCCGTCGAGACCTTCGAGCGGAGATCGAGGAACGGCGTTGACTGCAGGACCCCCTTGCGGATGACCCGGATCCGTCCGGTCTGCTCGACGATGAACAGGCGGCCGTTGTTGTCGCCAGAGTGGGTGATGAACACCGGCCTCGACAGGTTCCTGGCGATCCGCGAGAACGTCAGGTGGATGTTGCCCGGTACGAACGCGCTCGGTCTGATCGGCCCGCCGCCCACCGCGGTTTCGCGATTCGCCGCCTGCGCTTGCGGGCCTCCGGCCAGGGCGAGCTGGCTGCCGAGTACCGGCACGAGGACCAATCCGAGAACGACGGCGCGGGCGGCGATCGACAGACGACGGACTTGCACGACTTCTCCCTTTGAGCATGTTCCGCTCCCCGATTCCTCCCGCGGCGAAATGCCGGCCTGGGAATGCGGTGCCCGGCCATGGTACCCTCGGGGTCCAGTCCGAGCCGCGGCGAGCGCAGGTCCCCAGGCCCGCGACAGCCCCGCCGAACGGCTCCGGACGACCGCCACCCCCGCCCGTTGTCGCGATGCTCCCGCGTATGATCCGGCCATGCTGCTCGCGATCGACATCGGCAACACGAACATCACGATCGG
>JBBSCI010000120.1:0-9612 GCA_038250445.1 Candidatus Limnocylindrales bacterium | reverse complement strand
GGCGCCGCATGGCCGTTGGTCGGCGCCGCCGGGGCCGGAGCTGCCGACGAGTCGCCGGACGACGATCCTCGCGACCCCGAGCCGGCCTCCAGCCGCTCGGCGTTGGCCCGGACATCGTCGATCGTGCCGGCCAGGAAGAATGCCTGTTCCGGCAGCGTGTCGGCCTTGCCCTCGAGGATCTCCTTGAACGACGCGACCGTGTCCTTGATCGAGACGTACGCCCCGGGACGACCGGTGAAGACCTCCGCGACGAAGAACGGCTGACTCGCGAAGCGCTGGAGGCGGCGCGCCCGGGCGACCGTGGCCTTGTCCTCCTCGGACAGCTCGTCGATACCGAGGATCGCGATGATCTGCTCGAGGTCCTGGAAGCGCTGGAGGACGCGCTTCGTCTCCTGGGCGACGTCGTAGTGCTCCTGGCCGACGATGTTCGGGTCGAGGACTCGCGACGTCGAGGTGAGCGGGTCGACGGCGGGGTAGATCCCGAGCTCGGCGATGGCCCGCTCGAGGCGGATCGTCGAGTCGAGGTGAGCGAACGTCGTTGCGGGAGCGGGGTCCGTGTAGTCGTCGGCAGGGACGAAGACGGCCTGCAGCGAGGTGATCGAGCCGTTCTTCGTCGAGGTGATCCGTTCCTGCAGCGCGGCCATCTCGGTCGCGAGGTTCGGCTGGTAGCCGACCGCCGACGGCATCCGGCCGAGCAGCGCGGAGACCTCGGAACCCGCCTGGGTGAAGCGGAAGATGTTGTCGATGAAGAGGAGGACGTCGCGGTTCTCCTCGTCGCGGAAGTACTCGGCCATCGTCAGCCCTGTCAGGCCGACCCGCAGGCGGGCTCCCGGCGGCTCGTTCATCTGGCCGAAGACGAAGGCGGTCTTGGCGATGACGCCCGACTCGGTCATCTCGTGGATGAGGTCGTTGCCCTCGCGCGATCGCTCGCCCACGCCGGCGAACACCGACACGCCGGCGTGCTCCTGGGCGACGTTCCGGATCAGCTCCTGGATGATGACCGTCTTGCCGACGCCGGCCCCGCCGAAGATGCCGATCTTGCCGCCCTTCTTGAACGGGCAGATCAGGTCGATGACCTTGAGGCCGGTCTCAAAAACCTCGACCTCGGTCGTCTGCTGGTCGAACGCCGGCGCAGAGCGATGGATCGGCAGCGTTTTCGATCGGTCGACATCGCCCTTTTCGTCGATCGGGTTGCCGAGGACGTCGAAGACCCTGCCGAGCGTGACCTCGCCGACCGGGACCGAGATCGGACCACCGGTATCGAGCACGGGAATGCCCCTGGCGAGACCGTCTGTCGTCGTCATCGCGACGGCCCGGACCCAGTTGTTGCCGAGGTGCTGCTGGACCTCGCAGACGAGCGGCGGTCCATCGCGCTGGATCTCGACGGCGTTGTAGATCGCCGGCAGCTTGCCGGGCGGGAACTCGATGTCGACGACGGGTCCGGTGATCTGGATCACCCGGCCGGTCCCGGTCGCTGTGGCGGTCGCCATTGGGTTTGTTTCTACCTCCAGGTTCGGCTTCGCGCCTAGCGGGCTTGCGCGCCGGATGCGATCTCGATCATTTCGCGGGTGATGTTCGCCTGGCGAACCTTGTTGTAGGCGAGGGTGTAGTCCTCGATGAGGTCTTCAGCATTGTCGGTCGCATTCCGCATGGCGACCATTCGGCTCGATTCTTCGCTCGCCTTGCTCTCCAGGACGGCCTGGAAGAGCCGCGTCGCGATGTAGCGCGGCACGAGTCGTTCGAGGACGGCCCCCGGGCTCGGCTCGAAGATGAACT
The DNA here is from genome assembly GCA_038250445.1 of Candidatus Limnocylindrales bacterium. Lineage (GTDB taxonomy): Bacteria > Chloroflexota > Limnocylindria > Limnocylindrales > CSP1-4 > CF-46. The sequence goes on along the minus strand of JBBSCI010000120.1, from coordinate 7,836 downwards.
GGTTGCCCGGGATGCCTTCGGTGTCCTCGGACGGCTCGATCGGCAGCAGCGTGTCGAGAGCGGGCCGCTGGGTCAGCGTCGACACGAACTGGCTGAAGATGATGTCGACGCGGGTGTACATCTCGGCGAGGTAGTCGTCGGTGATGAGGCGGGCGAGGGGCAGGACGTCGGCGAACTTCGGCCGATCGCCGAAGCCCTCGAAGTGGGCCTCCATCGGGACCCGCGCCCGGCGCATCGCATCGCGGCCCTTGCGCCCGACGGTGACGACGGCGAGGTCGCCCCCATGGTCGGTGATCTCCTGGGCGGCGAAGCGGATCGTATTCGTGTTGAAGGGACCGGCGAGACCGCGATCACTGGTGACGAGCACGATCAGGCGCTTGCCGCCCTCGCGCTTCGCGAGAAGGGGATGCTCATCGCCGCCGAGGACCGTGGCGAGGTCGGCAAGGACCTCGTCGATCTTCTGGCTGTACGGCCGTGCGGCGAGCGTGGCGTCCTGGGCACGCTTCAGCTTCGACGCGGCGACAAACTGCATGGCCCGCGTGATCTGCTTGATGTTCTTGACCGCGGCTATTCGCCGCCGAATCTCACGCTGGCTAGCCATCCATTGTCCTCGGCCGCCGTTCGCTCGTCGCTCTAGGCAAGGAACAACTCGCGCTGGGCGTCCAGGGCCTCATCCAGGGCCGCCGCGAGCTCGTCGGTGAGGGTCTTCGTCCCGCCGAGCTCCTCGAGGATGTTCGGCCGCTCCGCCTCGAGGAAGCGGTAGAACTGCGTCTCGAACTCCTTGACCCGCGGCGTAGGGATGTCGTCCAGCTTGCCGGTCGTTGCCGCGTAGAGGATCGCGACCTGCTTCTCAACGGGGAGCGGCTGGTACTGCGGCTGCTTGATGACCTCGCTGAGCTTCTCGCCGCGGGTCAGCTGGTCGCGCGTCGCCTTGTCGAGATCCGATGCAAACTGGGCGAAGGCCGCCAGACTGCGGTACTGGGCGAGGTCCAGCTTGAGCGGTGCCGCGACCTTCTTCATCGCCTTTGTCTGCGCCGCCGAGCCCACCCGCGAGACCGAGATCCCGATATTGAGCGCGGGCCGCTGGCCGGCGTTGAAGAGGTCCGTCTCGAGGAAGATCTGGCCGTCGGTGATCGAGATGACGTTCGTCGGGATGTAGGCCGACACGTCGCCAGCCTGCGTCTCGATGATCGGCAGGGCGGTAAGCGAGCCGCCGCCGTTCGCCTCGTTCATCCGCGCAGCCCGCTCGAGGAGCCGGCTGTGGAGGTAGAAGACGTCGCCCGGATAGGCTTCGCGGCCCGGCGGGCGGCGGAGGAGGAGCGACATCTCGCGGTAGGCCCAGGCGTGCTTGCTGAGGTCGTCGTAGACGCACAGGGCGTCCTTGACCAGGCCCTGTCCCTCGACCTCGACTCCGTTCTCCATGACCTCCTCGCCCATCGTCACGCCGGAGTACGGGGCGAGGTACTGGAGCGGCGCGGGCTCCTCTGCGCCGGCAACGACGACGATCGTGTGAGCCATCGCGCCGTTCTGCTCGAGCACGGCGACGGTCTGGGCCACGGTCGAGAGCTTCTGGCCGATCGCGACATAGATGCAGACGAGGCCCTTGCCTTTCTGGTTGATGATCGTGTCGATCGCGATCGCGGTCTTGCCGGTCTGGCGGTCGCCGATGATCAGCTCCCGCTGGCCGCGACCGATCGGGATCAGGGCGTCGATGGCCTTGATGCCGGTCTGGACCGGCGTGTCGACCGACTGGCGGACGATGACGCCGGGGGCGATCCGCTCGACCGGGCGGGCCTTTTTCGACGCGATCGGACCCTTGTCGTCGAGCGGCCGGCCGAGCGGGTCGACCACGCGGCCGAGCAGGGCCTGGCCCACGGGCACTTCGGCGACGCGGCCGGTGGTCTTGACGGTGTCGCCTTCCTTGATCGCGCGTGCATCGCCGAGGATGACCGCACCGACCGTCTCTTCCTCGAGGTTCAGGGCAAGGCCGAAAACGTCGCCGGGGAACTCGAGGAGCTCCGACGCGAGGGCTGCATCGAGGCCGTAGATCTGGGCGATGCCGTCGCCGACCTCGACGACGGTCCCGACGCTGCGGGTCTCGATGCCAGCGTCGAAGGAATCGATCGCGGACTTGAGGATGCTGGTGATCTCGTCGGAACGAATGGCCATTTGAAGGGTTCTCCTACAGGGCGCCCGAGGCGAGCTGGTGTCGTAGCCGCTCCAGACGGCCGCGGACGCTCCCGTCGATGAGCCGATCGCCGACGCGCACGACGACCCCGCCGAGGATCGCGGGGTCGACTTCGGTCTGAAGCTCGACGCGGCCGCCGATCAGCTCCTCGAGGCGGGCCGCGATGGCCTTGGTCTCCTTGGCGTCGAGCGGGGCGGCGCTGATGGCGGTGGCGTGGGTGATTCCCTGGCGCTGGTCGTCGAGTCGGGCGAACTCCTGCGCCACTCGCGGCAGCTGCTCGATCCGACCGCGCCTCACGAGGAGCGCGATGAGATTTCGAACAGGCTCCTTGAGCCGGCCGAAGATCTTCCGCGCCGCATCGACCCGCTGCTCGACCGGAGTGGCCGGATTGGACAGCGCGGCTTCGAGGTTGCCGGTCTGCAGGGTGGCCGCGGCAAGATCGAGCTCACGCCGCCACGTGTCAAGCGTGTCGTCCCGGAGGGCGATCTGAAAGGCGGCTTCGGCGAAGCGGCGCGGGGCCGTATCCCTGCGGGCCATCAGCTCTTCGAATCGCCGGTCAGCTCGCCGGTCTCCGCGAGGAATTCCTCGATCAGGCGACGCTCGCGCGCGCTCGTCAGCGTCTCGCCGACGACCTTGCTGGCGGCCCGCAGGGCGAGGTCGGCCACCTCAGCGCGAACTTCGGAGATCGCCCGAGTCTTCTCGGCCTCGATCTCCGCGGCGGCCTGTTCGCGGAGCCGTTCGAGCTCCGCCTTCGTCGCGGCGATGTCGGCCTCGCGCGTGTCCTGGGCGATCTTCTGGGAGCGGCTCAGGATCTCGTTCGCCTCGCGGCGCGCCTCCTGGAGCGTGGCGAGACGCTCCTTTTCGGCGTTCTCGCGATCACGTCGCGCCTGCTCGGCGTCCTTCAGCCCCTGTTCGATCCGCGCCCGGCGCGATTCGAGGATCGCGCTGATGGGCCCGAACGCAAACCGCGAGATGAGGAACAGGAACAGGAGGAAGTTGAGCGAGCTGACGATGATCCAGAACAGGTTGATCTGGAGACCCGCGCCCCCACCCTCGGCGAGGGCGGGCACGGCCCCCTGGGCGGCGCCGGCCGCGATCGACAGAAGGTCCACGATGATCGTTTGTCCGCGCGCCTACGGGGTCGCCGCTGCGCCGACGAACGGGTTGGCGAAGATGACGAGGAGCCCGACGACGACGGCGAGAACGCCGAGGCCTTCGGCGAATGCCGCGCCCAGGATGAACTGCAGCCGCATCTGGGGCGCGGCGTCCGGATTGCGACCGATCGCGGCGTTCGTCATCCCGGTCAGGATGCCGATGCCGATTCCCGGGCCGATGACGCCGAGGGCCGCCAGGCCCGCTCCGATCAGATCCATGTGAACCCTTCCTCCTTTGCCTCGATCGATCGTCGAGGTGTTTGGCCAGCTCTTGCGCTCAGGTTGCCGGAGAGCCGTGTGGCTCCGATCCCCTGGGCGGTCCGATGTTGCCTTCCGGCATCTCTTCGAGGGGATGCTCGGTGGCGGAGTCCTCCGTGTGACCCTCGATCGCGATGAGCGTGAACATGAGGGTCAGGGTTGAGAAGATGAGTGCCTGGACGAAGTTCAGCAGGAACTCCAGGCCGACGAGGGCGATCGGGAAGACCGAGATCAGCAGCGCCGTCACGACGCCGAGGGCGACCTCTCCCCCGTAGATGTTGCCAAAGAGTCGCATTGCCAGTGTGACGGGCTTGACGAACTCCAGCAGGAACTCAAGCGTCCCGACGAACAGGCCCAGCACGCCCGCTCCAATCCCGTGGCGGAACTCGCCGAGGGGGAAGAACTTCGCGAGGTAGCCGCGCAGCCCGAGGCTCCGGATGCCTTCGAAGTGGAACACGACGAAGCTCACAAGGGCCAGGCCGATGGTGATGTTTAGATCGCTCGTCGGCGCGCGGAGCACCTCGACCTTGCCGACGAGCGGAAGCAGCCCGCTCCAGTTCGAGAAGAGGATGAACAGGAAGAACGCCGCGAAGAGCGGCACGTAGCGGCGCGCCTGGTCGCCACCGATCGACAGGGCGAAGTTCTGCAGGCTCTCGTAGAGGAACTCGACGAAATTGTGGGTCTTGCCCGGGATGTCGCGCAGCCCACGGGTGAACAGGATCGCCATGACGAGGATGAACGCCATCACGATCCACGACGTCAGGATCGTCGAGGAGATCGTCGGCTCGAAGTAGACGAGGGCACCGGGCGCCGGCTCATCACCGTGGATGAGGTCGATGACGACGTGCGGCGGGACAAGTTCGAGGTTCGCAGCGATTCCGTCGGTCGGGTATTTCCCGGTCCCACTCGCGCCGGGCGGTGGCGGGACGATGATGAACGCCAGGATGTCGATGACGACCACGGCCGCGATGACAGCCAGGATCGGCAGTCTCGAGCGCTTGCGGGTCGCGTCGGCCGGAGTCTCGGACGGGGTCCCCGCCGAGTTCGCAACCGTCGCGCTTTCGTCGATCGTCACGCTAGCTCCCGTGCTCCGGCGCGCCGATAACGCGCGGGTGTCCCTCCAGCGGTCCTGTCGCTCGTGTCAGTCGTACCGCGACATGAACCGCGTCATGAGCCGGTAGGAGCCGACGAAACCGGCCGTCAGACCGAGCCCAAGACCCACCAGGAGGAAGATCGGTCCGGTCCTCAGCTGAGCGTCCACCCAGACACCGGCGAGGACTCCCGCCAGGATCGTGACGAGGAGGACGAGGCCTACCTCGGAGAGGATCGCAATGTATGCGCTGACCGGTCCGAGCCCGTTCATAGGCCCCCTAGCGAACCGGCGGGAGTATAGCAGCTGCGCGCAGGCGAGGGCCGTCGACGGGCGGCCGCGAAAGCCCCTTTTCGCGACGCTTCCGAGCGTCGGATATGCGGTACAGGATTAGCGCGGGCCGAGGTTTGCCGCTTGCCGCTGCCACGCTATCCGGTCAATCCTGCTGCGACTAATTGCGCCTCAGGAAAGGGCAACCCGCCCGGCAATGCGGGTTGCTAAGCCTGCACCGAATATTCGGTGGCTGGGCGAAGGTCATGGCACCGGCGTAACGACCGGCGTGGGTGTCGGAGACGGCGTGGGTGTCGGGGTCGGCGCGAGTGTCGGCGTGGGCGTCGCCGTCGGCGTGGGGGTCGCCGTCGGCGTGGGAGTCGCCGTCGGCGTGGGAGTCGGTTTCGGGGTCGGCTTCGGCGTCGGTCTTGGCGTCCGGGTCGGTTGCGGAGTCGGCGACGGCGTCGGTGAGGCGGTGGGTGTCGGACTTGGGCTGGCCGTCGGGCTGGGGGAGATGGTCGCGCTGGGCGAGAACGTGGGCTCGAGGCTCTCGGTCGCGGAGGCGTCCGCTGAGGCTGAGAGGGACGGGGTGCCGGTCGCCGACAGGACGCTGCCGCCAAACCCACGCGGCACGAAGGCAACTGCCAGGACCAGGATCGCGACGACGCCAATACCGATACCCGCGGCGATCCGACGCTGGAGGGCCAAGGCGCCGGCCGGGCGCCCACGAGCGCGGCCGCGTTGGGGTGCATAGCCGGTGAGCCGGATACCCGGCAGGGGCCGCGGCAGCGCGTCGAGCGGCGAGATCCGGTGGGCCTGCTGCGTGCCACGCGAGATCACGAGTCGGGTCGGCACGGCCGGGGCCGGCGGCTCGGAGGCTGGAAGGTCGGGCGCAACGTCGGAGGGGGCTGGTTGGACGGCGGGAGGCCGGCGTCTGTTCACGGCTGTCTGGGCACCGCCAAGAATCCGCCGTACAAGAAGCATCCCGACCGACTCGTCGACGACCTTGGGAAGGTGCCTCGACCCTTCCGCGTCGCGCGGCGCGAACCGCAAGGCGATCGCCACGAAGGCGACGGCGACAACGACGGCGACGACGATGTACTCCACCGGCGTGAGCACTCCAGCGCGACCTCGGGCGACCGCCCGACCCTCTGGCCGCGATGCTAGCACCGCCCCGTGCCCCGTCACACTGCCCTGCAGTACGACGGACCGCACCGAACCGATCCACGAGGGCTATCGCCTCGGCGTGGCCTCGCGCAGCGGTGCCTCTGTCTCGATCCGCTCATTCGGGCGGCCGAGATCGAGCCGGGCAAGTCCGAAGAGGACGAGACCGATCAGGACGAAGACGCCGAGGAACGCATACACCTGGCCGGCGCCCGAAAGGAGAAGCGACAGGGCGCCGAGGCCGGCACAGATCCAATAGATCAGCAGCACCGTCTGGCGATGTGACAGGCCGACGTCGAGGAGCCGATGGTGGAGATGGCCGCGATCGGGCGAGAACGGCGAGCGTCGTTGCGAGATCCGGCGAACGATGATCCAGAAGGCGTCGATGATCGGCACGCCGAGGACGAGTAGGGCGACGGCGACCTTGGCCGAGCCGAGGATCGACAGCACGGCGAGCGTGTAGCCGATGAACATTACGCCGCTCGTTCCGACGAACACGGACGCCGGATGGAAGTTCCAGCGCAGGAAACCCAGCAGCGAGCCGGCTAACCCGAAGCACAACACCGCGATGAACGGCTGGTTGACCTGGGCCGTCAGGCTGATCATCCCGAGCGTGACGGCCGCAATCAGGGCGACCCCCGACGACAGCCCGTCGAGGCCATCGATGAAGTTGATGCTGTTGATCATCCCGGCTATCCAGACGACGGTGAAGCCGATCGCGAACGGTCCGTCGAGCCGGATCACGCCGGCCCGGAACGGATCGTTGACGAGCTCGACGACGATGCCCAGCGAGATCGCGAAGAACGCAAGGGCGAGCTGACCGGCGAACTGCCAGCGGGCCCGCAGGTCGAAATAGTCGTCGAGGACGCCGAAGCCGGCGGCCAGCGCCCCGCCGAGGAGCAAGGCGACCACCGTCGACGGCTCGACCGCTCGCGGCACCGGCAGGACATGGATATCGGCATTCGCCAGGCCCACGAGGGCCGCGACGACGATGAACGCGATGGCGACCGCCACACCCCCCCCGCGCGGGATCGGCACGACGTTGACGCGCCGCTGGTGTGGGTGATCGACAGCGTCGTAGCGGAGCGCGATCCGTCGGACGATCGGGGTGAGAGCGAACGCGATCAGCGCGGCGGCCGCGAACGCCACCAGGATGAATGGCAGCGCCTGTCCGGCGAACGGGCTGAGCCTCACGCCGCGGGCAGACCCGTCGGACTCGCCGATCCAGTCAGGCCCGGGACCGGGAAACGGGCGCAGATCTCCGCGACGCGGGCCGCCAGTCGCAGCTGCTCGGCGGCATCGTCGCGGCGCTCGATGGCCTCGATGATCAGCCGGCCGATCTCGCGCATCTCGTCCGGACCCATGCCCCTGGACGTGACGGCCGGCGTGCCGACCCGAATGCCCGATGCGGTGTTCGCCGGCTGCCCGTCGAAGGGGATCTGGTTCTTGTTGACGGTGATCCCGATCTCGTCGAGCAGGTGCTCGGCGTCCTTGCCCGTGACGCCGAGCGACATGACGTCGACGAGCATGAGGTGGTTGTCGGTCCCGCCCGAGACCAGCCGCGCGCCGCGATCCGTCAGTGTTTCCGCCAGGGTCGCCGCATTCTCGACGGTCCGCCGCTGGTCGCGCCGGAACTCCTCGCCCAGGGCGAGCTGGAACGCGACGGCCTTGCCCGCGATCACGTGCATCAGCGGGCCACCCTGGACGCCCGG
>JBBSCI010000119.1:0-9674 GCA_038250445.1 Candidatus Limnocylindrales bacterium | reverse complement strand
TTGCCGAGGCGCTCGGTCCCGATGCGCTGGTGACAGATGTGGCCAGTACGAAGGAGGCGATCGGCCGTCGCGCCGATACCGCCGGCCTGCGCTTCGTCGGCGGCCACCCGATGGCCGGCCGCGAGGTCAGCGGCTACGAGGCGTCCGCAGCGGACCTGTTCGACGGCCGGCCATGGGTGGTCGTCCCCGGCGCTCACGCTCGACCGGGCGATCGCGAGCGGATCGAGGCCCTCGGGACGGCCTGCGGAGCGCGGCCGATCGAGATGACGGCCACGGGGCACGATGCCGCGGTGGCGGCGATCAGTCACCTGCCACTGATCATGTCGGCGGCGCTCGTCGAGGCGGTCGCCGGCCGCGACGGTGATCGAGACCGTGCGGACTGGCCCGCGGCGGCCCGCCTGGCGGCGGGCGGCTGGCAGGGAATGACGAGGCTCGCCCGCGGCGACGAGGAGATGGGCGCCGGCATCATCGCCACGAACGGTCCGGCCATCGCCAACCGGCTGCGCGAGCTGCAACGCGTCCTCGACGAATGGCTGCTGGCGCTCGAGCGAGACGGTGGGCCGGATGCCGAAGCGGTCGCCGTGCGGCTCGCCGCCGCCCGGCGTCGCCTGGAGGATGACCAATGAGCGACGACGAGCTCGTGTTCGTCGTTCCCCGGGACGCGGTGATCGCCGCCGACGGATGGCTCGGCCTGCGCCCCGCGGACCTGGACGCTTTCAGCGCGACGATCGAGCACCATGGGCGCTTCGGGCCGCGACCGGCGATGGAGGCCGATCCTGGCTTCAAGCAGATCATCCCGTACCTCGTCCTTCGCCAGGGCGAGGCCTATTTCCTCATGCGCCGGACCCGGGCAGGCGGCGACGTGCGGCTCCACGACCGCTGGTCGATCGGGGTGGGTGGCCATCTCAATCCGGGCGACGCGAATCTGGACGGCGGCCTCCGGCGGGAGTGGGCAGAGGAGCTCGTTGCGGACTTCGTCCCCGAGTTCCGGTTCGTCGGGTTGCTGAATGACGACACCACCCCGGTCGGCCAGGTCCACCTGGGCGCGGTGTTCATCGCGGATGCGGCCGGTCGGGCGGTCGCGATCCGTGAGATCGACAAGCTCAGCGGCCGGTTCGCGACGCCGGCCGAGGTAGCCGCCGTGGCGCCGGATCTGGAGTCGTGGAGCCGCCTTGTCTTCGACCATCTCCAGGCTCAACGGACCGCGGCCTCGATTCCGTAGGCAAGCGGCCATCCGATGCGATAATCCTCCACGGAGGTAGCTCCATCGTGAACCGTCGCGTCACTCGCCTTCTCTCGGGCTTTTCGCTGGGCATCGGGGCCCTCATGCTGGCGGCCGGCATCACGTCCGCGGCGGGTGCACGCGAGGTGATCGTCCTGCCGACGACAGGCGTCGTCGACCAGGGAATGGCCCACTACCTCGCCGAGGGGATCGCCCGAGCCGAACGGGACGGGGCCGCCGCCGTCGTGATCAAGCTCAATACGCCAGGCGGGTTCCTGACCTCGACGAACGACATCGTCGGCACCCTCCTCGAAGCCAAGGTCCCGGTCATCGTCTGGGTCGCACCCGCGGGTGGGTTCGCGGCGAGTGCCGGGACGTTCATCACGTTATCGGCCAACATCGCGCTGATGGCTCCGGGCACGAGCATCGGGGCCGCGTCGCCTGTCGGTGGCCAGGGCGAGGACATCCCCGGGACCCTCGGCGACAAGGTCAAGAACGACGCGATCGCCAAGATCACCGCGATCGCCGAGGCTCGCCATCGAAATGTCGCCTGGGCCGTATCGACGGTCAAGGACGCGAAGTCCTCGCCGGCGAGCGAGGCGGTCTCGGTTGGTGCGGTGGACGGGATCGCGGCGACGCTCGACGAGGTGCTGGCCTTTGCGAACGGACGCCAGGTCGAAGTCGCCGGACAGTCGTTCGCGCTCGACCTGACCGGTGCGACGACGACCGAGGTGCCGATGGGCGTCTTCCTGTCGTTCATCCGCCTCCTGTCGGACCCGACGATCGCATTCCTGCTCTTCAGCATTGGTTCGGCTGGCCTGCTGGCCGAGCTCTGGAGCCCGAACTTCGTCACCGGCATCCTCGGCGGCCTCGCCCTGATCCTGGCGTTCATCGGACTAGGTGCCCTGCCGCTCAACGTTGGCGGGCTGCTGCTGGTGATCTTCGGCCTCGTCCTCATCGGGCTCGAGCTCACCGTGACCAGCCACGGGCTTCTCGGGTTTGGGGGACTCGTGTGTTTCGCCCTTGGTGCATCGGCACTCTTCACGGAACCGGTGGACCCCTTCGAGCCGTTGGCCAGGGTGGCGGCGCCGGTGATCCTGACCGTGACCGTGACCGCCGCGGTCTTCATTGCGCTCATCGTCTATGGGGCGATTCGCAGCCGCAGCATGACGTCGCCGGTTGGCGTCGTCGGCTCGGCATCCCTCCCGGCGGGAGCCCACGGCGTGGTCCGCCGTCCGCTCGTGCCGATCGGCTCGATCCACGCGGAGGGCGAGGAATGGACAGCCCGATCGGCAGACGACCGACCGATCGAGCGAGGCACTCCTGTCAAGGTCGTCTCGGTTGACGGGCTGACGGTGCTCGTCGAACCCGATCCACTCCCGTCATAGGCCTGAGGCCATCGGAGAACACATGGAAGTCCCGGTTATCGCGGCGATCGCCGCGTTCCTCATCGTCGTCCTGCTCGTCATCGTCTACCTGTCGATCAGGGTGGTCCAGCAGTACGAGAAGATGGTCGTGTTCCGGCTCGGCCGGACCAACGAGAAGATGATTCGCGACCCGGGCCTGCGGTTCCTGATCCCGATCATCGATCGGCCGGTCAAGGTCGACGTCCGCGAACAATTCATCGAGGTCCCGAGCCAGACGACGATCACGAGGGACAACGCGCCGATCAACGTCGACTTCCTCATCTACTGGCGGATCAGTGATCCGCTCAAGAGCGTCGTCAATGTCGTCAACGTCCCGGGCGCACTCCAGGGCGTCGCGACGACTACTCTCCGGGCCGTCATCGGTGACATCCTCCTCGACGAGGTCCTCTCGAAGCGCGAGCAGATCAATGAAGTCCTGCGGGTCAAACTTGACGAGGTCACCGAGCGCTGGGGCGGCAAGGTCACGACCGTCGAGATCCGCGAGATCACGCCGCCGCCCGCCGTCCAGGATGCGATGAACCGCCAGCTCTCCGCCGAGCGGACGCGACGGGCGGTCATCACCGAATCCGAGGGCTCACGACAGTCGGCAATCAACGTCGCCGAGGGCGCCAAGCAGGCCAACATCCTCAACGCCGAGGGCGATCGTCAGGCGGCCATCCTGCGGGCCGAGGGGTTTGGTCAGGCCCTTACCAGGATCTACGGCGCGGCCTCCGGGATCGACGAGAAGACGATGGCGCTCCAGTACCTGGAGGCGCTCAAGGCGCTCGGCGCGAGCCCGGCGACGAAGTTCGTGATCCCGACCGAGTTCACCCGGCTCATCGAGCCCTTCACCGGATATGTCGAGCGCGGCATGGCCGGGGGCCCGAGCCAGGGCGGCCGTCCCGCAGCCGAAGGTTGATCCGGCGGCTGGCGGTCGTCGCCGGCCTGGCCGCGCTGCCGGCGGCCGCCGTGCGGCTCGTCATCGGGCGCGGCGCCAACAGGCTTCTGGAAGCGCCGCGCACACTCCCGGGCGAAGCGGACCTGGGGCCGCAGCTCGATGCGCTCGGCGGCGAGGTTGTCCGCCTGCGGTCGCGCGACGGTCTCAAGCTCGCGGGCCGCTGGCTGCCGGCCGATCGTGGCGCGAGCGGCGAGTCCGGGGACCGTGCCGCCGCGGGCGCCTGGCGCCCCGACCCGCACGAGGCGATCCTCCTGCTCCACGGCTGGTCGGGCTCGGTCGCGCCCGATCTCGTCGAGTACGGGCCGTTCCTGCGCCGGACGGCCGGGGTTCTCGGGCTGGATTTCCGTGGGCACGGTGACTCGGAAGACGCCCCGACGACGTTCGGGCTCCGCGAGGTCGAGGATGTTGCCGGGGCGCTCGCCTGGCTCGGCGCGCGTGGGATCACGAGGGTCGCGCTGTTCGGTACGTCGATGGGCGGGATCACTGCGCTTGCTTCGATCGTGGTCCTCGGCGACGGGTCGCTCCCGAGCGCCGACATCGACCCGGACGCGCTCGCCCACGATCGGTCGGCGCCCCGACCGCGGCTCGTCGCCGTCGTGGCGGATTCGGTGCCTCCCGAGTTGACTACGGCCGTCGCCAACAGGATGCGCGTGCCGCTGCGAGGATTCATCGCCGCCCAGATATTCGAGACCGCGGCGCGACGTGTCGGCGGAGACATGCGGGCGACCGAACCGATCCGGATCATCGGCCTGACGCAGCCGGTGCCCGTGCTGCTGATCCACGGTGCCGCGGACACGACCATTCCGCTCGCGGAGGGCGAGCGCCTCGCGGCGGCCGCGGGCTCCAACGTCGAGCACCTGGTGGTCCCTGAGGCCGGCCACAGCGCGAGCCATGCCACCGCGCCTGCCGCCTACGAATCCCGAGTGGAAACCCTCCTTCGCCGGGTTTTCGCAGACGGGCGGGGCGGCGTGCCTATAATCGAGCCGCCGAAGTCCGATAACGCTCCCGGCGATGGGAGCCCGGAAGGAGATTGATGGCGGCCAAGATCCTCGTCGTCGACGACGACCCGAATGTCCAGCGATTGCTGCAGTACACGCTGAAGCAGGAGGGATACGAGGTCGTCACGGCGTCGGACGGCGCCGAGGGATTCCGGTTGTGGGGCACCGAGGCTCCTGACCTGATCCTGCTCGACGTCATGCTCCCCAAGCTCGACGGCTACCAGGTTGCGACGAAGATCCGGACGGAGGAGGGCACGACCGCCCACGTCCCGATCATCATGCTGACCGCCGAGCGCGAGGTCGAGCAGAAGGTCCGCGGCCTGCGAGCAGGCGCCGACGACTACTTGATCAAGCCGTTCCACCCGGCCGAGCTGATGGCCCGGATCAAGAGCCTCCTCGCCCGGTTCGCGCCGCGCGATGCGCTCGTCGGGCGCCCGCCGCTCGGGCGCGTCGAGGTCTTCTACGGGGCGAAGGGCGGGGTGGGGACGACCACGATCGCAATCAACGCCGCGATCGCCCTACACCGCGAGCTCGGCCGGAAGGTCTGCCTCGTCGACGGCAACCTCCAGTTCGGCGACCACCGGGTGTTCCTCGACCTCGGGCTCGACAAGAAGTCGATCGTCGATGTCGTCACCGCGCCCTCGATCGACCAGGACCTGATCCGTCAGGTCCTCGTCAAGCACGATTCCGGGATCGACCTCCTCCTCGCGCCGCCGTCGCCTGAGACCGCCGAGCTCGTGACGCCCGAGCATCTGCCGGCGATCATCGACCAGCTCCGCGGTCTGTACGACTACATCCTCATCGACATCGATAAGCGCCTCGACGACGTCAACCTGGGGATCCTCGAGGTGGCCGACACGATGTTCGTGGTGATGACCGCCGACCTGTCGTGCCTCAAGAATGTCCGCCTCGTGCTCGAGACGATCGGGCATCTTGGCTACGAGTCGGGCAAGGTCCAGCTCGTGCTCAACCGCTCGAACGCGTTCACAGGCATCAACGTGAAGAACGCCGAGGGCGCGCTCAAGCGAACGATCGACCACCAGATCGTCAACGAGTACCGCGGCGCGATCAGCGCCCTGAACTCGGGGGCGCCGTTCATGTTCACCAAGGCCGACTCACTCCTCGGGCGCTCGCTGCTCGACTTCGCGAGGGTGGTCGACAAACTGCCTGCGGCGGCTCAGGCGGCGGCAGTCGGGCACTAGCCGGCCTCGCTGCGAGCGAGGCGCAGCTAATCGGCGGTTAAGCCGCGGATGAGACCGCCCGGCTACCGTCCGGTCGTGCTCGCGACTCTCCTGTCTGCAACGCTCGTCGGGCTGGACGGCCGTGTTATCCGCGTCGAGGTCGACGTCGCCGGGGGACTGCCCGGGTTCACGATCGTCGGCCTCGCCGACGCGGCGCTCCAGGAGGCACGAGAGCGCGTCCGCGGCGCGATCCGGAACGCCGGCTTTGTTCATCCTCCGCGCCGGATCACAGTCAACCTCGCCCCGGCCGAGCAGCGCAAGGCGGGAGCGTCGCTAGACCTCGCGATCGCGATGGGGATCCTGCTCGGCTCGGAACAGGTGCGGGCCGCCGCCGGTTGCATCGCGCTCATCGGGGAGCTGTCGCTCGGCGGGGAGGTGCGAGCGGTCCCGGGGATCCTGCCGATGGCCGCGGCGCTGGCACGGCGAGGACTGCGGCGGGTCGTGGTCCCGGACACGATGCGCGCGGAAGCCGCGCTCGCGAGCGGGATCGAGGCGATCGGCGTCGCTACCCTTCGCGATGCCGTGGAGGTGGTCCGCCGCCGGTCCGGTCGCCGAAGCGTCACGCTCCCGCCGCGGGTGGATCTCGGGGTCGAGACGAACATCGCTGGGACGCCGGCAACTTCATCGCGAGCGGCGATTCCGCTGGATGTCGCGGATCTGGCCGAGGTGCGCGGGCAGCTCGAGGCACGGCGCGGCCTCGAGATCGCTCTCGCCGGCGGTCACGGGCTGCTCCTCGTCGGACCGCCTGGATCCGGCAAGACCCTGCTGGCCCGGACGATTCCGGGGCTGCTGCCGCCACTTGGCGACGCGGAGGCACTCGCTGCGACGATCGTCGCCTCGGTAGCGGGCGACGCGCCACGTGAGCTCGTCCGCCAGGCGCCCGTTCGAGCCCCGCATCACACGCTGTCCTATGCGGCGATGGTCGGCGGCGGACCGCGGATGTCGCCGGGCGAGGTGACACTCGCCGACCATAGTGTGTGTTAATGTTCCCCGATGCCGACAGCCGCTGCGATCTATGCCCGCATCAGCTCCGACCCAGACGGCGACCAGCTCGGGGTCAAGCGCCAGATCGCCGATTGTCAGACGTTCGCCGAGCACCGCGGCTGGCCCATCCACGACGTTTATGTCGACGATGACCGGAGCGCCTACTCGGGCAAGGCCCGCCCCGCCTACCGGCAGATGCTCGCCGACATCCGCGATGGTGCCGTCGATGCCGTCGTCGTCTGGCACCTTGACCGACTCCACCGCCAACCGCGGGAGCTCGAGGAGTTCTTCGAGGTCTGTGACGGAGCGCGACTCCGGTCGATGGCCTCGATCTCGGGCGACATCGACCTGTCCACCGACGATGGCCGGTTCCTGGCGCGTATCCTCGGAGCCGTGGCCCGCAAAGAGAGCGACGACAAGAGTCGACGCATCACCCGCAAGCACCTCGAACTTGCCCAGGCGGGCACGGACGTTGGCGGCGGCGATCGGCCCTTCGGCTACCGCGTCGATCGACGGACCGCGGAGCCGACCGAAGCGGCCGCCATCCGCGAGGCTGCCGCGCGCGTTCGCGCTGGCGACAGCCTCCGCGGGATCGCCTCCGATTGGAACGCTCGCGGGCTCACGTCCGTGCGCGGGAAGCAGTGGTCGGTCCAGGTCCTCCGACGCATGCTGATGTCTGCGCGCCTGTCAGGCCAGCGCTCACACCACGATGAGATCGTGGCCCCGGGCGACTGGGATGCGATCCTCACCCCAGCCGACACGGACCAGCTGCGGGCGATCCTGACGGACCCTGCCCGCAACAAGCGCCGGACCGTCCGGCGCTACCTCCTGTCGGGCGGCCTCCTGCGGTGCGCGCTGTGCGATGCCGTCTTGGTCGCCCGGCCACGTGGTGATGGGGCGCGCCGCTACGTCTGTGCCAAGGGTCCAGGTCTACCCGGCTGCGGTGGCATCGCGATCCTGTCGGACGCTCTCGAAGCCCTGATCGTCGAGGCCGTCCTGTACCGCCTCGATACGCCCGAACTCGCCGCCGCCCTGGCCGGCAAGGCGACCGCTGATGCGGAGGCCGAGGCAGCCCACGCTTCGGTCGCCCAGGACCGTGCCCAGCTCGAAGAACTGGCTCGCGCGTACGGCGAGCGGCAGGTCACCTTTGCCGAGTACCTGGCCGCCCGTAAGCCAATCGAGGCCCGAATCGAGGCCGGGGCACGGAAGGTCAGTCGCCTGACCCAAACGACCGCCATCGCAACCCACGTCGGCGACGGCGCCGCTCTGCGCGCCGCGTGGGCCGATCTGCCGTTGACCCGCCAGCGGGCGATCGTCGCCGCCGTCCTCGATCGAGCCGTCGTCCGCTCCGCCGTCCGAGGCCGCGCCTACTTCGATCCCGACCGCGTCGATCCTGTCTGGCGGCTCTGACCGAGCAGCAGCACGACGGTGCCGATGGTGGCGTGGTCGTCGACCTTCACCGGGACACCCTGGGCGGCACACGTCCGGTCCACCCATTCGCGGGCCATCGCCTGCTGATCGCGGCCGTTCATCGCCATGACGCCCACAGCGACGGCGGTCCGTCCCACGCCTCCTCGTCACGTGAGCGCCAGACCCGTTCGGCCGGAGCACCCATGAAAACCTCGGCCCACTCGACCACCTCGTCGGCGGACGAGCCCCGGATCGGGACCGTGCGCGGCTGGAACCCTTGAGCGACCTCGTAGCGGTGGAGCCCTGACGGCTGGCCGCCAGAAGCCAGGTCCTTCCCGACGTACTTCGCCAGGTACCGCGCTGCCAGCCGCGCTTCCCCGAGCGTGCCCGAACCGACCGGCAGATCGCCGAGCAGCTTGATGTGGACATGCCCACGACCCCAGACCCGCTTGATGTCGCCCTGGGCGATCCAGCGGCCCACCGCGAAGTGGGCGTGGAGACCGTGCCCTCCCGGATGCCACTCGGGCGCCCAGAGGTACGGGAACGGTTCGCCCACTGCCCCGCGCAGGCGTCGGAAGAAGTCGGCGAGGTCATCGCGGAGGGCCGCCGGATCATGATTGCCCGAGCCCGCGTACGTCAGCGTCCCGAGGCGGTTCAGCCGATTGGCAGCGCAGTACCGGCGGACCTTGGCACGCGCTCGGCGGGCTGCGTCGGCCGTGGATCGTTCTGGGTCGACGGTCGGGGAGTCGCCGCGACTCGCGTCCCGCGCCTCGGACCGAAACGACCCGCCACCCTCGGCGGCTTCGGGGTACAGGGTGAAGCCCCAACGAGGCCCGGGAGAGCCCCCGAGTTTCGTCCCATATTCAAGTGAAGAACGGCGTGGACCCACCACTGACTCCTGACGACAGGCGCCAGCGCGCGGCTGGCTTCGACTGTTGTCAGGGGGACGGCGACCCTGCTGGTCCGTTTTAGCTGCGGACGGACCCGCCTAGCAAAAGCCGTCACTTCTTGTCGCCTCCGAGAACGGCCTTCGTCTCGGCGGTCCGGGTTAGCGCCGTTGTCCCCGAGTCCACTTCTAGGTCTTATCCGTGGACAGGCATTACCTAGCAGGCGCAAAGATCGCGTCGTCTATAACTAGCGGCCGCGTCCCGCGATCTTACGACAAGACCCGGACGCGGGTCTTGGAGCGGGCGCCAGGGCGCCCGCTCGTTCGATCTTGTCCGGCGGCCGGCCGCCCGTCAAGGGTTCGCGGCCTGCGGCCGCCCGCGGTGGCGGCCCTTGACCGGCTCGATGGCCGATCCAACGGCGGCGGCATGCCGGATCACGGCTATACAGTGGGACAGTCCACCTCGAAGACTATGAGCTTGTCCCCAGGCAGAGCGCTGACGGGGTCACCTTCGGGTTAGTAACTCGAAGTCGCGGGCGGATACGTAGCCGGTGCCCTGGACGAACCAC
>JBBSCI010000118.1:0-9683 GCA_038250445.1 Candidatus Limnocylindrales bacterium | reverse complement strand
TGTGGGGCGCATCGAACAGGCGGATCGCGACCCCGATGTCGGACCGTTCGGCGATCGCCTGCGCGAGCGACGCACGGGCGCCACGATGGGCCGAACCGATGTAGAAGGCGATCCGGTCGGCCCCGATCGCATCGGCGGCGATGAGAGCCCCGTCGATGACCAGGTGCGGCCGCAGATCGAGCAGCGTTCGATCCTTGGAGCTGAGCGGCTCCCCTTCGGCGCCATTGACCAGGACTGCCGGTGCGCCACCGCCCTGACCCGCGACGGATCGCCACTTCCGCCCCACCGGGAAGCCGGCACCGCCGCGGCCGAGTAGGCCGCTGGCCTCGAGGGCCGGGATAACTTCGGTCGCTGTGGCCGGCCCGCTCGGACGCGGCCCGAGCCGGGCTTCGTGATCCGCGTGGGTTTCGGCACCGGCTGTGGCCGCCGGTCCAGCCAGGAGGCGCGGCTCCATCAGTCGATCCTCCAGGCAGGTTCGACCGGGATCGGGTCGGCGGTCCCGCCAGTGACGGCGGCCAACCGACTTCGATTGGTCCCGCCGACGAGGAGGCGCCAGAGAAGCGCGCCTCCAACGGCGATGACGCTGGCACCGGTCACCGCGAGCATCCACGGCGCCGGGGCGTCGCTGCCGGCGGTCAACGTGTGGGCGACTGCCAGGGGCCACGCCGCATAGGAGGCCCAATGAACCGCGCGCCATGTCCGATGCCCGATTCGGTCGCGCAGCAGGCTCGTGACGATCACGGGGAACGCCAGATCGACCGAGATGACGCCGAAGGCGACGGCAAGCGGCCGGTACTCCGACGCGAAAGGCACGATCGCCGAGGCGATGCCGAGCGAGGTGAATGGATCAAGGACGGCTGTCACGGTATGGAGCCCGAGGAACACGACTGACAGCAGGGCGAGGTTGCGGTGCAGCTCGACCGTCAGAAACCGCGGCCAGGAAGGCGACTGGGCCCGGGCGACCGATAGCAGCCCCAGACTGGCGACGGCGCTGAACAGGATGACGGAGACGATTCCTGCTCCCCGCGTGGCAAACCACAGGATCTGCGTGCTCATGAGCGGCATGGTCGGGCAGGCGACCTTTCGATCCGGTTACGTGGCGGCTGATGCGGTCCCACTAGCAGGCGATGTGGATGCCACTGCTGTGGGATCGAGCGGGTCCGGCCAGCCGCCGAGACGGACGATCTCGCCGACAGTCGACACGAGGCGCGCGGTGAGCCCTGTTGTCTCGATCCAGCTGATCGACTGCTCGCCCATGACGATCGCGGCGGTGGCCGCGGTGTTCGCGTCGACGCAGTTCCCGGCCACGACCGTCGCGGTCCGCCAGGGCGACGCGACCGGGGCTCCGGTCCGCGGATCCACGAGGTGGTGGAGCGTCCGGTCGTCGCGGCGCCAGCGACGGATCGTCGTGCTGGATGTGGCGACAGCGCCCTGATCGATCGCGATGACCTCGCCCGGTCCGTCGACGGGCATTTCGCTGTCTTCGGCGACGAGAACCTTCCAGCCGCCGTCCGGCGGATTGCCGGTGACCGCAATGTCGCCGCCGAGCGAGACGAGGATGCCGCGAGCGCCGCTCGCAGCGAGGGCCGCAACTGCTGCCTGATCGGCGGCCAGGGCCTTGCCGGTCGACCCGAGATCGAGCTCGACGCCCGCCCGGACGCGGATCTCCCTTCGCCCCGGCAACAAGTCGACTGCCTGCCAGCCCGGGATGGGCTCGAAGCGCAGCTCGATCGGGCCGCTGCCGTCCCTGATCCGCTCGAACGTTGCGTCATAGCCGATCAGGCGCATCGCCCGGCCGACGGTCGGGTCGACGGCGCCCCCGGTCAGCCGGGCGGCCCGCAAGCTCACGTCGATCGCTTCGGCCAAGAGCGCGCTGATGGCGACCCGTTGACCGGCTCGCGCATTGAGCCGGCTGATCTCGCTGTCGTCGCGAAAGCGACTGTAGGCCAGGTCGGCCGAGGCGAGGATGTCGTCGACCGCGCTGCGGGCGGATTCGAGATCGCCGCCGTGGACGACCACGCGGACGCCGGTTCCGATCGCCTGCCAATTGACCGTCGCGATGGCGGTCACGAGCTGCCGGTCGTGGCCTGCGCCGTGCTCTGGGATGCAGCAGTCGGCGCGGGCGTGGCCTGGAGCGTCGTCGTGTCCGTGGTGGTCGTCGTGCTCGTGTCGGTGGTGGACACCGCAGCTGTGACAGTCTCGATCGAACTGCTGTACGAGCTGGCGGCAACGGCGCCGAAGGCACCGACCGCGGCGAGGCTGACGACGGTTGTCCCGATTGTCAGGCTGCGGAGGCGGGCGACCGCCCGGTCGCGATCGCGCGGGGTGCGCCGTGTCGAGTTCATGCCCGGATCATCGCCCGCCGATCCTTTCGGCTTCGTGACGACGTGCGGTCGCGGCAGCGGGCCTCTACGTGAGGTCGCGGAGGGACGCCTCGATCGAGGCGGCGGCGATGGCACCTTCTCGCAGGATCCGCGCCCCGGGCCTGGAACAATCCACGACCGTCGACGGCGAGCCGCCGCGAGCCGGTCCGCCGTCGAGGATGAGATCGATCACCTCGCCGAGCTGATCGAGGATCTCCATTGCGTCGGATGCTTCCGGCAGGCCCGAAAGGTTCGCCGACGTGACCGGTAGCGGCCCGAGGGCCGCCGCCAGCGCCCGTGGTGCCGGATGGTCCGGGAGCCGCAGGCCGATGGTCTGGCGTCCCCCCGTTTGCTCGCCGGGGAGCCGCGTGCCCGGAAGCTGGGCGACTACGAGCGTGAGACCGCCCGGCCAGAACGCTGCTGCGAGTGCCTCCGCCGACGGCGGCCACACCGCCAGGCCGGCCGCCTGGCCGGCGTCGGCGAGCAGGAGGACGACGGCCTGGTCGACCGGCCGTCGCTTGGCGGCAAACAGACGGGCGATCGAACCGGGCGCCGCCAGGTCGGCTGCGAGGCCATAGACGGTGTCTGTCGGGACGGCCACGATCCCTCCGGCGCGCAGAACGCGGGTCGCCTCCGATCGACCCAACTCGTCGTCTGGGACCACCCTCGCCGTCATGCCGTCGCCGCGAGGTCTGCCGCCTCCCGAGCCTCGCCGGCAAGGAGCGTCGACGCACGTTGCGCGGCCTCCGGCGCCGCGAGCACGAGCTGCTCGACCAGCTGGGCGACGCCTTCGTCGGTCAGCGGCGGCGCGATGTAACGGCCGGCCGCCCGGACCGGTGCCGGAGCGTGCGGCATCGCCGCCCCGTGCCCTACGGCCGCGATCATCTCGAGGTCGTTGAACTGGTCCCCGACCGCCAGGACGTTGGCCAGCGGCACGCCCGCGCGACGCGCCAGCCAGCCTACGGCGGCACCTTTCGAGACACCTGGCTGGAGGAACTCGAGGAAGCGCGGGTGGCTGATCGTCACTGCCGCCCGACCCTCGAACCGAGCGCGCGCCACGTCGAGCACGGCGTGGTCGATCGGACCCTCGGCCACCGCGATCACCTTCGAGACCGGTCGCCGGACCCATGCGATCAGGTCGTCGACGACGATCGCACGCCCACCGAGGAACGCCGAGTAATCCTCGGCTCGCGGGTCGTCGGCACGGATGACGAACTGCTCGAGATGGTTGACGTGCGGGTCGAGCCCGATCGAGCGGGCCCATTCGATCGCCTCCCGGGTGGCCGCGGCGGCAAGCGGCCGATGGAACAGCAGCCGCCCGAGGCGTTCGTCGCCCGGCTCGGGGATCGCCCGGATCAGTGCGCCCTGGTAGCCGACGATCGGGTCGCGGATGCCGAGCTCACGGGCGAATCGCAGCGCGCTCGTCGTCATACGTCCGGTGGCGATCGAGACCGACACACCTCGCCCGATCGCGGCGCCGATCGCCGCCTTCGTCCGCTCGCGGAGCATGAGATCGTCGCCGACGAGCGTGCCGTCGAGGTCGAGCGCGATGAGGCGGATAGGGAAAGCGGGGTTCACAGCTCCGTCCCCCGAGCCACGCTCAGGATCCTCGGGTGCCCGGCGATGTCCTTCTCGATCGCGGCATTCCAGCCCGGGAGGACCTCACGAAGGGCGGCCGGCGCATCCTCACCCTGGTCGGCCCCGATCTCGAACAGCGCGACGCCGTCCGCGGCGAGTGCGTCCGGCAGGAGGGCGAGGAGTCGCCGAATCACGGCGAGGCCGTCCGTGCCGCCATCGAGCGCACGCGGCGGCTCGAACGAGGCGGCAATCGGCAGGCCGGCAATAGCTCCACTCCGGACGTACGGCAGGTTCGCGACGATGACATCGATCGGGGCGGCGCCGGCCGGCAACTCTGGCGGCAGCAGGTCCGCTTCGATAAACTCGATCGCGTCGCCCACCGCGTGCCCGACGGCATTCTCGCGGGCGAGATCGAGTGCCTCCGCCGAGTCATCGGTCGCCGCCAGCGTCACGTCTCGCCCGAGATCAACCCGCCGTCGGCGGAGCTCGCTCGCGATGCTGATGATGACCGCGCCGCCGCCGGTCCCGACATCGAGCACCCGTACAAGTGGCGAGCCGCGGCCGTGCTCAGCGGCGGTCAGCCGAGCCATCACTGCGGCCAGCCCGATCTCGACGAGCCGCTCGGTCTCCGGTCGAGGGATGAGTGCCCGCCCGTCGGCCGCAAAGGCAAGGCCGAAGAACTCCTTGATCCCGCGGATGTAGGCGACCGGCTCACCGCGCAAGCGGCGGGCGACGGCCTCCTCGAAGCGCTCGAGCGCCTCCGGGCCGACGGGCACCTCCGGATAGGCGAGCAGCGTCGTGCGTTCCGTCCCGATGGCCGACGCCAGGAGCACTTCCGCGTCCAGCCGCGCAGACTCAGATCCGGCGACGCGCAGCCGCTCGACCGCGCTCGGTAGCAGCTCCCCGACCGTGGGCACGGCCTGCGTCAGAGCCTGATCGTGACGGACAGGTCGCCGACCTTGCGCAGGACCTCGGCGCTCGTCGTGCCGCGCCATCGATGGAAGAGCAGGTCGACCGACGACTCGCCGATCCGCAGGTTCGTGATGGTCACCTTGCCGAGCCAGTCCGGCAGGTTCGGTCGGAGGAGCTCGAGCTCGTTCGCGCCGGCATGCCCCCGCAGCCCGAGCATCGTCTGGAGGAACATGAAGGCGGCTCCGGCCGACCACGCCTGCGGCGAGCACGCGACGGGGTAGGGAACCGGCATCGGGGCCGTCTCGCGGTCGAAGCCGCAGAAGAGCTCCGGCAGCCGGAACTCGCTGAAATGCTGGGCGGCCTCGAAGACGTGACTGACAAGGCGGTTGGCCTCGTCCTGAAAGCCGTACCGCTTCAATCCGGCCGCAGCCAATGAGGTGTCGTGCGGCCAGACCGTGCCCGTGTGGTAGCCGAACGGGTTGAACCCCGGCTGGCCGGCGCCGTAGGTTCGGATCCCCCAGCCGGAGAAGAGGGACGGGCTCAGCAGGCGGTCGGCGATGTCGCGTGCACGGGCCGGCGAGATGATCCCGCTCCACAGGCAGTGGCCCGCGTTCGACCCGATCGCGTCGGCCTGGCGTTTGTCGCCATCGAGGGCCATCGCGTAGTAGCGCTGATCCTCGACCCAGAACGCTTCCTCGAATCGTGCGCGGAGCGTTTCTGCGTCCCTGATCAGCCGATCGGCCAGTTCGACATCGCCGCGCATCCGGGCCAGGCCGGCCATCCGGGTCTTTGCGTCGAAGACGTAGCCCTGCACCTCTGCCAGCGCGATCGGGGCGCGGAGCTCCGTGCCATTCCGATCGCGGATCGCGTCGCCCGAATCCTTCCAGCCCTGGTTGAGCAGGCCGCGCGGCGAGCGTCGCTCGTACTCGACGAAGCCGTCTCCGTCGCGATCTCCCCATTCGTCGATCCAGTTCAGCGCCGCGAGCGCGTTCGGCCAGAGGCGGTCGACGAGCGCGCGATCGCCTGTCCACTCGTACGTCGCGCCGAGCAACACGAGCCAGAGCGGCGTCGAATCGCTGCTGCCGTAATAGGGCGAATGTGGGAGCTCGCCGGCCCTCGCCGTCTCACCAGCCCGGAACTCGTGGAGGATCTTGCCGGGCTCGGCGTCGCGCCAGTCGTCGACTTCGGTCGCCTGAAGGGAGGCGAGCACTTCGAGGGCCTCAACTGCGATCTGCGGCCGGAAGGCGAGCGTCTGGAGGGCCGTAATGATCGAATCCCGTCCGAACAGCGTCGTGAACCACGGCACGCCGGCCGCGACGTATCGCTGACCCTCGCCCGGCCCTTCGTTCACGAGCAGCCGGAGGTCGGCCACACTCCGCCCGATCGTCAGGTTGAACAGCTCGTGGTCGGTCGCGACGGCGGTCGTGCTGCGGGCCCACGCGTGGTACGCGGCCGCGCCCTCGTCGGCGGCGATCCGGGGCGGGTCCGGGAAGAGCTCACGCGGGTCGACGACAGCGGCCTTCGCGGCCGACGAGGAGGCGCCATGGGGAATCGGGGCGTCGCCCGCCCAGGCGATCCATGACAGTTCGTGCTCGGCGCCTGCGGCGAGGTCCCACGTCCAGCGGTAGCGGAGGCTTCCGCCAAGGTCCCGAGCCTCGCCCGGAATCACCGGTTCGAACACGCCCGGCTCGGAAAACGCGAGCCACGTATGGCGCCGCCTCCCGTCGAGCCCGTCGTAGCGGAACGTGACGCGAGATCCGGTCACCGCGGTTGGCAGCGGCGTGCCACGGTCCCGGGGGAAGCCGCGGACCTCGAAGATGTCGGCCGCGTCGTCGGCCAGTTCGAGCAGGATGTCGACCGTCTCGTCGCGCTCGGCGAAGTTGACGATCCGGACCCGCTCCTCGATGGCGACGCCGGTCAGCAGGCGCTCGCGGGTGATGCCCATCTTCTTGCCCGTCAGGCCCTGCCCCGGCGTGATCTTGTCGTTCGGGTTCCGGTCGAGGGTCGGGTTCGTCAGTTGGATCACGCCGCGGTAGTTCGCCCCGGTCGAGCCCTGCAGGACGACCGGCCGCTCGCCGTTGACGCGGAGCACGGAGCACGACAGCAGCCGCGTGTCGTCGCGATAGAGGCCGAGCCCCCGGGAATCGGAGTGGATGTCACCGAACTGGTCGGTCAGCAGGAAGAGGTTGCCGTGCTTCAGGACCTGGACGCTGCCGAGGTCGGTCGCCTTCCGGATCGGGACGTGCCGCGGCTCGATGTAGACCACGGCGTCGCCGGACGGAGCCGCGCGGCGCGGGCGAGCTCCGTTGCCGGCGACCCGGGTCGCGGACCGGGCCGGCTTCGCCTCACGCACCATTGTCGCCTCCGGTCAACGTCGCCAGCCGCTCCGCCTGGTCGGCCATGATCAAAGCGTCGATCAGCCGGTCGATCTCGCCATCCATGACCCTCGGCAGCGATGACAGGTCAAGGCCGATCCGGTGATCGGTCAGTCGATCCTGGGGGAAGTTGTAGGTCCGGATCTTGTCGGATCGGTCGCCGGCGCCGACCATCGAGCGACGCGCGACGGAATCTGCCTCGCGCTGCTGAGCCTGCTGGCGTTCGTAGAGCCGGGACCGTAGCACGGCCATCGCCTTCGCCTTGTTCTTGTGCTGGCTCTTCTCGTCCTGGATCTCGACGACGAGACCGGTCGGCAGGTGGGTGATGCGAACGGCCGAGTCGGTCGTGTTGACCGACTGCCCACCGGGGCCCGACGAGCGCTTCACGTCGATCCGGAGGTCCTTCTCCTCGTCGATTTCGATCTCCACCTCATCGACCTGGGGCATGACGACAACGGTCACCGTCGAGGTATGGATCCGGCCGGACGACTCAGTCGCGGGGACGCGCTGGACGCGGTGGACGCCGCCCTCGAACTTCAGCCGGCTGTAGGCACCGTCGCCGTGGATCTGGATGATCGCCTCCTTGATCCCATCACCGCCGGTGTCGTGGCGGCTGAGGATCTCGGGCGTGAACTTGTGGTTCGCCGCGTAGCGGAGATACATCCGGAGCAGCTCCGCGGCGAAGAGAGCGGCCTCGTCGCCACCGGCGCCGGCCCTGATCTCCATGATCACGTCGCGTTCGTCGTTCGGGTCGCGCGGCAGGAGGAGGACGCGAAGCTCGTCGAGGAGGCGAGTCTCGTCGGCGCTCAGACGGGCAACCTCGTCGTCGGCCATCGACCGCATCTCGTCGTCCGCGTCGCTGGCATCGCGGAGCTCCCGGGCGCCGGTGAGCTCCTCGCGGGTCGACTCGAGGCGCCGGAACGCCGCGACCACGGGCTCGAGCCGGGCCATCTCCTTGCCGAGCCGCTTGATCGATTCCGGATCCGAGTTGTTCTCAGGCAGCGCCAGCTCCGTCTGGAGCTCGTCGTACTGGCGCGCGACGTCGCCCAGCCTGGCGTCGAGATCCGTCGCGGCCATCGCGACGCTCACACCCCCGGGAGCGGCGGGTCGATCGTGACGGGGGCGACCGTCTCCACTTCGGTGTTGATCAGGGTCGCTCCGCCCGCACCGGCTCCGGCCCGGGCAGCGCCTGGGGGCGGGAGCGGCTCGCGCGGGAGCGTGCCGCTGCCCTCGGGGAGCGGCTCGCCATCCGCCTCGAGTGCCTGCTCCATCGAGACGATCGCAACTTCGATCATGTCGTCGGTCGGCTGACGGGTCGTGAGCATCTGGACGAGGATGCCGGGCCACATGATCGCCCGCACGATCGGGTTGCCGCGGTGCCGGGCGCCCCAGCGGAGGATCTCGTAGCCGACCGCGGCGATCACCGGGATGAGCAGGATGCGGCTCCCGATCATCACGAGCGGCTCCTGCCGCCCGACGAGGCTGAAGGCGATGATCGAGAGGGCGATGACGACGACCAGGAACTCCGTCCCGCAGCGAGGATGGGCCGTCGGGTACCTGCGGATCGCGGACGGGACGAGCGGGTCGCCGGCCTCAAGGGCGTGGATCGTCATGTGCTCGGCGCCGTGGTACATGAAGACCCGCTTGATCTCGGCCGACTGGCCGATGACCGCGAGGTAGCCGAGGAAGATCGCGACGCGAACGAGGCCCTCCACCAGATGCTGGACGAGGCCATTCGTGACGTTCGCCGTGGTCACACTCGCGATGAACAGCGGCAGCAGGAAAAAGATCCCGACGCCGGCGACGAGCGTGATGAGGAGCATCAACACGATCGAGCCTCGGCCGAGCTCGACGCCGTCGTCCTCCGCCTGAATGCCCGCGCTGCGGACGAGCCAGCGGGTGCCGACGATCAGCGTCTCGTACAGGACGACGAGGCCGCGGAAAAGCGGCAGCTTCGAGGCGCGATTCTTGTGGAAACCGGAGTCCAGGCGCTCGGTGGCGTAGAGGATCCGTCCGTCGGGGTGACGAAAGGCGACCGCGATCGCGTCACGGCCACGCATCAGGACGCCTTCGATCAGCGCCTGCCCCCCGTAGGTGTAGCGAGGCATGGCGGGAAGTCTACCGGCTGACGCCGATCTCGCCCCGATCGGCTGGTGAGTTGTGGTGCCGGTAGGCGCCGGAAGGCAGCCCGGGTCGCGTCAGCGGCTAGCCGGCCGCGGCCGCGGCAACCTTGGCCGTTGCGGCGTCGATCCTGCGCCGGGCGGCGTCGACGTAGCCCTCGTCGATCTCGATCCCGACGAACCGTCGGCCCAGCTCCACCGCCGCGACGCCCGTCGATCCGACGCCCATGAACGGGTCGAGGACGAGATCGCCCGGCTCGCTCGCGAGCTCGAGGAGTCGCCGCAGGACGCGGAGCGGTTTCTGGGTCGGGTGCACAGGGTCCTTGACCCGTTCG
>JBBSCI010000117.1:0-9728 GCA_038250445.1 Candidatus Limnocylindrales bacterium | reverse complement strand
CAGGGCTCGAAGAGCGCGCCTCACTATCGGGGCGGCGGCGCTGTCTTCGGTCCGCACCCGCGCTCGTACGAGCAGCGCCTGCCGCGCAAGATGAAGCGCCTTGCCCTGCGCGGTGCGCTGACCGCCAAGTTCGGCGACGAGGCCATCAAGGTCATCGACACGTTCGGGCTCGGGGCGATCAAGACGCGCGAGCTCGTGTCGGTTCTCAGCGCCCTCGAGGCGAATGGCCGCGTGCTCGTCGTCGCCCCTGGCCGCGACCAGATCCTCGAGATGTCGGCCCGCAACCTGCCGACCGTCGAGGTCATCCTGGCGGACTCGCTGAACGTCGTCGACCTGCTCAAGGCCGACCTCGTCCTCATCGAGCAGCCGGCTCTCGCCCGGATGGAGGACGTGTACGCGTGAGCGCATTGACCGCCCCCGAAATCATCCTCCGTCCCGTCGTCAGCGAGAAGTCGATCGACGAATCCGGTCGGGGCAAGTACACGTTCGCGGTCCACGACGACGCCAACAAGATCCAGATCAAGGCGGCGATCGAGGAGCTCTACGCGAAGGAGAAGGTCACCGTCGTCAGCGTCAACGTCCTGACGACGAAGGCCAAGGAGAAGCGGCGCGGGACGCGGCGTGGCCGGATCAGCGGCTTCACCACGCCGTGGCGCAAGGCGATCGTGACCCTGGCCCCCGGCCAGAAGATCGAATTCTTCGAGGGGGTCTGACAGATGCCGTTGCGTTCCTACAAGGCCACCTCGCCGGGTCTCCGGCAGATGACCCGGTCGACCTTCGAGGAGATCACGACCGACCAGCCCCACAAGCCGCTGCTCGAGCCGCAGATCCGTGGCTCCGGCCGGAACAACCAGGGCCGGCTCACCGTTCGCCATCGCGGCGGCGGCGAGAAGCAGCACTACCGCCGGATCGACTTCAAGCGCGACAAGATCGGCGTGCCCGCTCGCCTCGCGACGATCGAGTACGACCCGAACCGCTCGGCCCGGATCGGCCTGCTCTTCTACCGCGATGGCGAGAAGCGCTACATGCTCCTGCCGCACGGCCTGAAGGTCGGCGATGTCGTGGTCTCGGGACCGGATGCTGAGGCGCGCGTCGGCAACGCCCTGCCGATCGCGAAGATCCCGCTCGGCACGACGATCCACAACATCGAGCTCATCCCCGGCAAAGGTGGCCAGATCGTCCGGTCTGCCGGCGTCGCGGCCCAACTCCTCGCCAAGGAGGGCGACCAGGCCCAGGTCCGGCTGCCGTCCGGCGAAGTCCGGCGGGTCAGCATCAAATGTATGGCCACGGTCGGCCAGGTCAGCAACCTCGACCACGAGAACCAGAACCTCGGCAAGGCCGGCCGGGCCCGTCACCTGGGCCAGCGTCCGGAAGTCCGCGGCGTCGTCATGAACCCACGAGACCATCCGCATGGCGGTGGCGAGGGCAAGTCCCCGACCGGGATGCCGCCCAAGACGCCCTGGGGCAAGCCCGCGATGGGCTACCGCACCAGGCGCTCCAAGACGACCGGGCGACTCATCGTCCGCTCGCGCCATCGCAAGTAGCGGGAGGGTAGGAGAGCATGTCCCGTTCGATCAAGAAGGGCCCGTTCATCGAAGTGCGCCTCCAGGGGCGCGTCGAGGAGATGAACCGGCGCAACGAGAAGAAGGTCGTCAAGACCTGGTCTCGGGCGTCGGTGATCTTCCCGTCGTTCATCGGCCACACGATCGCCGTCTACAACGGCAAGAAGCACGTCCCGGTCTACGTGACCGAGAACATGGTCGGCCACCGCCTTGGTGAGTTTGCCCACACCCGGACCTACCGCGGGCACGGCAAGCACACCGAGCGTTCGACCGCGCTGAAGTAGGAGTTCCGTGCGCGTTTCCGCCACTGCCAAGTATCTCCGCGGGTCGACCCGCAAGGCCAATCTCGTCGCCGCGACCATTCGCGGCCGGCGGGTGGAAGAGGCCGCCTCGCTCCTGCGCTTCATGCCCCAGCATGCCGCCCGGGACATCGAGCGCGTCCTCCGGAGCGCCACGGCCAACGCCGAGAACAACCACAACCTGTCGGCCGAGGATCTCATCGTCCTCGAGGCTCACTGCAACGAGGGCCCGGCGATCAAGCGCTGGCGCCCCCGCGCCCAGGGTCGGGCGTTCCCGATCCACAAGCCCATGACTCACATCACCATCGTCGTCGCGGATCAGGAGGCCTGACATGGGACGAAAGGTCCACCCGTACGGCTTCCGCCTGGGTGTCTCGCGCACCTGGACCGCGAAGTGGTACGCCGATAAGGAATACACCGACCTCGTCAAGGAGGACATCACGATCCGCAAGCTCGTCGAGCGCCGGCTTGCGAACGCGAGCGTGTCCGGCGTCGAGATCGAGCGCGGCATCAACCACGTGACGGTCACGATCCACACGGCCAAGCCCGGGATCGTCATCGGCAAGGGCGGGGCGAACGTCGAGGTCCTCCGCCAGCAAATCGGCGGGCTGACGAAGCGACGAGTCAAGCTGGAGATCAAGGAGATCCGCCAGCCGGAGCTCGACGCGCACCTCGTCGCGATGAACATCGCCCAGCAGTTGACCCGGCGCATCGCCTTCAAGAAGGCGATGAAGCAGGCGATCCAGCGTTCGATGAAGGCCGGCGCGAAGGGCGTCCGGATCGCCGTCGCGGGCCGCCTCGGCGGCTCCGAGATGGGCCGTCGCGAGTGGGATCGCGAAGGGCGGATCCCGCTCGGGACCCTCCGCGCGGACATCAGTTACGGTCAGGTCCACGCCCACACAACGTACGGCCGGATCGGCGTCAAGGTCTGGATCTATCGCGGCGACATCGCGCCGGAGCGGACCCTGCCGCACGAGGCCCAGATGGCCCAGGTCGCCGCCGCAGGCGGGGGAGTCTGACGATGTTGATGCCCAAGCGCGTCAAGCATCGCAAGGTCATGCGCGGCCGGATGTCGGGGCTGGCCAAGGGCGGTCATACCGTCGCCTTCGGCGAGTACGGGCTCTCGACGCTCGAGCCGGCCTGGATCACGAGCCGCCAGATCGAGGCCGCCCGGCGGGCGATGACCCGCTCGGTCAAGCGTGGCGGCAAGATCTGGATCCGGATCTTCCCCGACAAGCCTGCGACCAAGAAGCCGGCGGAGACGCGGATGGGCTCCGGCAAGGGCGCGCCCGATCACTGGGTCGCCGTCGTCAAGCCGGGCCGGATCCTCTTCGAGATGGCCGGCGTCGACCACGAGTCGGCGATCGAGGCGATGCGGCTCGCCAGCCACAAGCTGCCCGTTCAGACCAGGGTGGTCGTTCGCGACAACGTGGAGGCGAGCGATGGACATCGATAAGGTTCGGGCGCTTTCGGACACGGAACTGGAAACCGCGCTCAAGGAGGCGAAGCAGGACCTCTGGCAGGCCCGTTTCGCGCTGTCGACCAGGCAGCTCAAGGACTACAGCACGATCCCGCAGACGCGACGAGCAATCGCGCGGATCCTCACCGTCCAGCGCGAGCGCAAGCTCGGCCAGACGGCCTGACGGAGATCACGCGATGACAGGAGCAGACACCCAGGTGCAAGAAAGCCAGCGGAAGACGAAGGTCGGCCGCGTCGTGAGCGACAAGATGGACAAGACGATCGTCGTGTCCGTCGAGCGCCTCGCGCGCCACCCTCTCTACAAGCGGGTCATCCGCTTGACGACGAAGTTCAAGGCCCACGACGAGACGAACGACGCCCACACGGGCGACACGGTCCTCATTGAGGAATCGCGACCCCTGTCGGCGACGAAGCGCTGGCGGCTGATCGAGGTCGTCGCGCGCTCCTCGACCCACGGCAGCACGAGCGACATCGTCTTCGAGGAGGCCGAGACGACCGAGGCGATCCACGCCTCGGCCCATCCCGGCCGAACCCGCGACGACGGGCCAGACAAAAGCGACGAGGGCGAGACCCCGCCGGCCGACGACGCCACGCCCGAATCCACGGCTGCCGCTGACGAAGGTGGCCCTGCGTGATTCAGCCGCAATCCCGGCTGCGGGTCGCCGACAACACCGGCGCCAGGTCGATCCAGTGCATCCGCGTCATGGGCCGCTCGCTCAAGACGTCGGCCGGCGTGGGTGACGTGATCATCGCCAGCGTCAAGCAGGCGATCCCGAACGCCGCCGTCAAGAAGGGCGACGTCGTTCGCGCGGTCATCGTCCGGACCGCCAAGGAGTACGGCCGCCCGGATGGCAGCTACATCCGCTTCGACGAGAACGCCGCCGTGCTCATCAACAACCAGGGCAATCCCCGCGGGACCCGGATCTTCGGGCCGGTCGCCCGTGAGCTCCGGGATCGCAACTACATGAAGATCGTGTCGCTCGCGCCGGAGGTGCTGTGATGACTGTCCACCACGCGCCGGTGCGCGCCACCAAGGTCCCCGAGATCCGGACCGGCGACACGGTCGTCGTGCTCGTCGGCAAGGACGCCGGCAAGCGCGGCGTCGTCGAGCGCGTCGTCCGCAACCCGCAGGGCTTCAAGAAGAGCCAGGCGAAGTACGGGGCGGGCTTCGAGCGGACATCGCCGCTCTCTACCGCGTCGGTCGTCGTTGAGGGGATCAACGTCGCCAAGCGCCACACCAAGCCGCGCCAGAGCGCGGGCTCGACCGACCGGATGCCGAAGGTCCAGCAGGGCGGAATCCTCGATCTCGCCCAGCCGCTCCCGATCGGCAAGGTCATGCTCGTCTGCACCCACTGCGACCGCCCGACGCGGATCGCCCACAAGGTCCTCGACAACGGCCGGCGCGTCCGAGTCTGTCGCCACTGCGGCGAGCAGCTGGAGGTGAAGTCGTGACGAGTCGCCTCCAGGAGCGCTACGCGGCCGAGATCGCGCCGGCGCTCCTCAAACAGTTCGAATATCGCAACTCGATGCAGGTGCCGCGGCTGTCGAAGATCGTCGTGAACATCGGACTCGGCGAGGCGCTGTCGAACGCCAAGGCGCTTGACGCGGCCCTCGGCGACCTGACCCTCATCACCGGCCAGAAGCCGATCGTCACCAAGGCCAAGCGCTCGATCGCCCAGTTCCGCCTGCGGACGGGCAACACGATCGGGGCCAAGGTCACGCTCCGCGGCGAGCGGATGTGGGACTTCCTCGATCGCCTGACGACGCTCGCCCTGCCGCGCATTCGCGACTTCCGGGGGATCCCGAGCAAGTCGTTCGACGGCCGCGGCAACTACTCGCTCGGGCTGCGCGAGCAGCTCGCGTTCCCGGAGATCGAATACGACAAGGTTGACCGTCTCCGCGGGCTGGAGATCAGCATCGTCACGACGGCGAAGACCGACGAGGAATCGAAGCGACTGCTCGAACTCCTCGGCATGCCCTTCGCCTCATGAGCCCGCAGCCACCAGTGCTCACTTGCATCTCATCCGACCGGACGGCCCATGCCAGCGTTGTCGCCTCCGCGCGCGAACTCACGCACAAAGAGTGCGCTCGCCCGCGTGTTCGGCTCCGCCTTAGCCTGGACACGTCCGGATCGGCGATCTGCTGCGTTCGACCGGTGGCTCCGGGCTCGGCGCGGGGAGGGTGAACCATGGCCAAGAAATCGATGATCGCCAAGGCAGCGCGCAAGCCGAAGTTCGAGGTTCGCGGCTACCACCGCTGCTTCGTCTGCGGCCGGCCGCGAGCCTACATGCGGCGGTTCGCGCTCTGTCGCATCTGCTTCCGCGAGCGAGCGCTCGTGGGCGAGCTGCCGGGCGTCACCAAGTCGAGCTGGTAGGGAACCGATGAACATTTCCGATCCGATCGCGGACATGCTCACGCGCGTCCGGAATGCGTCGCGCGCGCGCCACACCGAGGTGATCGTGCCGGCGTCCCGGACGAAGCGCGAGATCGCCCGCATCCTCGTCAACGAAGGCTTCATCGCCGGTGTCAGCGAAGAGCAGGAGGGCCCGGCCCTCATGCTGAGGCTCACCCTCAAGTACGTGGACGGCAAGGTGCCGGTCGTCTCCGGCCTGAAGCGGATCAGCAAGCCCGGCCTCCGCGTCTACGCCCGGAAGACCGACATCCCGCGGGTCCTCGGCGGCCTCGGCATCGTCATCGTCAGCACCAGCCAGGGCATCATGACCGGCGCGCAGGCCAAGAAGGCCGAGCTCGGTGGCGAAGTCCTCGCCTACGTCTGGTAGGCGGAACGAATGTCACGTATCGGTCGCCTCCCCATCGCCGTCCCGTCGGGTGTCGACGTGACCATCGAGGGACGAAAGCTCACGGTAAAGGGCCCGAAAGGCTCGCTGTCGCGTGAGCTCCATCCGGACATGACCGTCAGCCGCGACGACGACAAGCTCGTCGTCACCCGGCCGACGGAGCAGAAGACCCACAAGCAGCTCCACGGCCTGACCAGGACGCTCGTCAACAACATGGTCGTCGGCGTGACCGACGGCTACCGCAAGGGCCTCGAGATCACCGGTGTCGGTTATCGCGCGGTGAAGGTCGGCGAAAAGCTCCAGCTGAGCCTCGGCTACAGCCACCAGATCGAGATCGACCCGCCCAGCGGCATCACCTTCGAGCTCGAGAGCCCGACCCGCCTCGCGGTCATCGGGATCGACAAGGAGCTCGTCGGCGAGATCGCCGCCAAGGTCCGCTCGACCCGCAAGCCCGAGCCGTACAAGGGCAAGGGCGTTCGCTACGCCGGCGAGCAGATCCGCCGAAAGGCCGGCAAGGCCGGCAAGATCGGCGGCAAGAAGTAACCACGCACACGCAGTGACGAAGGAACGAACACGATGACGCAGGTCGCCAGCCGCGGCGCCGCCCGACGCAAGCGCCACGACCGGATCCGCCTCCATCTGGAGGGAACCGAGTCGCGGCCGCGCCTTGCGGTCTTCCGGAGCAACAACCACATCTACGCGCAGGTGATCGACGACGCCTCCGGGCGAACGTTGGCGACCGCCTCGACGGTCGAGAAGGAGCTTCGTAGCTCCAAGGCGAAGACCAAGACCGAGGAGGCTGCGTCCGTCGGCAAGCTCGTTGCCGAGCGGGCGAAGACCGCGGGCGTCGAACGCGTCGTTTTCGATCGAGCCGGGTTCCGGTACCACGGGCGGATCAAGTCGCTCGCCGATGCCGCCCGCGAAGCCGGACTCGAGTTCTGATCAGAAGGAGCACCCGTGGCCAGGATTGACCCGAACAAGCTCGCGCTCGAGGAGCGCGTCGTCCAGATCAACCGCGTCGCCAAGGTCGTCAAGGGCGGCCGGCGGTTCAGCTTCAGCGCGATCGTCGTCGTCGGCGATGGCGCGGGGCACGTCGGCGCCGGGCTCGGCAAGGCCGGCGAGGTCCCCGAGGCGATCCGCAAGGGCGTCGAGGACGCCAAGAAGAATCTCATCAAGATCCCGATGGTCGGGACGACGATCCCCCATGAGGTCAACGTCCAGTACTCGGCCAGCAAGGTCATGCTGAAGCCCGCCTCGCAGGGGACCGGCGTCATCGCCGGCGGTTCCGTCCGAGCGGTCGTTGAGGCCGCCGGGATCCGCGACATCCTCGCCAAGATCTACGGGTCGACGAACCCGGTCAACGTAACCCGGGCCACGATCGAGGCGCTCCGGGGTCTCCAGTCGGCCGAGGAGATCGGCCGTCGCCGCGGCATCAAGCTGGTCAGCCGGATCTCCGGCCAGCCGGCGTCGAGCGGGGAGGTGGCCGATGCCAGGTAAGCTTCGCGTCACCCAGATCAAGAGCACGATCAGCCACATCGCCCGGAACCGGGCCACGGTCCGAGCCCTCGGCCTGAAGCGGATCGGCCATACCGTCGAGGTCGCCGACAACCCCGCGACCCGCGGCATGGTCCGCCAGGTCCGCTTCCTGGTGACCGTCGAGGAAGTCGCAGACTCAGGCCGGGCCAAGGGCGAGCCCGCTGGCCGAGCCGGCACGAAGCCCTCTGCGCACCGAGCCGGCACGAAGCCCTCCGAGGACCGAGGCGACGCCCCTGCGAGCCATCGGTCCGAGGACGCCGAATCCCAGGAGAAGTCATGAAACTCCATGACCTGCACCCGGCCCCCGGGTCGCACACCGCCCGCACGCGGGTCGGTCGCGGCATCGCCGCCGGCAAGGGCAAGACGGCCGGCCGCGGCACGAAGGGCCAGAAGGCCCGCGCCGGCGGCTCGATCCCGCCCTGGTTCGAGGGCGGCCAGACGCCGCTCCACATGCGGATCCCCAAGCTCCGCGGCTTCAAGAACCGGTTCAAGATCGACTACGAGGTCGTGAACGTCGGCGCGATCGCCGAGCGGGCCGAGCGCGGCGCGTTCGAGGGGGGCGAGCCGGAGGGCGTCAAGTCGAAGTCGGGCAAGGCGGCTCCGCCGACTATCAACCAGGAGATCCTGCGGGCCGTCGGCCTGGTCCGAACGCTCAAGAAGCCCCTGAAGATCCTCGGCGCGGGTGAGCTTTCGGTGGCGCTCTTCGTCGTCGCCGATGCCTTCACGAAGTCGGCCGCGGCAAAGATCGAGGCCGCCGGTGGCACGATCTCGATCCTCGAGATTCCGGTCGCGTCGTTGCCGGCAATCGGGGTCGGCGAGCCGGGCGGCAGGCCGGCGAGGGAGCCGCGCACCGCCGCCGGTCGAGCCGCTGCCAGCCGCGTGGTGGACGCACGCGAGGCCCGGGCCGTTGACGCAGCCGAGCGCGCCACTGAGGCCGCCGAGGCGGTCGCGGCGAAGGCCACCAAGGCGCCGAAGGCAGCCAAGGCTCGCAAGGCCGCCGATGACACCGACGAGTCGACGCCCCAGGACGCGGCGGCCGAAGCCGCGAACACCGACGCCGAGGCGCCTGCGGGCGCGGAAGCCACGGCCGACGACGACGCCGACGCGGATGCCACGACCGCCGACGCCACGACCGCCGACGACGAGACCGTATAGCCCGTGTTCGAGTCGCTGCTGAACGCGTTCCGGGCGCCGGACATCCGGCGCCGGATCCTCTATGTCCTGGCGATCCTGATCGTCTTCCGGTTCCTGGCTCATGTGCCGGTCCCGGGCGTCGATCGCGAGCAGCTCCAGTCGTTCTTCGCTGGGAACGCCCTCATCGGCGTGCTCGACCTGATCTCCGGCGGCGGCCTCTCGAACTTCTCGATCGTCGCCCTCGGGGTGAACCCGTACATCAACGCCTCGATCATCATGCAGCTGATGACCGGCGTCATCCCATCCCTCCAGGCGCTCAGCCGCGAGGGTGAGTACGGCCGGAACAAGATCAACCAGTACACCCGCTACCTGGCCGTGCCGATGGCGCTCCTCCAGGCATTCGGGTTCCTCGCCCTCCTCAACTCGCAGGGCATCCTGTCCTCGCGATTCGATCTCGGTGACTTCACGACGATCACCCAGATCATCACGCTCACCGCAGGTTCGGTCGCCCTCATGTGGCTCGGCGAGCTCATCACAGAGCGGGGGATCGGCAACGGGATCAGTTTCATCATCTTTGCCGGCATCGTCAGCCGGGCGCCGGGAGCGATCGCCGGCTTCCTGTCGACGCCAAACCCGGCCCTCATCATCGGGTTCGCGATCCTCGCGATCGTGTCGGTCGCGGTCATCATCTACATCCAGGAGGGCCAGCGGCGGATCCCGATCCAATACGCCAGCCGCGTCCGCGGCCGGCGGATGTATCAGGGCGGTCAGACGTTCCTGCCGCTCAGGGTCAACCAGGCCGGTGTCATTCCGATCATCTTCGCGATCAGCATCCTGCTCTTCCCGCAGCAGATTGCGTCGTATTTCCAGAATGCCGAAGTCGGGTTCGTGGCGAGCATCGCCCAGGCAATCGTCCGCT
>JBBSCI010000116.1:0-9819 GCA_038250445.1 Candidatus Limnocylindrales bacterium | reverse complement strand
CGTGGCGAGGTTTCGCCGGATCTTCGCGTGACCACCGCTCGAGGCGACGCACGTCGCGAGACCGGCGGCCTGGACGGCGTCGACGGCCGCCGCGATCCCCTCGACTGCCAGCAGGTCAGAGTCGAACAGCCGGACGTACTCGTCGGCAAATGCTGCCCACTCGGTCGCCACGCTGCGCCCCAGGTGCGCCTCGATCTCGGCCCGCATCGCCACGTCCGTCCGTCCGACGAACCGTTCGATGATCTCCGCCTCGGACAGCGGCCAGCCGAGGCTGGCGAGGAATGTCACGTCGAGCCCGACGGACAGGCGCTCGCTGTCGACGAGGACACCGTCGCAGTCGAAGATGATCAGCTCGAACCGGTCGGTCACGCCCCTGCGACCACCGCCACCCGGAGGCCCGGTGGCCGGCCGCCCGGCACCCACTCCTCGAGCGATCGAACCTCGGACAACCGAGCTGCGATCGACGGATCGAGCGCCTCGGCGGCCGCAACCGCTGTCTCGATCGCCGTGAGGCAGAGGATCCCCTCCGCGGTCGCGGCGTGGCGGATCTCCGCGGCGTCGCGAACGGCTCCGGATCGGGGCGTCGGCGTATTGACCACAAGGCGGACGTCGCCGTTCGCGATGAGATCGAGGATCGCCACCTCATCCCCGCCGGCGTCAGGCTCCTCCCCGAGCTTCGCCACCGGCGCGGCCTCGAACCCGGCGGCCGCCAGGGCGGCCCTCGTCCCGGCCGTCGCCGCCAGCCGATAGCCCGCTGCGGTGAGAGCGGCGCCGAGCCTGGGCAACTCGGCCTTGTCCCGCTCGGCGATCGAGAGGAGCGCGAGCGCACCCTCCTCGCCGGGCCGCGGCGGCACGAGCGCGGCACCGAGCAGCGCCTTGGCGAGGGCGACGCGTGGGTCGGTGTGGATGCCAATCACCTCGCCCGTCGACTGCATCCCCGGCCCGACCGATGGATCGACGCCGCGCAGCTTGGCCGTCGAGAAGGCCGGCGCCTTGACCGCGACGAACGGCGGCGATGGCAGGAGGCCGTTCGGCCAGCCCAGCTCCTCGAGCGTCTCGCCGAGCGAGATCCGGACCGCCAGTTCCACCATCGGGACCCCAGTCACCTTGCTCATGAACGGCACCGTCCGCGATGCGCGGGGGTTGACCTCGATCAGGTACACGCCGTCGTCTCGGACGATGAACTGGGCGTTGACGAGGCCCTTCGCGCCGAGGGCGAGCACGACCCGCTCCATCGTGTTGACGATCAGCTCCTGGTCCCATGCGCTGACCGAGCGCGGCGGGAAGACGCCGACCGAGTCGCCGCTGTGAACGCCGGCGCGCTCGACATGTTCGAGGAGGCCCGGGATCAGGACCCGCTGACCGTCGGAGACGGCGTCGATGTCGACTTCGACGCCCTCGAGGTAGCGGTCGATCCGGACCGGCCGGTCGGGGTCGACGACCGTCGCGGCGGCCAGCTGGCGGACGAGGTCCTCGGCCGAGTAGCAGAAGTCGATCGCGAGGCCACCGATGACGAACGACGGCCGGACGATGACCGGGTAGCCGATGCGATCGGCGAGCGTCATTGCCTCCTCGATGCTGTGGGCCATCCCGCCTTCCGGTTGCGGGATTCCGAGCCGGTCGAGGAGCCCCGCGAAGCGCGTCCGATCCTCCGCCTGGTCGATCGCTTCGAGGTCACTGCCGAGGAGCGGGACCCCGCCGGCGGCGAGTGGCGCCGCGAGGTTGAGCGGCGTCTGGCCGCCGTATGCGACGACTGCGGGGAGCGGCTCTGTACCAGGCGGAGTCTCCGCGTCGATGACGCTCCGGACGCTCTCGGGATCGAGCGGCTCGAAGTACAGCCGCGACGACGCGTCGAAGTCGGTCGAGACAGTCTCCGGGTTCGAGTTGATCATCACCGCCGACCACCCCTGCTCGCGCAGCGTTTGTGCCGCCTGGACTGCGCAGTAGTCGAACTCGATCCCCTGCCCGATCCGGACGGGCCCGCTGCCGATGACGAGTGCGCCGGGCCTATCGACCGGAGGGGCCTCCGGTGCCGACCCGGCAGCTGCATAAGTTGCATAGAAATACGGCGTCTCAGCGGCGAATTCGGCCGCGCATGTATCGACCATTGCATAGCCGGGCCGAAGGCCGAGCGCCAGGCGTGCGTCGCGCAGGTCGCTCTCCCCCACCCCGGCTATGGCCGCGAGCTCGCGGTCGCCGAAACCCGCTCGCTTCGCGGTCGCGAGCAGCACAGCCGCTTCGCCGCCTGGGTCCGCCGCCGCGTCGAGGAGCTGCACGCCGGCCGCGCGGACCTCCGCCTCGAGGGCGACGTTGCGGGCCATCTCTGCCAGGAACCATGGCGCGATCCCGGTCGCGGCCTGGATCGTCGCCTCCGGAACGCCCCGCCGGAGCAGCCCCAGGAGTCGCCACAGCCGCGAGTCAGATGGGGCGAGGAACTGGCGGAGGACGATCGGCGCAGCGGCGCGCTGGGCATGGCGGGTCGACTCGCAGGCGGTTCCGCTCTCGTCGACCCAGCGGATCGGCTCGTCGGAATCGGGGTCGCCGCCGTAGACGCCGGCGAGATACTCGAAGGTCGGGTTCCAGGTCGGATCCTCGGCGAGGGGCCCTGCGCCAGCCTGTTCGAGGCCGCGCAACGCCTTGTTCAGCGCCGCCCCGAACGTCCGGTCGATCGCCATCACCTCGCCGGTCGCCTTCATCTGGCTGCCGAGGGTCCGGTCGGCGGTCGGGAACTTGTCGAACGGGAAGCGCGGCAACTTGACGACGACGTAGTCGAGGGCCGGCTCGAACGCGGCAACGGTCGTACCGGTGACCACGTTCGGGATCTCCGCCAGGCGTCGCCCGATCGCGATCTGCGCGGCGACCCGGGCGATCGGATAGCCGGTCGCCTTGGAGGCCAGGGCCGAGGATCGCGACACGCGCGGGTTGACCTCGATGACCGCGTATTCGGTCGAGTCCGGCGAGAGCGCGAACTGGACGTTGCAGCCGCCCTCGACGCCGAGCGCCCGGATGATTGCGAGGGCCGCGCTCCTCAGCCGTTGATGGACGGGATCGGGAAGGGTCTGGACGGGGGCGACGACGATCGAATCGCCGGTGTGGACGCCGAGCGGGTCGACGTTCTCCATCGAGCAGACCGCGATGCACGTGTCATCGGCGTCGCGCATCACCTCGTACTCGATCTCCTGCCAGCCGACGAGGCACTTCTCGACCATGACCTGGCCGATCGGGCTTGCCCGGAGGCCGGCCCGGACGCGCTCGCGGTAGGCGGGCTCGGTCTCGACGATCCCGCCGCCGGTTCCGCCCAGCGTGAACGCCGGCCTGACGATCGCCGGCAACCCGATGTCCGCAAGCGCCTTGTCGGCCGAAGTGGTCCGCTCTCCTGGGGTCTTGCCCCCGACGATCGCGGAGGGCGCGTATGGCTGGTCGATACGATCCAGGAGGTCACGAAAGTGCTCGCGATCCTCGGCCATCTCGATCGCTCGCAGCGGCGTCCCAAGGAGCTTGACGTGGTAGCGCTCGAGCGTGCCGCGCTCGGCGAGCGCCATCGCGAGGTTGAGTGCCGTCTGGCCGCCGAGGCCTGCCAGGAGGCCCTCCGGCCGCTCCTTCGCGATGACCGCCTCGACGGCCTCGGGCGTGAGCGGCTGGAGGTAGATGGCGTCGGCGACCTGGGGATCGGTCATGATCGTCGCCGGATTGCTGTTGACGAGGATCGTCCGGACCCCCTCCGCTCGTAGCGCGCGGCAGGCCTGGGTCCCGGCATAGTCGAACTCGGCCGCCTGGCCAATGACGACCGGCCCCGAACCGAGGATGAGAACCGACGCCGGCTTGTCGGTCAACCGGGCCACCTGGTCATCCGTGGACTGTTCGGCCCACGCTTGGCCGCGTCCGCCAATCCGCCCACCAACCTGTCCGCTCCACTACTTGGACAGATTCTCACCGGGGGAACGTAGGACCAACTGCAGGACTGGCTGGGAGGCCTTGACCTCGGTTCGTTAGCCGCGAGAGGCTTATTTCGGCCCGGGAGCGACCCGTGAGAGGCTTGCAACTTGGACCAACGCTCCGTGGGTGTGCATGTGGCCAAGTCCGGGCGCGCTGTTGAGCTCACGTCACTCCCTCACCGGCACTTCTCCGCGGCTGCCGCCACGAAGCGGTCGAAGACCGCGAGCGCGTCCAGCGGGCCGGGCGCTCCCTCCGGGTGGTACTGAACCGTCTCGATCGGCTTCGTCGCGTGGCGCAACCCCTCGACGGAGCCGTCGTTCAGGTTGACCTGGCTGACCCGGAACCCCGATCGGGCTGGCAGCGACTCGCCGACGACCTGGACCTCGTGGTTCTGGGCCGTCACCTGGACCAGGCCCATGTCGACGTCGCGGACCGGGTGGTTCGCCCCGTGGTGTCCGAACCGCAGCCGGCGCGTGTCGGCGCCCGCCGCCCGACCGACGATCTGGTGGCCGAGGCAGATCCCCAGCAGCGGCCGGCCGTCCTCGACGATCGCCCGAGCAAGCGCGACCGGCCCGTCGAGCCTCGCGGGATCGCCGGGTCCCGGCGACAGCACGAGCCCGTCGACATCGGCTGCAAGCGCCACTTCCGCCGACACCGTGTGCGGCAGGATCCGGACCCGAGCACCTCTTCGTCGGAGGCCGCGGACGATGTTCGCCTTCAAGCCAAAATCGACGATCGCGACAAGCGGGCCTTCTTCGGACGGGTCGCCAACCTCGGTGATGGCGGCCGGCGAAACCTGGCCGACGAAATCCTGATCCTCCCAGCGCGGAACCGTCCGGGCTCGATCCACCGCGCTCGAGCGATCGACGAAGCCCGGCTCCGTGACGATGCCCCGAAGCGAGCCATCCGACCGGAGGTGGCGGGCCAGCGCCCGCGTATCCACGCCGGCAATCGCCGGGATCCCCTGCTCGCGAAGAAGCACGGCGAGCTGGCGGACGTCGTCGACGACTGCGGCGGTCGCATTGGCGACGACGAGCGCCCGAAGCCATGGTTGGATCGATTGGTCGTCCTCGATCAGCCGCCCGTAGTTGCCGATCAGCGGATAGGTCATAACGACGATCTGGCCGGCATACGACGGATCGGTGCAGACCTCCTGGTAACCCGTCTGGCTGGTGTTCACCACGAGGTCGCCCCCGGCGGCGACCGCCGCGCCGAACGCGATTCCCGGAAAGACCGTCCCGTCCTCGAGCGCCAGAAGCGCCGGCCCCAGATCCCCGACGCGCGGGTCGACGATCGAGCTCGGGCGGGGCATCGGCGGGACGATCACGGCGCGCACGCCGCCCCACCCCCCGACATGAAAACGCCACCGGCCCGAGGGGCTCGGTGGGCGCGCGGACACACTCTGGTCTGCCTCCTTTCCGGCCTCACGGAACCGGTTCGCCGGCCTCACAGGACCGGCCATCAAGGACAGCCGAAGGGTAGCACCGAATGGGCCCCGGATGCCGAGTCTCCGGGGCCCGATGGGTCGTGGCGCGCTGCCGTTACGGCGTCGGCAGCGCCGGGGTTCCGGCCTCGGCCGGCTCGAATGGCGACAGCTCACCCTTGTCGAGCAGCTTGCGCCGCCGCTCGATTTCTAGTTCGACCAGCGCGTTCTCGAGACGAGACTTCTGTGCCTGGATCTCGAGGGCTTCGGCGCGCTCCGGCTCGCACGAGCAGCAGTGCGCAAGCTCCGGGTCGTACACCGTGCCGTCCGTCGGGATCGAGACGGGCTTCGGCCTCTCCGCGGCGTCGCCGCGCTTTGGCAGCAACGGGAGGATGGTCTTGATCTGCTTCTGTACCTCGGGCGGCAGCCAGTCGACGTCATCGAGCGTGTGGAAGTCGGCCGGGACGCCCGGAGCGACGATGCGATACGTGATGTCGTACACGATCGTGCTCACCGTGAGCAGCTCGACGACCTGACGGACGAAATAGGTGACCGCTCGACAGACGTTGTCGTTCTGGATTGAGCGAACCGTGATGTCGGCCGTCTCCCTATCCTCGAAGGTGCTGACGACGACCGACCGCTCGGCGTGGGTGAGCATCGAGGCCTGCGACACCGACTGGTTGTACTGGTCGGAGACGAACCCGACGTTGACCTGGTTGTGGTCGGTG
The DNA here is from genome assembly GCA_038250445.1 of Candidatus Limnocylindrales bacterium. Taxonomy (GTDB): domain Bacteria; phylum Chloroflexota; class Limnocylindria; order Limnocylindrales; family CSP1-4; genus CF-46. Next base: position 3,732 of record JBBSCI010000116.1, on the reverse strand, counting down.
ACGCTGACCGAGGTCGACGCGCTTCCGCTCGGACCGCCGAGGGCGCCGACCAGGCCTCCACCGACGGATCCCGATGCGCTCGTCTTGGTGCTCGCCAGCACATCGTTCAGGACGTTGAGTGTGTTCGTGACACGTGCCTGGTGGACGACCGACGTGAACTGCATGAACGTCGTCGCCACCGAGAAACGATCCTGCTCGCTCGTGATCCGGCGATACCGGTCGCTGTGATAGAGATTGACCTTCTCGCCCGGCAGCAGCGTGACGGTGTAGAGAAGCGGACCGTGCTGCTTGCCGATCCGGCACAGACGGTGCTCGTAGGTGATCCGGAATTCGATGAACGGCGCACCGGCTTCGAATCGATTGCCGGCATCGGCCTGGTCACGGCCGAGGGGCCTGCGGAACAATCGCGTGTCGTACTGGATCAGACATTGCTCATCGGTCAGCCACGGCGGGTCGCATGGGCTGACGCAACAGGGGTCGTCAGAGCAGCCCTTGGGTTGAGTTGGATCGGCGGGCTCGTCGCCATTCGGTGCCATGTCTGTCCCCTCGTCTCGATTCACCGGCCGCGTTGCGTGTCATGGGGCGGTCGCGTGCGAGCGGAGGGTAGGTCGTCGGCGTCTCCTCTCCGTCTCGGCGGGACGCTCCCGATGCCAAACGGGCACCGGGAGCAAATCGCTACTCAGCCGGCGTTCAGGTGCAGGTCCTGGCCGCTGCGTACTGCAGGCTCAGCGAGCCGTACTTGGCCAGCAGCACGGCGTCGTCGTCGCACCGGACCGCGCCGGACGCCTGGATGTTCCAGGATCCCCAGGTCCCGGAGTACTTGAGCGTCTCCTTTCCGCCGACGCAGTGGTATTCCTTCCAGGTGCCAGTAGCCTTCTTGGTTCCGCGGTACCCGACGTAGTCGTGATACGAGGCGGTCCCGTTATTCGCCGTGACCGAGACCGTGATCGAGGTCGTCGTTGTGTTGTCTTCCTTGAGCGAGAACCCGACCGTCGTCTCGGCTTGGGCAAGAATGATCCCGGCCTTGAACGTGGCGCTCGCTTCACCGGTCACACTCGACGTGTACGACCGGATCGATGAGATCGACCAGGTTGCCGAGCCGTGCGGCGGGACGGTCACGATCTCGAGTTCGTTCGTGAACCCGATGTCCTTGGTGGTGACATAGACGCTGAGGTCCACGTCGCCAACGCTGCACGTGCCGGCGAAGGCAACTGAGCCGAATGCGATCGCGGAGAACGGAAGGAGCGCCCCGGCGACGATCAAGCCGGACATAGAGCGGGCGATCTTCTTTCGAACGTTCACGGGTGTATCCACTCCCTGTGCAAGACATGGGGTCAGGTGGACGCAGTGGCGGTGGTCCCTCCCCCGGCCGCGTTTCGGCCCTGATCCGACAACACCGCCGTCCCCATGCGACGCTCCGTCGACGGTACCAATCACGCGTCTTTCCACCGTCCGAACGCCACCCCGCCTCGCTTCGCCCGTCCGCGCCTTACACGCAGATGACCAAATCTGGCTGCGCCTCGAACGTCCGACGGCGATGGTGCATCGATCAAGCCCCAGCACAGGAGATCGCTCATGCACCTTCGCCGGATCCTTCCCACGGGACTGCTCGGTCTCAGCCTGCTCGTTGCAGGGCTGCTCGTCCCCGCTTCGGCGCTCGCCGCGTCCCCGACGGCGACCGCGACTACCGCCGCCTGCACCGACGGCCATTGGCCCGCGTCAGTCCAGGGCCAGCCGACACTCCTCCACGCCGGCGGTCCGGCGGGCGATTACATCTGGCATGACGCAACCGGCTGGCACCTCCGGGTGACCCATCCTGGCTCTGCCCGCCGCACGTTCAGCGGTCGGATCCACGCCAGCGCACCGATGACCGTGCACGCGTTCCGAACGGAGAAGGGGGACGTCATCTCCCTCAGTGCCGACAAGATGACGATCTCGTACGTCTTCCACAACTACGGCCATATCGACGGCCTCGACTTCAAAACCGACTGTGCTCGTCGCGTGACGTTCGCCGGGTCGGTCGCCGGAGACAAGCTGTCGGTGCGCCGGATCTGGATCGGCCATGGCAACCACCACCCGCTCGAGAACCCGTTCGTGATCGTCCGGGTAAGCTGACGGCGACCTTCCTCCACACGGAAACGACCCTCCGGCTATCCGGGGGGTCGTTTCACGTTCGTTCGAGCTGGTGAGCCGGGGGAGACTCGAACTCCCAACCAACTGATTAAGAGTCAGTTGCTCTGCCATTGAGCTACCGGCCCAGCGAGGCGAGAGGATACCGCAGCCAGCGACATCCCGGCCAACTCGCGGTCATTCGCACGGCATCCACGACGGCGACGCGGCCGTCGAGCACACCGCGTACGACTGGGGCATGGACACACGGTCTGGTGTTGCTACGGTCCTACCATGCCTGCGGATGTGACGACCCTTCACCCGGGCGAGCCCCTGCGCCCGCGACTCGCGCTTGTCCCGCGATCCACGCGTGCGCTGGGAACGTTGATCGCGCGGCTTCGTGCCTCGTCCTACGTGCGCGTGGGGAATGACCGGGCATTCCGCGCTCACCAGCGCAGGCGGACGCGGGTCGCGGCACGGGTCGGCCTGCTAGTCATTGCCGGCGCGGTCGCATGGGACGCTCTCGCGCTGCTCGGCCTCGACTCCGCGGGAACCAGGGTCGCGGTCGTGATCGACATCGCGGTCTTCGTCGCGGTGCTGGTCGGGTGGTGGGCTCTCGGCTATCACCTTCGACATCATCCGGAGCTCGTCGCCTGGGCGGCGACGATCGGCATTGCCGTCTCGACCGTCTCGACCGGGACACTCGTCCCGAGTCTCGCGGTCCAGAACGTCGGCTACCTGCTCCTCATCCCGGGCCTCGTCGCTCTGCTTCTGCCCTGGCGGACCCGGACTCACCTCCGCTGGTTGTTGGCCTACGCCTTCGTCGGGATCGTATATCTCGCGCTTGGCAACCTCGGTCGCTTCTCGGCCGACGAACGCGGGGAGCTGGTCATCGTGTTCTTCGTGGCCCTGGGTGCGAGCCTGGCCGGGCACGTGCTGCTCCAGCGAGGGCAGATCACGAGCTTTGTTCAGCTCGGACGGATCAGCGGCCTGCGCCGGAAGACCGAGAGCGACATCGTGGAGCTCGAGCGGCTCCATCATGCGCTGGAGCTCACGGCACGGACGGATCCGCTCACCGGCACTGGCAATCGCCGCCGGCTCGAAGAGGACTTGCGAGCGGTCCGGGCCCACATTGCTCGATCGGGGTTCACCTACGGCATCGTCGAGATCGATCTCGATCACTTCAAGAGGATCAACGACCGCTACGGACACGCGGTCGGCGACGACGTTCTACGGCGGGTCGCAGAGGCGATCCAGCGTTCCCTCCGAGCCGAGGATGCCGTCTATCGCCTCGGCGGCGAGGAGTTCCTCGCCGTCTTGCACGTTCCAACCGCCGAGGGCATCTCCGTGGCTGCCGAGCGGCTGCGCACGGTCGTCCTCGACCTCGCGATCGAGCACCTCGACAACGGACCGCATCAGACGGTGTCTGTCAGCATCGGCGCGACCTTGATCGGGCCGGATGACCTCGATCAAACAGACGACGAGTGGATCGCTCGCGCGGACGCCGGGCTCTATGAAGCGAAGGACGCAGGCCGCAACCGCGTGTCCGTGAGAGGGCGCTGACGCGCGTGTGCCCGATTCGGCGAAGTTGACGAGGAACAAAGAAGGGCCGAGGGCCTGTCG
>JBBSCI010000115.1:0-9857 GCA_038250445.1 Candidatus Limnocylindrales bacterium | reverse complement strand
GGAGATCACGCGGAACACGTCTGCCGGGGGCCTCGGGATGACCGTTCGAACCTCGCCCACAGCCATGTGCTGACCATGCACGCCCGGCGCAATGTCCCCGATCGACCCGGCGCCTGACGAGAACGCCTGCCTGCTGGGACTCGTGGCCGGCGCGCTTGCGTCGCCTCTAGGCGCCGGTCCGCCAGGCGTCGAGTCGGACTGTCCGAGCCTCGCCGGATCGATGAAACCCGCGCAGCGGGATGAGCCACTCGTCGACCGCCCCGAGGATCGTGCCGGCATTCGGAAAGAATGCGTCCTCCAACTCGGCTGACGGGGTGATCCAGTTGGGAGCCCCGACAACGACGACGGGACCATCGAGGTAGTCGAAAGCCTGGAGTTGGATCTCCGCTGCAATCGAGTTGAGGATGGACCCGCGGAGGCAGGCGTCGGAGACGAGCAGGAGGCGGCTCGTCTTTCGGACGGACTCGATGATCGGTTCCAGGTCGAGCGGGACCAGCGAGCGGGCGTCGATCAGCTCCGCCTCCAGCCCGTGATCGTCGGCGAGGCGGGTGCAGGCCTCGACGGCCGGGTAGAGGGCCGGGCCAACACTGAGGATCGTGAGATCGCGTCCGCTGCGCTTCACCAGCGGGAGGCCGATCGGGACCTCGTAGCGGTCTCGTGGGACGCCGTCGGGCTGGAAGAGCTCGCCGACGTCGTACAGCTTCTGGCTCTCGAAGAAGATGACGGGATCGTCACCGTCGAGGGCGGCGGTGAGGAGGCCCTTCGCGTCGAATGGCGTCGCTGGATAGACGACCTTGAGACCCGGGATGTGGGCAGCGAGTGCGGTCCAGTCCTGGGAGTGCTGGGCTCCGTACTTGCTCCCGACCGACACCCGGACCACGACCCCGATCCGCAGCCCGCCACCGGACATCGCCGTCCACTTCGCGAGCTGGTTGAAGAGCTCGTCGCCGGCCCGGCCGATGAAGTCGCTGTACATGAGCTCGACGAGGGCGCGTCCACCGGCCATCCCGTAGCCGACGGCGCTACCGACGATGACGGCTTCGGAGATCGGCGCGTTGAACAGGCGACGGGCAGGCAGCAGCTCCGTCAGTCCCTGATACACGCCGAACGCTCCACCCCAGTCCCGATTCTCCTCGCCGTAGATGATGAGCCGCCGATCGCGCACGACCGCGTCGACGATGGCCTCGAAGAGTGCCGCCCGAAGGGTCACGACCTGGGTCGACGGAAGGCGTCCGCCGTCGGGAGCGAGACCGCCTCGGGCCCGCCCCGCCAGCTGGGCGACGCGAGGGTGGTCCGCCGGCGCCAGGAGCAGGTCGCCGGACCCGGCTGGCTCGCGACCAATCCCCACGCCGCTGAACAGGTAGCGGCTGATCGCCCGGGGGTCGAGCCCCGGCTCGAGGCGGGGCGAGATCCCGAGGTCGGCCGCGAGTGGGAAGACCTCGGTCAGCCGCGCCCGAGCCCAGTCGTGGGAGGTCCGCTGCCAGTCGTCGCCCACGACACCTGCCCGCTGGAGGCGCTGGCCGAACTCCACGATCGGATCGGCGGCCTTCCAGGCCTCGATCTCGAGGGCCGTTCGATACGAGCTGGCATCGCTGCTCGAGTGACCGCTCTGGCGATAGGTCTGGCAGTCCACGAGGGCTGGCCCGCCGGTCGCCTCGAGGATCGTTCGCTTCCGCTGGACGCAGCTCATGACGGCCAGCGGATCGTTGCCGTCGACGACCTCGGCCAGCAGGTTGCGGGTTCCGAAGGCCGCCCCGATTTGCGCGATGTGGTCGAAGCCCATCGTTTCGGTGGCGGTCTGTCCGCCCATCGCGTAGAAGTTGTTGACGAAGAAGAAGAGAATCGGGAGGCCGGTTCGAGGCTGGTCCCAGAGTCGCTCGAACTGGTGCATCGACGAGAAGTTGATGGCCTCCCAGACCGGTCCGCAGGCCGCTGCACCGTCGCCCATGTTGGCCACGACGATGCCCTCCTGCCCGTTGACATGGCGGTACAGGGCGGCGCCCGCCGCGATGGGTGCCGACCCGCCGACGATCGCGTTGTTCGGATAGATCCCGAACGGCGGGAAGCAGGCATGCATACTCCCGCCCAGGCCTCGATTGAACCCGGTCGCCCGACCAAAGATCTCGGCCAGGAGCCCGTACGTCAGGAACTGGATCGCCCGGGCTCGAGTGCTCGAGGCGGGCAGCGCCTCGACGACACGCAGGATCGTGCCGTCGAGGGCGTCCGCCATGACTTGCTCCAGGAATCGTTCGTCGCTCCGCTCGATCGCGGCGAGGCCCTTCGCCAGGACCTCCGCATGACTGCGATGACTCCCAAAGATGTGATCGCTGATGTCAAGCGCGGCGGCCTGCCCCACAGCCGCTGCTTCCTGTCCGATGCCGAGATGGGCAGGACCGCGGTGGTGGTAGGCCGTGCCGTCATAGGCTCCCTCGCGTTTGACCGCATCCAGCATGCGTTCGAACTCCCGGATGAGGACCATATCCCTGAGCATGTGGTCGAGGCGTTGATCGCCGAGGGTCGCCCGGGCCTCCGGGAGCGACGGACCCGGAACGTTGACAGGGATGGGGTCGAACTCGATCGACCCTGGTTGACGAACCAGAGCCGGATCTACGAAGTCCTGCTTCGGCACGCTGCTCAGGTCCGCCAGCGGGCAGGTTCGGGTCGGCCCGGGGCGAACTGGCATGCGCCGGCCGGTCCTCCCTTCATGCGCCGAGCCGAGCGCGGATGTCCGCCAGGCTCGGCGGGTCAGCCCCCACCCGCTCGCAGGTCATCGCCGCCGCGGTGGTCATGAATCGCAGGATCTCGGCCCAAGTCCGGTCCGTGACGCTCTCGATCGAGCCGAGACCGAGGAGGCCGTGCTCGGAGAGCGCGAACAGCAGGGCGGCCGTCGCTGCGTCGCCCGCACCGACCGTGTCGACGGCCGCGGCGGGCGCCGCCGCCACGACGAGTGGGGCGTGCCCCACCCGGAGGAGGGTCGCCCCGCGGGCACCCGCGGTCACGATGGTCGGGCCGCTGCGTCCGAAGGGCAGCCGCGTGCCCGATGCGGTCTCGCCGACGGCCGTCAGGTCGGCGTCGCTCACCTTGACGATGTCGGCGAGCGCCGCGGCCCGGCGGACCCGAGCGACATAGGTTGGCCAGTCGTCCACGACGTCACGCCGGACGTTCGGATCGAAGGTCAGGAACACCCGGCCCTGCAACCGCTCCATGAGGGCCAGGAGCCTGGCGCCGACGGGCTCGATCCCGAGGGCCACCGATCCGACGTGGAGCGCGTCGAACGCCTCGAACGCGCCGGGCTCCATGGCTGCCGGGTCGTACTGCCGATCCGCGGTGCCGATCCAGCGGAAGTCGTAGGCGACGTCCGGTCCCGCCCGGCCGACGACGGCCATCGGGGTGGGCTCAGGACCATGTTGGACGAGGCTCGCGTCCACTCCCTCGCGATCCAGCACCCCGGTCAGCACACGGCCGAACACGTCGCTCGAGAGGCGGCCGGCAAAGGACGTGTCGATCCCCAGCCTGGCCAGCCCGATCGCCACGTTGAGGGACGATCCACCGGGCAACACCCGGAGCTGTGGTCCGGAACCGCCCTCCTCCAGGAACAAGTCTACGAGTGCCTCGCCCGCGCTCACGACCCGGCTGCGACGGATCACACCTGACTTCCGGGCGGCGGCTGCGCCGCCGCGAACGGCACTTCGCCCGAACCGCGGGCGACGATCCACGTCGGCATGACGACCCGTCGGGCCGGTCCGGCATCGCCCGCCAGCCGGTCGAACAGGTCGTCGGCCGCTCGCCGGCCGAGAGCCGGGAGGTCGTAGGCGACGACCGAAACCGGCGGCGTCAGGACATCGGCCAACTCGAAGTCATCGAAGCCGACGAGGGCGATCCGGCCGGAGCCGGGTGGGTCGGCCGCCGCCGCCAGGGCCTTGACCGCGCCGATGCTCATCCGGTTGTTGCAGGCAAAGATGGCCGTTGGCGGCTCGGCCATCGTCAGCAGGTCCTCGACTGCCGCCGCTGCATCGTCGGCATCGGGGCAATCGAATCGGAGCAGCGACTCGTCCAGGTGGAGGCCCGCTCCACGCAGACCCTGGCGGTGGCCCTCGAGCCGGGGCGTCATCGTATAGACCTCGCGACGGTCGAGGAGAACGCCGATGCGCCGGTGACCGGCGGCGAGGAGATGCTCCGTCGCCTGGCGCGCCCCGCCGACATTGTCGAGGAGAACCGTATCCACCTCGATCCGGCCCGGCGGTCGGTCGATGAACACGACCGGAGTTCCCATCCGGATCTCGGGCAACAGGTAGCGATGGTCGTTGCCTGCCGGGACAACGAGCAGGCCGTCGATCCGACGGCTGGACAACAGGTCAATCACCTCGCGCTCGCGGTCGGCGTCCTCATTCGAGCTGGCGGTCACGAGCAGGTGGCCGTGCTCGCGGGCAACCTCCTCGACGGCGCGGGCGATGACGGAGAAGAACGGGTTGGCAACATCCTCGATGACCAGCCCGATCGTCGACGTGCTGACCCCGCGCTTCAGATTGCTGGCGTCGTAGTTGACCCTGAACCCGAGGTCGGCGATGGCGGCCCGGACCCGCCTGGCCGTCTCGGGACTGACCCGCGGCTCGTCGTTGACCACCCGGGAGACGGTCTTCGGGCTGACGTTGGCGATCGACGCAACCTGGCGCATCGTCGGTCGAGCGGACGTCTCGACGGCCCGCCTCATGGGCCGCGCTGCTCACCAGGGGTGGCGTCGACCCAACGGGCATGGGCAACGGGGTTCCCGAGGGCCGCCAGGGTCGCCGTGCCGGGTACCCACCCCGCCCACATGCTCCTGGCGCAGGAGTCGCCGGTCCAGCCCTGGCGAACGATCACCCCGACAACCATGGCATCAGGCGGCCTCCGTCGGTGGTACCGGGGGCGGCGGAGGAGACCGGGCCGCCCCGACCATGTGACAACGCTGCCTTGCAGGATCCGGCAGCCAGTTCAAGCATGATTCACTTCGGACACGCTTGTCAAGGGTCCTCGCCACCGCAACTTGGTCGATGCTATCTCGGGCTATGACATCGTTGACATCGGGTCGGTGCGATGTTATACAGCCGTCGCGACCCACCACTCGCCCGCCACCGGGCCGCGCCTTGGACCACACAGAGGAGAAACCGATGGCGATTCGGAGAAGCAGCCTGCGGCCGATGGTCGTGTTCCTCTCGGCGCTCGTGTTCGCGACAGCAGCCTGCTCGACGGGCAGCACGACGACGGCTGCGCCGTCCAACGCGGCTTCGACGGGCCCGAGCGGAGGGGCCAGCGCGGCCGTCGGCAGCGGCACCGCCGGTTGCACGCCGGGGACGACCAAGAAGATCGCCTTCATGCTCAAGCAGCAAGGCGCCTACCGATACCTGAACGCGGACATCCCCTTCTTCAAGGAGGCCGCCCAGGCGGCCGGTTACGAGGTGATCGTCCAGTCGGCCGAGAACGACGCCCAGGCCCAGGTCGCTCAGGCCGAGAATGTCATCACCCAGAAGGTCGACGCGATCGTCATCCAGCCCGTCGACTTCAACGTGGCCGGCCAGATCGCCGAGAAGGCCACGGCAGCCGGAATCCCGCTGGCTTCGTACGACGACATGATCCTCAACGCGAAGCACGCCGCCTTCATCGGGCGCGACCCGAAGGAAGGGGGCCGTTCTGCGGCCAAGGCCGTCGTCGCCAAATTCCCCAAGGGCAACTATGCGTTGATCGGCGGCGATCCCGGGCAGACGGGCTCGACCCAGTTCCAAGAGGGCTACCACGAAGTCCTCGATCCGCTTATCGCGTCGGGTGACATCAAGCTCGTGACCGACTACTTCACTCCCGGCTGGAAGACCGAGCCGGCCCAGGCCGAGGCGGAGAACACCCTGACGAAGACGAACGACGACATGGCGGCATTCCTCGTGACCTACGATGGGATGTCGGTCGGGGTCCTCAACGCGATCGAGGCCGCGGGCATCCCTGATGGCAAGATCGCCGTCACCGGTCAGGATGTCGAGTTGCCGGCGGCCCAGGCCATCGTCGAAGGCCGGATGTTCGGGTCGGTCTGGCCGGCTCCCGACGAGATGGCAAAGCGTGGAGCGGAGGTGGCGATCAAGCTCGCGACGTGCCAGGACATCGGCACCACCAAGACGATCGACAACGGGGCCGGACAGATTCCGTTCGCTGAGACTCCGATCTACCTGGTCGGCGCAGACGACATGAAGGAATTCGCCTGCAAGAACACGTGGTGGCACAAGATCGACGACATCTACCAGAACGCAACCGACAAGAAGCCCACCTGCTAGCTTGACCGGAGCCCGCAAGAGGATGGATCGAGTTGACGCTGGATCGATCGGACGGGGAGCGGGCGCCAGTCTCCGGTATCGCCGGAGCGACGGCGGCCCCCGTCCTGCGGACCCGCGGGCTCACCAAGCGGTTCCCGGGCGTCGTGGCCGTCGACGCCGTCGACCTCGACATCGAGGCCGGCCGGATTCTCGCTCTTCTCGGACCGAATGGGGCCGGCAAGTCCACCCTGATCCAGGTTCTTGCCGGCGCCCACCCGGCAGGGACCTATGACGGCGAGATCGAGCTCCTCGGTCTTCCGTATGGGCCGTCGAATGTCGCTGGTGCGGTTGCAGCCGGTGTGGTGCTCATCCCCCAGGAAGTCAACACGGCGCCCGACCTGACCGTGGCCCAGAACCTGTCGCTCAATGACCTGCCGACTCGCTACGGACTGATCGATTCGAACGAGGTCGAAGCCGGGGCGCGGCGCCTGCTGGCCGAGTTCGAGGTCGGCGTGGACGCCAACGCCCGGATGGGCTCGCTTGATCTGGCAACGCAACAGCTCGTGACGATCGTTCGCGCCCTGTCCAAGGACGCGCGGGTCCTGATCCTCGACGAGCCGACCGCGGCCCTGACAGAAGGCGAAGCGCGGCGATTATTCGAGCACCTCCGGAGGCTCCGGGCTCGCGGGGTCGCGATCGTGTTCGTCTCGCACCGGCTGACCGAGGTCTTCGCAATCGCCGACAGGATCGTGGTGATGCGCGACGGCCGGATCCGTGGCGATCACCAGATCGCGGAAACGAGCCGGAAGGCCGTGGTCGCCGAGATGGTCGGCACGATGACCGAGCCGGCTCCGCGAGCCACCGCCGGTGCCCCAGGCTCGGTCGCGCTCGAGGTTCACGCACTCTCCGCTCACGACGTTGACGATCCCGATCGGCGGCGGGTGGACGATGTGTCGCTCACCGTCCGACGTGGTGAGATCGTGGGCCTGTTCGGCCTCGTCGGGGCCGGTTGCGGGCCCACCGCGACGGCCATCTTCGGAGCCTGGCCGGGGCACGTCAGCGGATCGATCCGGATCGACGGCCGCGAGGTCCACATCGGGACCCCGAGTGATGCCGTGGCGGCCGGGATCGGGCTCATGTCGCAGGACCGCCGCCAGACGCTGGTGCTCGACCAATCGATCGCCGACAACATCGCGTTGCCATCGCTGGCTACACTGACCCGGAGCGGATTCCTCGACGTCGAACGGCGTGAGGCCATCGGCCTCGAGTACATTGCCAGGCTCGCCATCCGGGCGCCGTCGGCCAAGAGCGACGTGGGGACCCTGTCGGGTGGCAACCAGCAGAAGGTCCAGGTCGCGCGCTGGCTGGTCGCCCGTTCGACCGTTCTCCTGCTCGACGATCCGACCCGCGGCGTCGACGTCGGCGCGCGAGGCGAAATCCATCGGCTGATCCGCGCTCTCGCCGGCGACGGCAAGGCAATCCTGCTGGTCTCGTCCGAGGCTCAGGAGCTGGTCGAAGTCTGCGATCGCATCCTGATCATGCGGTCCGGCCGGCTGGTCGTGGACCTGCCGGCGGCGGATGCGTCGGAGTCGAAACTGCTCGAAGCCGCGGCCGGCCAGTGACCGATCTCGGATCGTCAGTCGGCTCGCCGGCCGGAGCGCTGCCCGACCCCGGCGAGTCGCCCGTCTCCAGTCGCGGCGTCGCGGCGCGACGCCGGCTGGCTCGACAGGTGGCCCTTCGCAACTACACGCTGCTCTTCGTGGTCGCGGCCGTGTGGGTCGTCTTCCAGGCGCTGACCGGGATCTTTCTGTCGCCGCGCAACCTGACCCTCCTCGCCCTCCAGTCGTCGATCACCGCCATGGCCGCGATCAGCGCGGTGATGTTGATCGTCACCCGCAACTTCGATATCTCGGTGGGCTCCGCGGTCGCCCTGGTCGGCGTCGTCGCGGCTGTTGCCACGAGCCCGACGAAGCTCGCCCTCGACCCGCTCGTCGGCTTCGCGCTGGCGATGATCGTCGGCATCGTCCTCGGTGCCTGGAACGGCCTGTGGGTGACCCGCATCGGAGTCCCCTCGTTCATCGTGACCCTGGCTGGTCTGCTCTATTTCCGGGGCATCTCGATGATCATCACGAACGGGGCCACGGTGTCGCCGGTCCCCCCGGCGATGCGCAGCTTCGGCAACGATTCGCTCGGGCCCGGGTTGTCCGTTGCGGTCGTGCTGCTCGTCTTCCTGGCTTTTGCAGCGTTCCGGATCTCGACCATCCGGCGGGCTCGGGACCTCGGCCTGCTCCGGGATGTCCGGCCGGTCATCACCCGCTCGCTCGTCCCGGTCGGCGTCGCGGCGGCCGCCGCCGTCTGGGTCGCGGCCGGACAGGGCCTGCCGTACCTGGTCCTGTTGCTGGGCGGGGCGGCGATCGCCGCCGAGATCCTCATGCGCCGGACCCCTTACGGCGCGACGCTGTACGCGATCGGTGGAAATCCAGAGGCGGCTCGCTTGGCCGGAATCGACGTCAAAAAGGCGCTCTTCCGGAACTTCCTGATCGCCGGTGTCGCGTACGGACTGATCGGGATCGCCCTGACCAGCCGGATCAACGGTGCCGTTCCCGGCAGTGCCGGCGTGGGGCTCGAGCTCGATGCGATCGCGGCGGCGATCATCGGCGGAACGAGCCTGGCCGGAGGTCGGGGCACGATCATCGGTGCGCTTCTCGGCGCGGCACTGATGGGCAGCTTGAACAATGGAATGAGCCTGATGAACGTCCCGACCTTCTATCAGGACACGGCTCGCGGCGTCGTCCTCCTCGTTGCGGTCGCTCTGGACGTCTCCAGCCGGCGACGACGATGAACGAAACGCGCGGGCGGGCCGAGCGACTGGCGGAGGGGAGAACCTGATGACCGACCTGCCGGCGACCGAGCGGCCGCTCTTCGTCCCTGCACCGGATCGTTATGACACGATGCTGTACCGACGAGTCGGGCGGAGCGGGCTCGACCTGCCCGCGATCTCGCTCGGCCTGTGGCAGAACTTCGGCGCCGACCGGCCCCTGGCGGTCCAGCGCGCGATCGTCCGGCTGGCGTTCGATCGCGGGATCACACACTTCGACCTGGCCAACAACTACGGTCCCCCGTTCGGAGCTGCCGAGGAGACGTTCGGGCGGATCTTCGCCTCGGATCTGCGGCCCTATCGCGACGAGCTCGTGATCAGCACGAAGGCCGGCTACGACATGTGGTCCGGGCCGTACGGCGACCGCGGCTCGCGCAAGTACCTCCTGGCCAGCCTTGACCAGAGCCTGAAGCGGATGGGCCTCGACCACGTCGACATCTTCTACAGCCACCGAGTCGACCCCTCGACGCCGATGGAGGAGACGCTCGGCGCGCTCGACACGGCCGTCCGATCCGGGAAGGCCCTGTACGCGGGCATCTCGTCCCACTCGGCCGAGCGGACGCGCGCGGCGGCCGCGATACTGGCCGATCTCGGGACGCCGCTTCTGATCCACCAGCCCTCGTACTCGATGCTCAATCGCTGGATCGAGGGCGGCCTGCTCGACGTGCTCAGCGAAACGGGCGTCGGCTGCATAGCATTCACGC
>JBBSCI010000114.1:0-9967 GCA_038250445.1 Candidatus Limnocylindrales bacterium | reverse complement strand
GAAGGTCATCGAAGCCACGACGATGGCGCTCCCCGAGGACGATGTCGAGGAGGTCGACCCGGACCCCGCCCTCGCCCGGATCCTCGATCACGATCACGATGCGCTTGTCGTCGGTCCGGGACTCCGACCAGGCCTCAACACCGCCGAGCTCGTCCGGAAGCTCCTCGCGGCCCCGGACGACGAGAAGCCCCCGCCGATCGTTCTCGATGCCGAGGCCCTACGGTCATTGGCGACGATGGAGCGGTGGTGGGACGGGGAGCGCCGTCCCGCTGTCCTGACGCCGCATGTCGGCGAGTTCGAGCGTCTCCGCGCCGGCAGCGGCCGAGCGACCGGCGAGGACGGCGATCTGATCGATGACGACGCGGCACGCGCGGCGGCCACTCGCGATGCGGCCTCGACGTGGGGCCACGTGGTGGTCCTCAAGGGCGCGAAGACCGTGATCGCCGCGCCGGACGGCTCCGTCGCCGTTGCGCCGTTCGAGAATCCGGCCCTCGCGAGCGGCGGGACCGGCGACGTCCTGAGCGGGGCGATCGGATCGCTTCTCGCCCAGGGACTCGCGCCGTTCGCGGCAGCGTGCCTGGGCGTCTACCTTCACGGCCTGGCCGGGGAGACCATCAAGGAGCGGTTCGGCGACGCCGGGCTGCTGGCATCGGATTTGCCCGAGGCGATGGCGGTTGCCAGGAAGCGCCTGGCCGGCGTCGCCGAGCGGCGAGCGGCGGGGGGACGCCTCGGGTTCGGCCTTCGTGGCGTGGAGGAGGCCGCCGAACCGGCGGGCGAACCCGTTGGCGCGCCATCGGACGCCCCGGGCGGCGGCGCGCGGGCTGAGGTCTCGAACTGAAGCCAGGCACGGCTGTTCCGCGCCCGATCGAGGAGCGGCTCGCCGCCGCCGGCCTTCCGCCGCTGCCTCGAACGGCATGGCTCGAGATCGATCTCGACGCGCTCGCTGCAAACCTGGCAATTGCACGCGAACTGGCCGGCCCTGGCGTCCTGATCGAGCCGGTTGTCAAGGCCGACGCCTACGGCCACGGCATGGTGCCCGTCGCTCGCGCCCTTGCCGACGCTGGCGCCGACGGCCTGTGTGTGGCGACCTTCGACGAGGCGATCGCGCTCCGCTCAGCCGGTATCGGGACGAGGATCACGGTCTTCTATCCGATCCCTCCGGGCCTGGCACCGGAGGCTGCCCGGCGACGGATCAGCCTGGGAGCCGGGGATGTGACATTGCTTGGCGGCTTCATCGCCGCGATGGCCGCGGCGAGGTCGCAGGCCGGACCGGACGTCGACCTGCAGATCGAGCTCGAGATCGAGACCGGACTCGGGCGCGGGGGAGTCGCACCCGCCCGGGCCGCTGCGGCGGCGGCCGCCATCGAAGCTGCCGTCGGCGTCCGGCTGGCCGGCGTCTGGACGCATTTCCAGGCGGTCGAGGACGAACTCAGGACCGCGTCCCAGATCGCCAGATTCGAGGAGGCGCTGGCGTCGCTGGCGGCGGTCGGGATCGCCGTTCCGCGCCGGCACGTCGCAGCCAGTGCGGCGCTGCTCGTCGCGGGGATCCCCACCTACGACGCGGTTCGGCCCGGCTTGATGACCTACGGCATCGCCCCCGACGAGATAGATCTCGCATCCCTGGCCCCGGCGGCCCAACGACTCCGCCCAGTGCTCTCGTTCAAGTCTCGCCCGGTCTGGGTCGCCGACCTGGAGCCCGGCCACGGGATCTCGTACGGCCCAACGTTCGTGACCGGGCGCACGAGCCGGATCGCGACGCTCCCGCTCGGCTATGGCGACGGCTGGCCGCGATCGCTCTCGAACCGCGCTGAGGCGCTGGTCCGCGGACGGCGCGTTCCGCTCGTTGGCAACGTGGCGATGGACGCGATCATGTTCGACGTCACGGACGTGCCCGGGCCGGCGGTCGGGGTTGAGGACGAATTCGTCCTGATCGGCGAGCAGGGAGGCCAGCGAATCACCGCCCGGGATCTGGCGCGAACCCGCAACACGAACACTTGGGAGGTCGTTACCACCGTTTCCCGGCGCATTTCTCGGGTGTACCATGCCTCGGCCGGCCCGGTGGAGATCCGGACGCTCGTGTCGGTGGAGGACCCTTGGCTCGAATCGAACTCTGGAACGGAGACATCTGCGAGCTCGAGGTCGACGCCATCGTGAACGCGGCGAACGCGTCGCTCTGGATGTCGACGGGCGTCAGCGGCGCGATCAAACGGATCGGCGGCGACGCGATCGAGTTCGCCGCTGTCCGTCAGGCGCCAGTGGCCCTCGGTGAGTCGGTCGTGACCCTGGCTGGCAAGTTGGCGGCTAAGGCGGTCATCCACGCCGTCTCCCTCGACAAGGATCGCCGGACGAGCGCGAGCATCATCGATGCCGCCGTCCGGAGCGCCATCGCCCGGGCCCGGGAGATCGGCGCGACGAGCGTTGCGTTCCCGGCCATGGGAACTGGCGTCGGCGGGTTCGCGCTCGAGGACGGTGCCCTCGTCACGGTCAAGGCCGTTCGCGATGAGCTGCCCCGCTCGCCGAGCATCAAGCACATCATCTTCGCGATGCGTGGACCGGCCGCCTACCGGGCCTTCGAGGCCGCCCTCGCCGCAACCGCCGACCCGTCGGAGCCGTCCGTCGCCGTCAACGGCGCCGTCGCTTGAGCCTTCCGTACGAACCGACCGAGGAGCAGCGAGACGAGCTCGTCGAACAGGTTGCCCGTGAGATCCAGCTCCGCGGCCTGACGGGCCCCGCCGTCCACTTCCTGCAGGCCAGCCGACCCTACCGCCCGCTCGGCGCCAACGCGATGTTGTTCTTCGATCCGGTCCTCCGCGGCCTGTTCGGCGGCGGCTTCGCCGGCGCCTCGGAGATCCTTGCCGACGACGCGGGAATCGAGCAGCTCATCGCACGGCTGGAAGAGCTCGACGAAGAAATCACCTGGGACGCGTAAAGGCCGCCGCCGGGGCGGCCCAGGCGGGCGTTGGCGTGCTGCGCCGTTCGGCTTACGCGCCTCCAAGTGCGAGCGCTCACGCGCCGCCTTCGCCTGAGCCGTCCGGACGGCGGCAGAACTGAGTGGCGAGTCGACGCGGCCGTGTCGTGACGGCTCCCGGGGTAGCATGACGGCGTGACGAGCGACCCGAGAGCCTTCCTCGCCCTCGACCTTGGCGCCGCCACATCGTCCGTTGCGCTCGTTGCTCGTCTGCGCCATCGGTGGCGCCTCATCGGGGCGCTGGCGATGCCAGCCAGCATCGATGTCGACGCGATCGTCCGCCTGCTCCTCGAGAGGACGGC
The DNA here is from genome assembly GCA_038250445.1 of Candidatus Limnocylindrales bacterium. GTDB lineage: Bacteria > Chloroflexota > Limnocylindria > Limnocylindrales > CSP1-4 > CF-46. The sequence goes on along the minus strand of JBBSCI010000114.1, from coordinate 6,697 downwards.
TGTCGGCGACCCGGAGCTGGCCCGAACGCTCGGAATCGCGCGCGCCGGCTCGTTCAGGAGCCTGCCACGGCTCGTCGCCAAGAGCGCCCGGCCGCAGCGTCTCGCCGCGATCGCTGCCTCCGATCGAGCCGTCCGGCCGCTAACCGAGGCCGCCCGGCGCAGCGGTTGGGGCGTCACGTCGGCGACGCCCCAGTCGGCCGACCCGCTGACGATGACATCGATGCTCCTCGACCCGGGGATCGACGCCGTCCTCCTCGGCGCCGGTGAACCACCCGGCCCCGACGAACGACGCGCGCTCGATGACATCGCCAGCCTCGTCGCCGCAGTGGCCGCACGCCGCCCCGAGCTGACCGTAATCCTGGCCGGCTCGATGGCCGAAGAGCTCAGCCGGTTCGAGGATTATCAGGGTCAGCGCCAGGGCGAGGTCCTCCTCGTACCCGTGGCGTCCGCAGGCGATCCTCCCGGCTCCGCGATCGGCGAGTTGCTGGACGACCTGCGCGCTCCACGTGACGACGCCAGGCGGGCGATCTCACGCGCGGCCGCCGCCCTCGCCGATGCGCTCGATCGGCGGATCGAGGTCGTCGACATCGGCTTCGATGGCGGCCTCCGAGCGACCGCCACTCCCGGCGTGGCCGGCGCTCGGAGCCGTGTCGTCGCCTCGTTCATCGCCGACGCCGGCCTCGTGCCCCGTGAGCCGGACGATGAGACGGTCGACCGTGTCCTCGCCTGGTCGACTGTAGCCATCGACCGGCACCGGCTCCGCGACCGCCTCCGTGAGCTCCGATTCTCGCCGTGGTCGGACGCCTCCGGCGAGGGTGCTCGACTCCGCCTGGCGGCCGCGCGAGCGGCCCTCGCCGTGCTGATGGAAGCGACCATGCATCACGAATCAGACCCCGCGCCGGACCTCATCGTGGCGTCCGGCGGGGCATGGGCCGTCGCCCCAGGACCGGCCATTGCGCTTGCAATCGCCGACGTCGTGCGGCGTCCGGCGGCGGTCGGGGTCGCGTTCGACCATGCCCGGCTTCTCGCCCCGCTCGGATCGATCCCCGACGGGACGGAGCGCCGCCAGCTCATCGCGGATATGGCCGACGACGTCCTGGCGCCCCTGGCGAGCGTGGTGATCCCGGGTGGGATCCGGCAGGGCCGCAGCGCCGGCCACGTGACCGTCCACGCCGCCTCAAGCTCGAGTGAGCTCGAACTGATCCCCGGCGGTCTCGAGCTCATCGACCTCCCGCCGGGTGAGCGCGCAACCGCAGAGCTGAGATTCCGCGATACGGTCCGGCTCGGTGGCCGCGGCCGGCGATTCGCGGTCGACGTGGCGGGCGGTCTCGGCGGCCTGCTGGTCGACCTGCGGGACGTGCCCCTTCGGCTTCCGGATCGACCGGAGCGACGCCGCGAGCTCCTGGAAGCCTGGCAGGACTCCCTCTGGATCACCCGCGACCGATGATCGATCAGGGCCTCGAGTACGTCACTCGGCGGACGATCGTGACCGGTCCGATCGAGGTTCGATTCCCGCTTCGTCCCGGCGATCGCGCCCTGGTCGCGGCCGGCGACGTCCTCGTCCCCGGGTCGCGGATCGCCGATCGGCTGCGCGAGGCGCACCTCGAAGAGGTTCGTGGCGGGCCCGTCCCGGAGGAGTCGCGGCCGGGCGACCGCTGGGCGCACGTTGTATCCGATACCGGCCCGCACCTCCGTAGGAGCCACGACGAATCGAGTGGCGAACTCCTCTTCGAGCTCGGCGGCCACTGGCGGATGGCGACCGGCGAGCACCCGGAGCAGATCGACACGCCAGTCGGGGGCGTCGTTCGTGACGTCCGCCCCGGGATCGGTATCCGCGTCCGGGCGGTGGGACGGGTCATCCGCGGCGTCGAGGCCCTCGGCGAGCCGTCGCGGGGCGTCCTGGCGATCAATCCGGAACCGCCCGAGGGTGCCGGTCCTGGCACCAGGCTCAAGGCCGGCAGCCTCGATGTCGGCCTCGCCGGCGCCATCCTCGTCGTCGGTTCGCGCGTTGACGCCGAGACCCTCACGCGGGCCCGGGCGATGGGGCTGCGCGGGATCATCGTGGCCGGACTCGCCGGCAAGGAGAGACGCGATTTCCTCGCCTCCGAAGCCCGCCAGCGCGCCTCGCTCCATCGGCTTCCGACGTTCGCCGTTCTCGTCCTCGACGGAGCCGTCCGGAGGCCGATCGCGAGCCCGATCTCGTCGGTCCTGGCAGCGATCGCCGGTCGCGAGGTCGCGATCGTCATGGATCCGCCGGCCTTGGTCTTCGACGAGAGCGAGGTCGACCTGGCTCCGCCGCCAACTGATCTCGTCCGGGTGCGAGCCGGCGAGCGGGTCGGGCGCGAGGGTCGCTGGGCCGGACTCGCCGGGCTGCGCCGATTCGCCGACGGGACGTTCCTCGAGGCGGGCTGGATCCGTTCGGACGGCGGGGTCCCGATGGCCGTCCCGCTGGCCGATCTCGAACGCTTCGCCTGAGGCCGGACGGCCGGGCCGTCGACCCGACCGGCACGCGCACGGTCCTTGGGCTACCCTCGGCTCGATGTCCGCACCGGCCGCCATCGAGCGGCGCTTCACCAGCACGGATCCCACCTCGACCCGCGAGTTCGCCGCTCGCCTCGCTGCGGCGGCTCGTCCGGGCGATCTGATCTGCCTCCGGGGCGAGCTCGGTGCCGGCAAGACCCAGTTCGCCAAGGGATTCGGCAATGGGCTCGGTGTCACCGACACGATCAATTCGCCGAGCTACATCCTCATGGCCGAGTACGCCGGCCGCCTGCCGCTATTCCACATCGACCTCTACCGGCTCGCCGACGCCTCTGATGCGCTCGCGGGCGGCCTCCTCGATGACCGCCAGGCGAGCGGGGTCACGCTTGTCGAGTGGCCGGAACGAATGGCCGAGCTTCTCCCGGCGGCGCGGCTCGACGTGCTGATCGAGGCCGGGACCGACGACACTCGGACGATCACGCTCCGCGCCGTCGATCCGTCGCTGGCCCGCTATCTCGAGGCCGCGTCGTGAGCGGCAGTCCGACCGACGCCGCTGACGGCCACACGATGGCGGGCGACGGGCGCCGCCAGTGGGTCCTCGGGATCGACACGGCGACGAGTCAGGTTGTCGTTGCCGCTGCGGCCCTCGACGGTTCGTTCCTCGGCGCCACGACCTGGGAGGCCGGCTACCGCCACGGTGAGCAGCTCTTACCGTCGATCGGCCGGCTCCACGGCGAGCTCAACCTTCGGCGCTCGAGGATTGCCGCCATCGTCGTCGGGACCGGGCCCGGGGCATTCACCGGGCTGCGCGTGGGAATCGCGACGGCAAAAGCCCTCGCCCACGCGCTCGGCCGGCCGATCGTCGGGGTGTCGAGCGGGGAGGCGCTGATCGCGGCCGCGACCGATGCGACGGCGGAGCCCGGGCCGGTTGCCCTGCTCCTCCCGGCAGGACCATCCGACCGGATCGTCGTGCGCACCGGCCAGGCTCCTGAACTCCTGCCCGGGGGCGTCGAACCGCAGCTCGCCGCCGACGAGATCCTCGTCGCGGTCGATCTCGACGGCCGCGCGCCGGCCGACGCATCCGAACTGGGGGATCGCGCACGAGACGGTCTGGCGGCTGCACTGATGCGGCTGGGAACGGCCCGGTTCGCGGCCGGCGACGTTGACGATCTCGCCCGCCTCGTCCCGGACTACGTGACGCTGCCACGGGGCGTCCGGGCCTCGAGCGGGGAGGTGGCATGGTCGCGCGACCTCCGGTGAAGCTCGCGATCGAGGCGATGCGGATCGGGGATCTCGACGCGGTGCACCAGATCGAGCTCGCGAGCTTCAGCGCGCCGTGGCCGCCGAACGCTTACCGGAGCGAGCTCGAGACGAACCGCCTCGCGAACTATCTCGTGGCACGCTTCGCTGGCCAGATCGTGGCCTACGGCGGGATGTGGCTGATGGTCGACGAGGCCCACATCACGACGTTCGCCGTCCATCCCGCCTGGCGCCGCCAGCGGATCGGCGAGCGGCTGCTCGTCGCGTTCATCGACCTCGCCATTGGCCGCCATGCCCGGGAGGCGACCCTCGAGGTCCGGCTCTCGAACATCGCGGCCCGGCGGCTCTATGAGAAGTACGGCTTCCGGCCCGTCGGGCTCCGCCCGCGCTACTACAGCGACGACGGCGAGGACGCGTTGATCATGACGACGGAGCCGCTGACCGAGCCGCGCTTCCGCGAGCGTCTTGCCCGACTGCGGGCGGAGCTGGACGCGTCGCCCGCGCCGGCCGGCCCGACCGACAAGACGGCGACCGCCGCCGAGCCGGACTCACCCATTGGCGCCGAACCGCCGCCACCGGACCACTCCACGTGAGCGGGCCGCTCGTGTTGGAGGTCGAGTCGTCGTGCGACGAGACGTCGATCGCCGTCGTCGAGGGCGGCCGGCGGATCCATTCCAACGTCGTTGCCAGCCAGACCGCGCTCCATGCGGCCACCGGTGGGATCGTCCCAGAGGTCGCGGCCCGGGCCCACCTGCGCTGGATCGTGCCGGTCCTCGACGAGGCCCTGACCGGCGCGAATGTCGCGATCGGCGACGTCGATGCCATTGCGGTCACATACGGGCCCGGCCTCGCCGGATCGCTGCTCGTCGGGATCAACTTCGCGAAGACCCTCGCCTACGTCCACGAGAAGCCGTTGATCGGGGTCAACCACCTCGAGGGCCATCTCTACGCGGCCTGGCTGCTCGATCCGGGTGAGGGGGAGCACGATGAGCCCGTCTTCCCGCTCGTCGCCCTGATCGTCTCCGGCGGCCACTCGTTCCTCGTCGAGATGCGCGACCACCTCACCTATCGCCTGCTTGGCCAGACCGTCGACGACGCCGCCGGGGAAGCGTTCGACAAGGTTGGCCGGCTGCTCGGCCTGCCGTATCCGGGCGGTCCCGCCATCCAACGTGCGGCGGAGAGCGCCACCCGCCACGATGCCTCGTTCCCGCGGGCGTGGCTTGGCGAGTCGTACGACTTCAGCTTCTCCGGGCTGAAGAGCGCGGCGCGGCGGACCGTCGACGAGGCGCGGGCCGCGGCCGGGCTGCCGGCCAGTCGCACCGCACCGGTCGCGGGAGCGCAATCCGACGACCGCCTGTCCGACGCCGCGACCGCCGAGCTCGCCTGGGGCTTCCAGGATTCGGTCGTCGACGTCCTCGCGACCAAGACCATCCGGGCTGCCGAAGAGGTCGGGGCACGGACGATCATTCTTGGCGGCGGCGTCGCCGCGAACGCGGCGCTCAGGGCCCGTATCAGCGGAGACGCCACGCGGCGCGGCCTTCTGCTCAACGTGCCCCGCCCGGGGCTCTGCACGGACAACGGGGCGATGATCGGCGCCGCAGCGGCCAGGCGTCTCGCCGCGGGCGACCTCGCCGGTCTCGATCTCGACGCGCGGCCGTCGCTGCCGCTGGCCCGCCAGGAGGCCGTAAGGCCGTGAGCCTGTGACGACGGCGCCGCGGATCGACCCCGCCGCGGTCCGCCGCACGCTGCGAGACGCTGGTCTGCGGGCGCGCCACTCGATGTCCCAGAACTTCCTCGCCGATGTCGACGTCCTCGAGGCGATCCTCGACGAGGCAGCGGCGGTTCCGGGCGACCGGGTGATCGAGATCGGGCCGGGGCTGGGACTGCTCACCTCCGGCCTGCTCGAATCCGGCGCGGTGGTGACCGCGGTCGAGCTCGACCGAGGCCTGGCCGGCTTCCTTCGCGACCGGTTCGAGGGCGCCATCGAGGAGGGTCGGCTCACGCTGATCGAGGGCGATGCGCTCGATCAGAATCTCCATCGGCTCGTGCAGCCGCCGTTCGAGGTCGTCGCCAACCTGCCGTACCACATCACGAGTCCGATCCTGCATCGTCTGCTCGGCGAGACGCCGCGGCCGGAACGCCTCGTCCTCATGGTCCAGCGCGAGGTCGCGGAGCGGATCGCCGCCCCGCCGGGCCAGATGAGCTACCTGTCGGTCTTCGTCCAGTACCACGCGCGCGTTCGGATCGCCTTCAACGTCCCGTCCGGAGCGTTCGAACCGGAGCCCGCCGTCGAGAGCGCGGTGATCGTCGTCGAGCCGTATCCGGGCGACGATCGGCTGCCCGACGCGGCTGCCGAGGACGCGCTGTGGCGGCTCGTCCAGGCCGGGTTCCGGGAGCGTCGCAAGATGCTCCACAATGTGCTGTCGCGGCAGCTCCCGGTCGAGCCGGCACGGGTCGCCGCCGCGCTCGAGGCTGCCGGGATCGCCCCGGACCGCCGGCCGCAGACGCTCGCGGTCGGGGAGTGGCTGGAGCTTCTCGCGACCTTCGGCGAGATCGGACCCGACACGCGTGGCCGGCACGAGCGGTGAGCGACCCGACTCACCGTCTGGCCCCAGTCGTGCGCCTCGCCCCGGCCAAGCTCAACCTGACCCTGGCGATCGTCGGGCGGCGCCCCGACGGCTATCACGCGCTTCACTCGGTCATCGTGCCGCTCGGCCTCGCCGACCGCCTGAGCATGGCCATCCAGACCGACGGCGCTGACAGCCTTCATACGACCGGTTTCGATCCGGGTTCGGACGCCGACAATCTCGTCCTCAGGGCCGTCGCGGCCGCCCGTGAGGCCGTCCGACCGGCGGGCGTGGCGACGCCACCGCTCGCGATCCGCCTCGACAAGCGGATCCCCGTGGCTGCGGGTCTCGGCGGTGGATCGAGCGACGCCGCAGCCGCGCTCGCATGT
>JBBSCI010000113.1:0-10154 GCA_038250445.1 Candidatus Limnocylindrales bacterium | reverse complement strand
TCGTCGCGGATGCCGCGGTCCTTGAGCGTCTGGATGACGACCTTCATGTACGGCATCGTCGTCGTCAGCAGCGCCGACATCCCGAGGATGTCCGGCTTGTGCTCCTCGAGCGCGGCGATGAACTTCTCCGCGTCGGTGTTGATGCCGAGGTCGACGACCTCGAAGCCCGCGCCCTCCAGCATCATTCCGACGAGGTTCTTGCCGATGTCGTGGATGTCGCCCTTGACCGTCCCGATAACAACCTTGCCGACCGGCTCGGCGCCGGTCTCCGCGAGGAGTGGGCGGAGGATCGCCATGCCGGCCTTCATCGCGTTGGCGGCGAGGAGGACCTCGGGCACGAACAGGATGCCGTCGCGGAAGTCGATGCCGACGATCTTCATCCCGGCGACGAGCGCGTCGTCCAGGACCCTGGTCGCGGAGAAGCCGCGCTCGAGGAGGATGTTCGTCCCCTGGACGATCTCGTCCTTCATGCCGTCGTAGAGGTCGTTGTGCATCTGCTCGACGAGCTCGTCGTCCGAGAGCGATCCGAGGTCGATGTCCTCGTAGTCGTCCGCCACGTGGTGCTCCTGACCGGCGCGATACCTGTGCCCGAGGGGTTCCACGATGCGGCACAGTGCCGTATGATGGAACGCCAGGCGCCAATCTAGCCGAACGGGAGCTTCGTGTCCAGAGTCCAGTCCATCGAGCGAGCCTTCGCGGTGTTGTCGGCGCTCGCCGACGGGCCGATCGGGGTGACCGAGGTTGCCGAACGGGTCGACCTCCCCAAATCGACCGCCGCCCGGATGCTCGCCTCGCTCACCCGCGAAGGCGTCGTCGAGCAGGTCCCGGGCGACACCCGCTACCGGCTCGGCGGGCGCATTGTCTCGCTCGCGGCTGGCGTGGTGCCCGCTCGCAGTCTCGTGGCGATCGGCCATCCGATCCTCGTCGAGCTGGCGTCGTCGGCCGGCGAGGCGGCCGGCCTGTCAGTCGCCGACGGCGCCGCCGTCCACTACATCGACCAGGTCGACACCGCTCACCAGGTCCAGGTCCGCGACTGGACGGGGACCCGAGCCCCGATGCATGCGGTCTCGTCGGGCCAGGTCTTCCTCGCTCACATGAACGAGGCCGCGATCGAGCGCTACCTCGCGATGCCACGCGTTGCGTTCACCAACCGGACGCTGACGGACTCCGGCGCGCTGCGCGATCGGTTGCGTCGTGTCCAGCTCGACGGCTACGCCTGGGTCCGCGAGGAGTTCGCCGAAGGACTCAACTCGGTCGCTGCGCCCGTTGCCGGCAACGGCGGCGAGATCGTCGCCGCGATCCACCTCCACGGCCCCTCGTATCGCTTTCCGACTGCGGAAACGGAGGGTCGCGTCGCCGAACTGATCGTCGACGCGGCAGGCAGGCTATCGAGGCGACTACGCCAGACGGGTTGAGGCGCGGGCCGCGGGCGATCAGGTGGGCGTTGCCACCGCCGGTCGGTGCCGGTAGAAGTCAACCGTGGCCGGCGGCAACGGGGTATTGCCGAGGATCAGATCGGCGGCCTTCTCGGCGAGCATCATCACCGGCGCGTAGATGTTGCCGTTCGTGATGTACGGCATGACCGAGGCATCGACGACGCGCAGACCGTCGATCCCATATACGCCCATCGTCAGCGGATCGGTGACCGACTGCGAGTCGGTGCCCATTCGGGCGGTGCACGACGGATGAAGCGCGGTCTCTCCGTCGCGGGCGACCCACTCGAGGATCTGTTCGGCGGTCTCGATCCCAGCGCCCGGTGAAGTCTCGCCGCCATCGAACTCCTCCATCGCCGGCTGGCCGAGGATCCCCCGGGCGACCTTGATCGCCTCGACCCATTCGCGCCGGTCCTGGTCGGTCGAGAGGTAGTTGAAGCGCAGCGCCGGGTGGACGGTCGGGTCGGTGGAGGTGATCTTCACCGAGCCACGCGCATCTGAGTACATCGGCCCGACGTGGACCTGGTAGCCGTGGCCGCCCTTCGGTCCCGTGCCGTCGTAGCGGATCGACAGCGGCAGGAAATGGAACATCAGGTTCGGGTACGGCACGTCGTCGTTGCTCCGGACGAAGCCGCCGGCCTCGAAGTGGTTCGTCGCCCCGGGACCGCGCCGGAGGAACAGCCACTGGAACCCGATCCAGGGCTTCCGCCAATTGGCGAGCGCGGGCTGCACCGAAACGGGCTTCGCGCTCTTGTGCTGGATGTAGACCTCGAGGTGGTCCTGGAGGTGCTCGCCGACCCCCGGGAGGTCGTGGACGATCTGGATGCGCAATGCCTCCAGTTCCGTCGCGTTGCCGATTCCGGACAGCTGGAGGAGCTGCGGCGAGTTGAATGCGCCGCCGGCCAGGATCACCTCGCCCGCGAACGCCCGCTTTGCTCGCCCGCCCTGCCGGTACTCGACGCCGACGGCCCGCTTGCCGTCGAGCAGGACTCGGGTGACAAACGCACGGGTCTCGACCTTCAGGTTCGGGCGCCTCATCACCGGGTGGAGGTAGGCGCGCGCCGCGCTCAGCCTTCGGGCACGCCGGATGTTCCGGTCGAACTTCGAGAATCCCTCCTGGCGGAAGCCGTTGACGTCATCGGTCGCCGGATAGCCGGCCTCCTTCGTCGCCTCGAAGAACGCCCTGAACAGCGGGTTCGTGGCCGGGCCTCGCTCGAGGCCGAGCGGTCCGCCGTGACCGCGGTACGGGTCGTCGGCGTCGGCCGCGAGGCAGTCCTCCATCCGCTTGAAGTACGGCAGACAGTGGGCGTAATCCCAGGTCTGCATGCCCGGATCGGCCGCCCAGCGCTCGTAATCGAGCGGATTGCCGCGCTGGAAGATCATCCCGTTGATGCTGCTGCTGCCGCCAAGGACCTTGCCCCGGGCGTGGTAGATCCGCCGGCCATTCATGAACGGCTCGGGCTCCGATTCGTACTTCCAGTCGTAGAACCGATTGCCGATCGGATAGGCGAGGGCGGCCGGCATCTGGATGAAGACGTCGAACCGGTAGTCGGGCCGGCCGGCTTCGAGGACGAGGACGCGGTTCGAAGGATCCGCACTCAGCCGATTGGCGATGGCGCAGCCGGCTGACCCACCGCCGACGATGACGAAGTCCCGGTGCGCTGCCATGGTTGCGGATGCTACCGCGACCGCTCACTCGCCACGACCGGTGGCTCAGCCAGGAGGACGCCACGACGTGACAGGGTCGGCCGACCAGGTCCTCGGCCAGGCCAAGTTCCGCGGGGCGGGCGCCCGCCGGAGGCCGCTCCGGCGGCTAGGATGCGGTCGACCGGCCGTCTCGGGTCCGGCACAGCGTCGAGCCGAGAGGGCATCCATGGACGATTCATCTACGAGTACGACCTCCCTGCACCCGGTCAACCAGAAGCTCTACGACCAAGCTCCGCTCGGCGCCCGGATCGCCGACAAGGTCACCGGCTTCCTGGGGAGCTGGCTTTTCATCACCATCCAGTCAGTCATCGTTGTGATCTGGCTCGTCGGCAATATCTTCCTGCTCTTCCACTTCGACCCGTACCCGTTCATCCTCCTCAACCTCGCCTTCTCAACCCAGGCGGCCTATGCCGCGCCGCTCATCCTGCTGGCAGGCAACCGCGCATCGATCAGGGATCGGATGACGCTCGAGCACGCAGCGGAGGAGGCGGACTTGGAGGAGGTTCAGAACGAGCAGCTCCTGCGGGGCAACCTCGAAATCCTCGAACACGTGGATCGTCTGGAGCACCAGATCCTCGATCTCGAGGAGCGGATCGTGAAGCGCCTCGAGGGTCGCGGGGGCTGACCGTCGGCCCGGCCGCGGACAGTTCCAAGCGGTTCGGTGGGCAGCGGGCCTGACCGGTAGGTTCGCGACATCCGATTGGGTGGTCGATGCGCAACGGATTCGGAATTCGGGTCATCGACGTCGTCCCATGGCGCTGATACATCTGGTCGCAACAACGGATGACCGCCTCGCAACAGCCATCGCGGCGGCGCCGGACCCGAGGGAGGCGATCGATGCGTCGCTCAGCCACTGCATTTGCCCACCGCTTCGTTCGAGCAGTCTCGATCGCGGCCGTGATGTCGATCCTGACCGTCGGCCTAGCGGCGGCGGCACCCCCCGGCAACAACGGGACCGTCAAGATCCACGACGGGAGCACCGACACCGCTCCCGAGATCAAGAACGAGCCCCACGTGTGTACGTTCCACCTGCACTTCTTCTTCGCCGACGCTGGCCAGACCGGCGATTGGCGGATCGATCAGCAGGCTCCGACCGGCGATGCAACGATGCTTGCCGGTACGTACACGACGGACGCCAATGGCGAGGACCAGACCGTCGAGATGGGACTCCCGGTCGGGCACTACAAGCTGTTCTGGGACGGCCGCAACGACCACAACCAGAAGCACAAGACGTTCTGGGTCACCTGTGCCAATGAGCCGGGTCCGATCGGCGGCGGCGGCGGCGGCGGCGGCGGTGGTGGTGGCGGCGGCGGTGGCATCGGCTGAGCGGCAGCGACCCTGACTCCTGATGCGAAGCCCGGACCTGCTCGCCAGATCCGGGCTTCGTCGCGTTTACCGCCCGGTGACCCGTCGGATCTCGGCGCTGATGGCCGGCACCACCTGGTGCAGATCGCCGATCACCGCGTAATCGGCGATCGACATGATTGGCGCGTCGGGGTCCGTGTTGATCGCGAGGATTCGCTTCGCCGCCTTAGCCCCGACGATGTGCTGAATCGCGCCGCTGATCCCGCAGGCGATGTAGAGATCCGGCGCGATCCGCAGCCCGGTCTGGCCGATCTGTTGCGAGTGCGGGCGCCAGCCGGAGCTCGTCACCACCCGTGACACGCCGACCGCCGCGCCGAGCAATTCCGCAAGCTCCTCCAGCTCGCTGAATCCCTCGGGGCTACCAACGCCCCGCCCGCCACCGACGACGACCTTGGCGTCCGTCAGCGACACTCCAGACCGATCCGGTTCGAGCCGGCGGACGACGGCGACACGGAGGTCGTCGTCAGTCAGGGTCGGGGCGAACGGCTCGATCGCAGGCGCCGCGGCAGCAGCACCGGCGCCGGCCGCTTCGTCGATCGCGACCGCGTGCGGGGCGACGGTCAGTAGCTTCGTCGGCGCGTCCAGGACCGCATCCTCGAGGAGGCTGCCGGCCCATCGCTGGCGGGTAAGTCGGAACGGCTCACCCGGCGTGGCATCCATTACGTTGGCGGCGAGCGGCAGATCCGTCCTCGCAGCCACGTGAGCCATGACCTCGTTGCCGCGATCGCTGCCGGCCGCCATGACGATCGACGGGGCGTGGGCCGCCATGAGCTGCTCGATCGCTGCCGCCCATGCGACGGGCGCAAACACCGCCAGCTGGTGGCTCTCGACGACATGAGCGAGGGCGGCGCGCTGGCCACCAAGCTGACCGGTTGCCTCGCGGGCTCCTTGCCCGAAGAGAACGGCGTGGACCGGCTCCCCCGTCGTCGCGCCGAGACGGCCCGCGAGGGTCAGCATCTCCAACGACAGCCGCTCCGGGCGGCCGTCCGCGTGCTCGACGAGACCCAGGATCATCGCCCGAGCACGCCGAGACGGGTGAGCAACGCCACGACCGCGGGCGCCGCTTCCGGGCCCGTGCCGATCACCTCCACGGTGCTCTCGTCGCTCTGCGGCAGGCGGAGCCGCTCCTTGGTGGGGCCTCCCGGTCGCGGCGCCGGGCTCATCCGGACGATCTCCTTCTTCTTCGCCCGGAGCCGGCCCGGGACCGACGGGTAGCGCGGCAGGTTCAGGCCCTCCTTGACGCCGAGCACGGCCGGCTGCGGGAGCTCGAACACTTCCCAGCCGCCGCCGAATTCCCGCCGCGCCACGACGCGCCCGTCGCCTGCGTCGATTCCCTTGATGCCGGCCACAAAGGGTCTGCCCAGCGCGGTGGCCACCCGGACGCCCACCTGGAAGTCGCCGGTGTCGGCCGCCTCGTTGCCGAACAGGATCAGGTCGAATGGGCCGCCCTCGGCCTCGAGGGTCCGGATCGCGTCGACGATCGCGCCTGCCGTCGCCAGGGGATCCCAGTCGGCGCCGTCCGTCTCGAGCAGCACGGCCTGGTCGATCCCGATCGCCATCGCGTCGCGAAGCTGCTCGGTGGCGACCTCGGGTCCAAGGGTCAGGACCGTCGAGCTGCCGCCCTGCGCCTCGACGATCCGGACGGCCTCCTCGACCCCGCATTCCTCGTGCGGGCTCACGGTAAATCCGAGGTAGCGCGTGTCGATGTCACGTCCGTCGGGCGTCAGCGTGATCCGGCCGCCGGTCGCCGGCACCCGCTTGACGCAGACCAGGATGTTCACGCCGTCAGCTCCGGATCCGTGCGTTCTCCGGGTCGAACAGCGGGGTGCTTCCGGCGACGTCGACCGTGACCGGATAGCGCTCGCCGAAGTACTCGACGACGAGCTTCGTCCCTTCCTTCGCGCACTCCGGCGGCAGGTACGCCATCAGGATGTGCTTGCCCACCGAGGGTCCGGAGCCGGCGCTTGTGACAAACGAGCGGCGGCCCTTTGCGTCCACGAGCGGCTCGCCATCGGGCGTGAGAATCGGCTCCCGTCCGAGCATGTAGCGCCTGACCCCGGACGACGAGGTCGGGTCGTCGAGGGTGAGCGTCGACAGGATTGCGGCCGGCGGTCGCGAGCGCTGCTCGAGGTATGCCGCGCGGCCGATGAAGTCGCGGTCCTTGACCGACCGCCGAGCCATCCCGGCCTCGACGAGATCGAAGTCCAGCTCCAGCTCGTTGCCGTGGGCGCGGTAGCCCTTCTCAAGTCGGGCGGTGACCGCGTAGGTGCCGATACCGACCGGCGCCATCCCGTGCGGCTTGCCCGCCTCCCAGAGGGCGTCCCAGACGCGAAGCCCCTGCTCGATCGGGACGTAGATCTCCCAGCCGAGCTCGCCGACATAACTGATCCGCGACGCGAGCGTCCGCACGCCGTTGATGTCGACGTTCTGCGAGGTCAGGAACGGGAAGGCGGCATGGCTCATGTCGGCCGAGGTGACCGATCCGACGACGTCGCGGGCGCGTGGCCCCCAGACCCCGATGGTCGTCCACTGGTTCGTGACGTCGTGGAGCTGGGCCGTCCCGTCCGCCGGCAGCTGGTCGGTGAAGATCTTCTTGTCGCGCATACCCATCCCGCCGCCAGTCACGACCCGGAACCGGTCGTGGGCCAGCCGCATGATCGTCAGGTCGGCGAGGATCCCGCCGGCCGAATTGAGCAGCGGCGTGTAGACGGTCCGCCCCGGCGCGACGTCGACCTTGTTGACCGCCAGTCGCTCGAGGTACTCGCAGGCACCCGGCCCGGTGACGTCGAAGATCACGAACGCCGAGAGATCCACGATGCCGACCCGGTCGCGCATCGCGAGGTGCTCGGCGTTGATGATCGGCGACCACCAGCGCGATTCCCACTCGGCCTCGCGCGGTATGACCCTGTCGCCGAATTCGTCGAGGAGCGGCCGATTGGACTCGTACCAATGCGGGCGCTCCCAGCCCGCCGCCTCGAAGAACATGGCGCCCAACTCCTTCTCGCGAGCGTAGAACGGCGAGAGGCGGACCGGCCTGTTCGACTCCCACTGCTCGCTCGGGTGGACGATGCCGTATGTCTTGTTGTAGCCCTCGATCGTCCGGGCGGCGATGTGCTGGGCGGTCTTGTGGTGATCGTAGAAGCGCGCGATGTCCGACCCGTGCGGGTCGATCTCCGGTTCGCCGCTGGTCATCCACTCGGCGACCGTCTTGGCGATCCCCGGCGCTTCCTTGATCCAGACCGCCGCGACCGACCAGAGGCCCTTGACTTCTGGCGTCTCGCCGATGATCGGGTTGCCATCGGGCGTCAGCGACAGCAGCCCGTTGATCGCCAGTTTCACGCCCACCGACTCGTCTCCGACGATCTCGGGGAACAGCTCGAGGGCGTCCTCCAGCTGGGGGTCGAAATCCTCCTGGGTGAACGGCAGCATCGTCGGGGAGAGCGCGGATGCCGCGATCGACGGGATGTCGTCGGCGTCCATGAGGATGGCCCGGTGCGCATAGGAGCCGATCTCGAAGCCGTTGCCGTGCTGTCGCTCGTACATGTTCGTGTCCATGTCGCGGACGATCGGATAGCCGACCTCTTTGGTCGCGTTCGAGAACATCGGCACGGGCCCGATGTCGATCATCTGGTGGACCGCCGGCGTGAGTGGGATCGATGCGCCTGCCATCTGGGCGATCCGCGGGCTCCAGACGCCGCACGCGATCACGACGACCTCGGCCTCGATCGTGCCCTGGTCCGTGTGGACGCGGCGGACGCGCCCCGCCTCGACGTCGACGCCCGTGACCTCGACGCTGGCGGCAATCGTCAGGGCGCCCATCTCCTGGGCCTTCTGGCGCATGAGGGTGCCCGCCTGGAGCGAGTCCACGATCCCCACGCCCGGCGTGTAGAAGCCGCCAAGGATGACGGTCTCATCGATGAAGGGGACCATCGCCTTGACCTCGGCGGGAGTGAGGAGCCGGCTGCCCTCGACGCCCCACGATGTGGACGACGCCATCCGGCGCTTCAGCTCTTCCATTCGCTCGGGCGTTCGGGCGACCTCGATCCCGCCCGTCTCGTCGTACACACCGAGCTCGCGGTACTGGCGCGCACTGTCCATCGTGAACGCGGCCATCTCCTTGCCGTGATCCGTCAGGAAGATGAAGTTCGAGGCATGGCCGGTCGAGCCACCGGGGTTCGGCAGCATGCCCTTCTCGATGAGGACAATGTCGCGCCAGCCGAGGCGGGCGAGGTGGTAAGCCATGCTGCTGCCGACGATGCCGGCGCCGATGACCACGACCTTTGCCTGACCGGGAAGCGAGCTCATGCGCGGGGATCCTCCGGGCCCGTGGGGCCGATCGTCAATGGCGTCTCAGTAGGGGCGGACAGGCCGAGAGTATCGCTCGCCGCCGCCGGTCCCGTCATGGCTGCGTCACCCGCGATCCGTTGAGCGGGACGGCTGCCGTTACCGAGGCGTGGGACTTCCGTTGACGCCGTCCGGCCCGCAGACCATCCTCCACCTCCGAGCAACGTCCGTCAGCCGAGGATTTCGTGCCGAGCCTCTACATCGACGGTGAGTGGACGAGCCCCGCGTCGGGGTCGACGAGCGAGGTCATCAACCCGTCAGACGCGACAGTCGTAACGGTCGCCGACGTCGCCGACGACGCGGACGTCCAACGGGCGATCGGCGCGGCCCGACGGGCGTTCGATGCGACCGGTTGGCCGTGGAGCCCCGTCCGCGATCGTGTCGCACTCCTCGAACGGACCGCAGATCTGCTCGAGCGCGACAGGGATCGGATCGCCCGCGCCGAGACGCTCAATACCGGCAAGGCTCTCCGCGAGAGCTGCTACGACGTCGACGACGTCATCAAGGTCTTCCGCTACTACGCGGGCCTCGCCGACAAGGAGGTGGGCCGCCTCGTCGCGACGCCCGGCGCCGACGCCATCAGCCGGATCGTCTACGAGCCCGTCGGGGTCTGCGGTCTGATCGGCCCCTGGAATTACCCGCTCCTCCAGATGAGCTGGAAGGTCGCGCCCGCGATCGCTGCCGGCAACACGATGGTCCTCAAGCCCGCCTCGCTCACCCCGCTGACCACGATCATCCTCGTCGAGCTGCTCGAGGAGGCGGGTGTGCTCCCCGGCGTCGTCAATCTCGTCCTCGGGCCTGGCGGCCGCGTCGGTGAGGCCCTGGCGGCCAGCCCGGACGTCGACCTCGTCTCGTTGACGGGCGGACTCGACGCAGGGCGGCGGATCCTGCGAGCGGCGGCCGACAACGTCAAGAAGGTCGCGCTCGAGCTCGGCGGCAAGAGCCCGAACATCGTCTTCGCCGATTCCGACTTCGAGACCGCGCTCGACAACGCCTTGACGGCCGCCTTCGTCCATAGCGGGCAGGTCTGCTCGGCCGGCTGCCGGCTCATCGTCGAGGACTCGATCCACGACCGCTTCGTCGAGGAGCTCGGGCGGCGCGCCGATGCGATCCGCGTCGGTTACGGCCTCGACGAGCGGACCGAGACCGGCGCTCTCATCTCGGCCGACCACCGGGCCAAGGTCGAGGGCTACATCGAGACGGGAATCCGTGAAGGCGCCAGGCTCGTCGCTGGTGGCGGCCGACCGAGCGAAACCGACCTGCAGGCCGGCTTCTATCTCCGCCCGACGGTCTTCGCCGACTGCC
>JBBSCI010000112.1:0-10186 GCA_038250445.1 Candidatus Limnocylindrales bacterium | reverse complement strand
GCGATCGAGGTCCTCCGTCGTGCCGTGTCCACGGCGGAATCGGGCGATCGTGCCGACATTGCCGATGCCGTCGACATGCCGGTCTTCAAGGACCCGGATATCGTCGAACGCCCCGGCGAGCGCGCGATCGATCACATCTCGGTTGCGCCTGCAGAGCCGACGACGGTCGACGAACTCGAAGCGGTACTCGGCCCAGCCCGCCGGCTCCCCCGCAGTCCCTCCGGCGGCCGCCGGACGGTGATCTTCGGGCAGACGGTCCCGGGGGAAGGTGAGTCCGGAGCCACGGTCCTCGCCGAGGTCGACGAAGAGGGTCACGTCAGGCGCCTGATCGTCCGCGCTGACGCGTTCTGAGGCTCGCGCGGGCCAAGGCCAGCCGGGCGCAGAGCGATGCTCGTTTCCACTGGTCGAGGACAGAAACTCCCTTCTCTCGCGCGTATCGAGCCCTACACCCCCACAGGTACGCCCGACGAGGAATACCGGCGGGCTCGCAGGCCGGAGCACTTCCACGACCGTGTCGGCGTTCATTGCATGAGCAAAGTCGCGCGGATCGGCAGCGAGCAAGCGGGCGCTCCAGGATCTCAATCGCGGGTGCGTCATAAGGTGGCGTCGGCGGTGCAAACGGGACTTCCGGAGCAATTGCCCGGTACTTCCGGCACGTCCGTCCCGATTGGGGTGGCGCGTAGGCTTGGGCGGTGATACGTCTCCTCGGGGGCCTGGGCCTCGCTGCCCCGGTCGTTCTTCTCGTCGTGCTCGTCGCGATGCCCACGGCGATCGATTCCTGGGCCAACGACGGAGCCCAGTCGATCGTTGCGGCGATCGCGGCCGGCGCGATCGGCGTGTCGATGACCGCCGTCGCCTTCTTCCTCTACTTGCGCCTCCATTTCCTGAGGATCGTCCGCGCGTCGGAGCGCCTCGCCGGCGGCGAGCTTGGCGTGACCGTCGATGCGCCTGCATCGGGCCAGGGTCTCGAGGGCCGGCTGGCCCGGGCCGTCAACACGATCTCAGCGTCGCTCTCGGAAACGACCGAGAACGCGACGATGGACAAGCTGACCGGCGTCTCTAACCGGCGGGCGCTGTTGATCGAGTTGTTCAACGAAATCGAGCGAGCGAACCGATACGAGCGCCCGCTCTCGGTAGCGTTCGTCGACATCGACCACTTCAAGGCCGTGAACGACAACTACGGTCACGCGGCCGGCGACCTCGTCCTTCGTGGCGTCGCGCAGGCGCTCAAGGCGAATCTCCGGGCGACCGACATGGTCGGCCGGTACGGCGGCGAGGAATTCATGCTCCTCCTCACCGAAACTGACGTCGAGGAGGGCGCGGTCCTGACGGAGAAGCTCCGGACCATCGTCGAGCGCGAACGCTTTGCGGTCGAAGGCAACGCCGAGCTGTCCGTCACGATCTCGATCGGGATCGCCGGAGGATCCGGGACCCGCCTGGGGAGCGACGCGCTCGTCCGCGATGCCGACGCCGCGATGTACTCGGCCAAGTCGCTCGGCCGCAACCAGACCTACATCTTCGCCGAGCCCGATGAGGACGCCAGGGTTCCGCGAGCCCCGATCTCCGCCGCGGGCCGGGCCCGGGCCATCGAGATCGGCCAGGCGGCTCGCGATGCCGCGACGGCCAGCCTGGCGGCGGTCATCTCGCCGCTGCCGCACTCGGGCGGACAGCCATCGGCCCTGATCGCCGCGATCGTCGTCGCCATGGCCCGCAACCTCGCCCTGCCGCAGGCCGAGATCGACCGAATTCGCGTCGCCGCGCTCCTTCACGACGTCGGGAAGGTGGCGATCCCCCAGGAGATCCTCGACAAGCCGTCGGCTCTCACCTCTGCCGAGTGGCGTTCTGTCGTCCAGCATCCACGGATCGGCCAGGTCATCCTCGAGCAGGCGGCGGCACTCAAGGAAGCGGTCCCGATCATCCTCCACCACCATGAGCGCTACTCGGGACACGGCTATCCGTTCGGGCTACGCGGGACCGATATTCCCCTCGGCGCCCGAATCGTGGCGATCGCCGACGCCTACCACGCGATGACCCACGATCGGCCCCACAAGCGATCGATGACCCACGAAATCGCAGTCAACGAGCTGCGACGCCACGCCGGGACACAGTTCGATCCTGAGCTGGTCGCGCTGTTCTGCGACCTGTTTGCGCTCGACGCCCCGACGCCCGATCCCATCGTCGTCGCGATGACGAGGATCGACGAGGCGACGATCGAGCTGGTATCCGACCCGAAGCCGCGACGTCGCCGCACGAGGCCTGCCGCAACGACCCAGATCCCGCTCGCAGAGCAGCCCGCGCCGACGAGCGGATCCGCCGCCAGCTAGCCGGGCCTGCTCGGCCCGTCAGGGCCTTCTTGCCCGAAGGGGAAGGCGTGCCGCCCGAATGGGTGCCCGCGGCCGGCTGTTCACGCCAGGCTGCGGTGACGCATCCTAAGCCGACGATGCTCCCGATCCGGAACACCGAATCGCGCCACGCCCGCTCCGACGGGACGGCGGCCGCAGGCACAACCGCGCGCTCCGATGCGGGTCGATCGGGCATCGATCGTGCGTCTCCGCCCTCGGTCGGCGGGTTCGTCCCGTCGCCGGACACGCTCCGCTTCCTCCAGGCGACGGCCGGCAACGGCGCGGTCGGCGGGCTCCTCGGCGTTCCCCGCGGCAGCCCGGCCGGTGCCGCCGTCGCGCTCCAGCGCCAGCCCGCTCTCGGCGAGGCGCCGGCGGCCCGCCGTACGCTTCGCCGCGGCTCGACGGGCCCCGACGTCACCGAGGTCCAGGGCAAACTGAACAGGGTCGATCCCATCCCCGAGCCGCTCGTGCTCGATGGGATCTTCGGCAGGCTGACCAAGGCCGCGGTCTTTCGGTTCCAGGAGAGCCATGGCCTCGACCCGGACGGTGTCGTCGGGCCGCTGACGCATGCGGCCCTCGACGCGGCTGCCGCCGCCGCCCCGCCGCTTCGTCCCACGCTTGTTCTGGGCGACCAGGGTCCAGACGTCGGCATAGCGCAACAGAAGCTCAACTCGAGCGGCGCAGCGATCCCCCGACTGCCGATCGACGCAGTCTTCGACGCGGCCACCATGGCCGCCGTCATGAACTTCCAGGTGACCCACATGGGCGTGCTGCCGACGGGGGCCATCGATCGGCTGACGTGGGCGGCCCTCGAGGCGGCCGCTCCCGGCGGCGGAGTCGTCGACGAGAGCGAGACACCGGTGGAACAGCACGTGGATACGAGTGGCGGCTCGTCGACCGGCGTGCCGAACCCGGGCACCTCGCTCCACCGCGTCGTCGGTCCCGGGGGAGTCACCAATGGTCCGGCAGTCGAGGAGCTCCAACAGAAGCTCAACATCGTCCGTCGGGCGGCGGGGGTCACACCGCTTCTCGTCGAAAGCGCGGTGTTCAGCGCCGCCGACGCGACCGCCCTGCGCTCGTATCAGGCGAGCAAGGGCCTGGCCCAGACGGGCGTCGGGGACATTCCCACCTGGAACGCTCTCGATGTCGACGCGCCGGCGGCAACCGTGGGTGCGGTCAGCCGGGCCTGGAAGGAGGAGGTCGGAGGCAACCCCCGGATCGGGATGACGTCGGACTACTCCTGGCGCCTCGGGGCGGGCGAGCTGCACGTGACGGCCAAGGTCAACTTCACCGGCAACCCGCCGGCGCCGGCGTGGTTCCAGTTCGTCCGCGATACGTGGAACAAGTTCAAGGCCTGGAACATCGGGACCGACGAATTCCTCGATATCAATTTCGAGATGGCCCAGGGCACCGGCCCGGACGCGGCAACGGTCGCCGTCGTCGCCCCGCCGGCGACAGGTCGCGCAAACGCCGGGCGCTGGTTCCTCTCCGACACCGCGGCTGCGACCACGATTCCCCACGAATACGGCCACCTGGTCGGTCTTCGCGACGAGTACCAGCAGCATCCCGCCGACTACGTGACGGTCACCGGCCACGAGCCGCCGGTCGGGGAAACCGCCGCGCCGGCCGGGGTCACCGCCGCCCAGGTCGCCCAGGACGAGCAGAACGCAATGGTGGCCCGGAACAGCACGGCGGCCAACACGGCATCGGTGGGGCGCGGGATGAAGCAGGGCGCCTTTGCCCAGCAGGTCGTCTCGGCGTACACGGGGCTGCCGGCCGTCAACATCCCGGCAGTCGCGGGACCGCCGGCCCAGGCGGCGATGACGACGACCGGGAACCTCGTTCGCGACCTCGAATCCGCCCTGCCGCCAGACCCCGCCGGGGGCCCGATCAACAAGTACAACACGATCGAGGTCTTCACCTACACCAGCGGCTCGCTCATGGGCGACCCGGGCCGAGTGACCGATCCGCATGACCATGGCGTCCAGCCCCGTCACGTCCAGGAGTTCATCGACGTGATCGCCCGCGTCAAGGGCGGGGCGTGGGTGGCGATCGAACGATGATCGTGACGTTCAGCCGGACCGGCGGGCGCGGGCTGCCCCCCGAGAGTGAGTTCCTCGAGATCGCCGACGACGGCTCGCTTGCGATCCAGCGATCGAGTGGCACGCCACGGGTCGGTCGGTTCGGCGGACACCTCGCCGAAGCGGAGCTGAAGCGGATCCGGGAGCTCGCCGTGGCGGCGGACGCTACGGGCTCGATCGACGCGATCCAACCTCCGGACTCGTCACTTGTCACGGTCACCGTTGGCGACGCCACAGCCAGATTCGGCGATGGCGCCCCGCCGCCGGGGCCGTGGTCGGCGCTCGCCGAGGCCCTCGGCTCGCTCCTCGACGGCCGCTTGGACGAGCCGATTGCCGCGATCGAGCTCGTCGTGGGCGATCGCGGACACGCGGCCCGCCTCGAGCATCGGGGCACCGAGGCGCTCGTGGTCGACCTGTCCGACCTGACCGTCCGGGCTGTCCTCTGGAAGGGCTACTACGAGCTGGAAGGCGAGTGGCAGAGCGAGGTCGGTCGACGGGCGGAGCCCACGCGCGCCGAACACGGCTGGTCGATCGGCCTGGCGTTCGACCATGGGTTCGAGCTCGGCGAGGGCCGGACGCTGCACGCATCCGCAGCATTCGGACTCGTCGAGAACGACCGCAGCCAGCCCCTCCTGGCCGCGGTCAGCCCGCCCATCAAGCCGCCCGGCTGACAGCCGCCGCGGCTGCGGTCGGACGAGTCATCGCTCGCGGACCGCCTCGCCGCTGCTATACTCCAGCCGTTCCTCGACAGCCCGCGGGATACGCCCGCTACCAGGAGGTCGGCCGTTGCTCGAGGAAGGCGCGTCGTTCGTCCCGTGAGGCGAACTCGAGTCTTCGATCAGTCCCGGCGCCGAACCGTCGGCGCGACACGGGAGAGGTGTATCCAGGTCCCAGGCTCTGAGCCCAGGGGCTTTTTTAGTGCCTCGCGCCGCCCGGCCCAGGCGCCCGATTCCCGCCACACCGGAGTCTCGGACAACGTCGACTTCGAATCCGTAGTTCTCTCCCGCCTGACAGGGACCATCGACCGATTTCGGCGCGATCCTGGTGATTCCTCCCGTCCCACAGGAACAAACGACAGGCTTGGCCACCCCACTGTCCCGTACGCCTATCACATAGGAATCGCACGGTCGGATTGGGGCCACGCCTGATGCCGGCTACGGTCATCGTGGGACTCCAGTGGGGCGACGAGGGCAAGGGCAAGACAACCGACTTCCTCGCCGAGCAGGTCGCGATGGTCGTCCGCTACCAGGGCGGCGACAACGCCGGCCACACGGTCGTCAGCGGCGACGAGGTCTTCAAGCTGCACCTGGTCCCATCGGGCGTCCTGTACCCGCACATCACGTCGGTCATCGGCAGCGGCGTCGTCGTCAATCCCGCGACGCTGATCGGCGAGCTCGACAACCTCACCGCGCGTGGCGTGGACACGAGCCGCGTCAGGGTCAGCACCGCCGCCCACGTGATCATGCCGTACCACGTGGCGCTCGATCAGGCGATGGAATCGCGGCTCGGCAACGGCAAGGTCGGCACGACGGGGCGGGGGATCGGGCCGGCCTACGGCGATCGGGCCTGGCGGGTCGGGCTGCGGATGGAGGACCTCCTCGACGGCTCGCTGTGCCGGGCGAAGCTGCAGCACGTCCTGCCCGACAAGAACCTCCTGCTCTCGTCCTACGACGGCAGTCGCGTGTTCACCGCCGACGAGCTCGTGGACCAGGCCGTCGCGTGGGGCGAGCGCCTCCGGCCCCACATCGCCGACGCGACGTGGCTCGTCCAGGACGCCCTGCGGCGGGGCGACCACGTCCTGTTGGAGGGTGCCCAGGGGACGCTCCTCGACATCGACCACGGCAGTTATCCCTACGTCACCTCCTCGAATCCGGTCGCCGGCGGGGCCTGCACCGGCGGCGGCATCGGGCCGCTCCAGGTCGATGAGGTGATCGGCGTCATGAAGGCCTACTCGACGAGGGTCGGGTCCGGGCCGTACCCGACCGAGCTGACGAATGAGATCGGGGCGGGCATCGCCGCCCGCGGCCACGAGGTCGGCACCACGACCGGCCGGCCGCGTCGCGTCGGCTGGTTCGACGCGGTTCCACTCCGCTACGCGGTCGCCGTCAACTCCGTAAGCTCGATCATGCTCAACAAGCTCGACATCCTCTCGGGCATCGACCCGATCCGGATGTGCGTCGCCTACGAGGTCGGTGGCCGGCGAGTGGAGGCGTGGCCGTCGTCGGCGACGGTCCTCGCCGAAGCCACGCCCATCTACGAGGAGTTCGCGGGCTGGTCCGAGCCGATCCACGCGGTCCGCTCCCTCGGCGACCTGCCCGAGAACGCCCGCCACTACGTGACCGCGCTCGAGGCCCAGGCCGGCGTGCCGATCGTGCTCGTGTCGGTCGGACCGGAGCGGACGCAGACGATCGAGCGGGCGTGGCGTCCGATGCGCCGTCGGCCGGCAGGGCCAACCCTCGCGACGGCCGAGGTCGGCCGATGAGCCGGCCCGTCATGCCGACGCGGATCCTCGTCGTCGGTGGCGGCGGCCGTGAGCACGCAATCGCCTGGAAGCTCGCCGCCGAACCCGGCGTCAACGAGATCGTCGTCGCGCCGGGGTCCGACGGTATCGGTGAGGAATCCCGCGTCCGGATCGCTCCCGAGGTCGACGCGCTGGACGCGTCGGCCATCGTCGACCTTGCCCGTCAACGCTCCGTGGAGCTCGTCGTCGTCGGGCCGGAGGCCCCGCTGGCAGCCGGTCTCGCCGACGCGCTCGAGGCGGCCGGGATCCCGACGTTCGGACCCTCGGCCGCGGCCGCGCGGATCGAGGCTTCGAAGGCGTTCTGCCACGAGGTCGCCGATGCGGCGGGGGTGCAGATGGCCCGTGCTCGATCGTACGACGACCTGGCCGCCGCGTCGGTCTACGCGCGGCTCGAGGCGGAGCGCGGGGGCGGCGCCGTCGTCAAGGCCGATGGGCTGGCCGCAGGGAAGGGAGTCGTCGTCGCCGCGACCGCCGACGCGGCCGCTGCCGCGGTCGAGGCGCTGGCCACGTCCGGCGTCACGCGCTTCGTCGTGGAGGAGCGGTTGGAGGGGCGCGAAGCGAGCGTCATCGCGATCTGCGATGGTCGTCGCGCCATCGCTCTGCCGGCGGCCCGCGACCACAAGCGCCTTGGCGACGGCGATCGAGGGCCGAACACGGGCGGCATGGGCGCTTACTCGCCGCTGCCCGACCTCGGCGACGATGACGTGGACGAGATCCTCCGAACCGTCCACCGGCCACTCCTCGACGAGCTGGCGCGGCGAGGGACCCCATTCCGCGGCTTCCTCTACGCCGGGCTGATGCTCACCGCAGCCGGGCCGCGGCTGCTCGAGTGCAACGCCCGCCTCGGCGACCCGGAGGCCCAGGTGATCCTGCCGCGGCTGGCCGCACCACTCGGCCCGCTCCTGCTCGCCGCTGCACGCGGCCGCCTCGACGATGGCACTGGTGTTCGCCTGCCCGCTCTGCCGGGGGCGAGCGTCGGGATCGTCCTCGCCGCTGCCGGCTACCCGGAATCGCCACTGCACGGCGGCGAGATCGGCGGGATCGCGGCAGCCCGCGCTGCCGGTGCGCTCGTCTTCCACGCCGGCACGCGGCGCCGCCCCGGTCCGGACGGCGACTTCGAAACGGGCGGCGGGCGCGTCCTCACGGTCGTCGGACGCGGCCCCGACCTCGCGTCGGCGCGCGTGGTGGCGGAAGAGGCCGCGGACGCGATCTCGTGGCCGGGCATGCACCGGCGCCGCGACATCGCGGCCGTGGTCCCCGGACCGGCCGTGCCACCAGTGGCGGTCGGAGTTGGGATCGGCCGATGATCCGCCGCTACACGCTCGCCGATATGGGCGCCATCTGGACGGAGCGGGCGCGATTCGAGGAGATGCTCCGCGTGGAGCTCGCGGTCGCGCGTGCCCAGGCCGCCCGCGGCCTCATCCCCGCCGACGCCCTCCCCGCGATCGAATCACGTGCCGCCGTTGATCCGGACCGGATCGCCGAGATCGAGAAGACGACCGACCACGACGTAGTCGCGTTCGTCTCCCAGGTGGCCGAGACAATCGGCGGCGAGGGCCGCTACCTCCATCTCGGCCTGACGAGCAGCGATGTCGTCGACACGGGGCTGGCACTCCAGCTCCGGGCCGCCGGCGAGCTGCTCCTGCGCGATTGCGACCGCCTCCTCGCAGTGCTCATCACCAGGGCAAGGGCGGAAGCCGAGACCGTGATGATGGGCCGGACCCACTCGGTCCATGCGGAGCCGATCACGCTCGGGCTCAAGCTTGCCGGTTGGGCCTTCGAGCTCGACCGCGGGCGCCGCCGGCTCGCGGCCGCCGTCGACGAGATCGGGACCGGCAAGATCTCGGGGCCGGTCGGGACATACAGCCACCTCGGGCCGGACATCGAGGCGGAGGTCCTCGCCGAGCTGGGTCTGCACGCCGACCAGGCGAGCACCCAGATCGTCCAGCGCGACCGGCACGCGGCCCTGCTGACGGCAATCGCGATCATCGGCGGCAGCCTCGAACGGTTCGCCACCGAGATCCGCAACCTCCAGCACACGGAGATCGGCGAGGTCCAGGAACCGTTCAAGACCGGCCAGAAGGGGTCGTCGGCGATGCCCCACAAGCGCAACCCGATCCTGTCGGAGCGGATCGCCGGGCTAGCCCGCCTGCTGCGCGGCTACGCCCACACCGCGCTCGAAGACCAGCCGCTGTGGCACGAGCGCGACATCAGCCACTCCTCTGCCGAGCGGGTGATCTTGCCAGACGCCACGATCCTGATCGACTACATGCTCGTCCGGATGGCCGGCCTCGTGGAGGGCCTCCTCGTCCGGGGCGAACGGATGCGCGAGAACATCGATCGGGGCCTGGGGCTCCACTGCAGCAGCCGGGTCCTCGTGGCGCTCGTCGAGCGGGCCGGCCTGTCCCGCGAAGAGGCCTACGCGATCGTCCAGCGTTCCGCGCTCCGGGCGGCGGATGAGCGGCGGCTGCTCCGCGAGCTCCTCGCCGTCGACCCCACCGTCGCCAAGAAGCTGCGCCTCGCCGAGCTCGACGCCTGCTTCGACGATTCAGCCTTCCTCAGCCACATCCCCACAGTCATCGCCCGTCTCGACAGCCTGGAGGCCGAGGTCCATGTCGTCCGCTAACTCCCTCGCCGAAACGTTCCTCCGGTCCGGCAAGGTCCGTGACCTCTACGAGCTGCCGAACGGCCGGATGGTCCTCGTCGCGTCGGATCGCATCAGCGCGTTCGACGTCGTCCTCCCGACCGAAGTCCCCGACAAGGGCCGGGTCCTGACTGGCATCTCGCGGTTCTGGTTCGCCGAAACGGCGGGAATCGTCAGGAACCACCTCCTCGGAACGGATCCTTCGCTGATCTCTGCGGCGCTCGAGGGGCGTGGTATCGAACCAGCCGAGATAGGACCGCTCGACGAGCTACGGGGACGGGTGATGGTCTGTCAGCCGGCAATCGTGCTGCCGATCGAGGCGGTCGTCCGCGGCTACCTCGCCGGCTCCGGCTGGAAGGAGTACCGCGACAGCGGCACGGTCTGCGGGATCGCCCTGCCGGCCGGGCTTCGCGAGAGCGACCGGCTGCCCGAACCGATGTTCACGCCGGCCACGAAAGCCCCGATCGGCGAGCACGACGAGAACATCAGCTTCGACACGATGATCCTTTCCACGGGCGGGGAGGTCGCCGAGCGGATTCGCGCGATCAGCCTCGAGCTCTACCGGCGGGCGAGCGACTATGCGGCCGGAAGGGGCATC
>JBBSCI010000111.1:0-10296 GCA_038250445.1 Candidatus Limnocylindrales bacterium | reverse complement strand
TTTTTTTTTCTCGTGGTTTTGTCTGGTCCCCAATACTGCTATTTTTTCGGGTTTGTGCTGGTTTCAACACACCCCCCCCCCCACGACGTATGTCCGGCACCTGGCGGAGCCGGTATGCGGGCCGAACCATCCCCTGGCGGAGGGGCGGATCGGTCGCCAGTTTGTTCAACAGCGTCGTCGCGGGTCGCCATGCCGCGGCCGACGCAAGCGCGGAGTCACCTTGATCCAGTTCAGCGACAACACCGAAACCACAGAAATCCTTCCTGCGACGCCCGTCGTGGCGGTCGAGGAGCTCGTCCAGATCGAGCTCGAGGCTGACGTCGACAAGATTCCGGACGCCCCGGCGCCGAAGGTCGACTCGGACGCCGAGGACGCCGCCCTCGACATCGAGGACTCGACGCGGCTCTACCTTCGTGAAATCGCGCGGGTACCGCTCCTGACGGCCGAGGAGGAAGTCGTCCTCGCCAAGGCGATCGAGCTCGGGCTCCGGATCCGGACCGAGCCGTGGACGGCGATCCTCGACCTCCACGAGTGGACGCTCCACGAGACGGAGGCGACGACGCGCGCCAAGAACCCGGTGCACGCCCTGCCATTTGGCGCAGAGGCTCATCGGATCGTGCGCAGCGCCATCGCCGACGACTCGGCGGGCGACCTCCTCGTGACCGCTCCCCGCTTCGGCTTCACGGCCGCCGCATCGGAGGCCCAGGGTGGCCCGGCGGAGGAGCTTCTCGAGCGCGCCCGGAACCTCCGGGCGGTCTACAACGAGAGGCTCGACGCCGACGCCTTCCTGGCGGTCCTCGACTGGGTCCACGAGGTCGGCAGCCGGGTAGCGTTCCGCGACGAGAAGTCGCTCGTGGCGATGCTCGCCTGGGCTCGCGACGAGGTCGCGATCCCGGCGCTCCGGCGCTGGATCGAAGCCGGTCACGAGGTCGATCTCCTCGCGGAGCTCGGCCATCATCCGGCTGACGTCGACGAGCCGACCGGCATTCTCATCGACAAGGGCAAGGCTGCCCGGGATCACCTGACCTCGGCCAACCTTCGACTCGTCGTCGCCAACGCCAAGAAGTACATGAACCGCGGACTCGGCTTTCTGGACCTCATTCAGGAAGGCAACGCGGGCCTGCTCCGAGCCGTCGACAAATTCGAGTGGCAGCGCGGCTTCAAGTTCTCGACGTACGCCACGTGGTGGATTCGCCAGGCCATCCAACGCGGCCTCGCAGACCAGTCGCGGACGATCCGCATCCCGGTCCACATGGTCGAGACCATGCAGCGCGTGACTCGGGCAACCCGTGAGCTTACGGTCCAGCTCGGGCGCGAGCCCACGGCCGAGGAGATCGCGGCAACCCTGTCCGAGGATCCGCGCTGGGTGATCACCCCCGAGCGGGTCGAGGAGGTCCGTCGCTACGGGCGCCTGCCGATCTCCCTCGAGACGCCGATCGGCGACGAGGGCGACACGGAGCTGGGCACACTGATCGAGGATCCGGACGCGGTCTCGCCGCTCGATGCGGTCGCCGACCAGATGCTCAAGGAGCAGCTGGCGCGCGTCCTCGACAGCCTCGAGGGCCGCGAGGAGCGCGTGATCCGGCTCCGCTTTGGCCTCGACGACGGGCGTCCACGGACGCTCGAGGAGGTTGGCAACGAGTTCGGTCTCACCCGCGAGCGGATCCGCCAGATCGAGTCGCACGCCCTCCGCAAGCTCCGCCACCCGTCCCGCAGCCGCAAGCTGCGGGAGTACGTCTCGGAGTAACCCGCGGCCCGCCCCGAATCAACCCAGCCCGACGATCACCGATCGTCGGGCTTTCTTCGGACGTCATACGGTTGACGTACAACCCCGCGATCCTCGCGGCAAACCATTGCCGCACGGAGAGATCGCATGGAGTGGATCGGGGACCTGGAACGGACATTTGCGTCAGTGATCTACCCGAATCGGGTGATCGTCGGCGTCCTCACGGTTGTCCTTGTCGTCGCGCTCGTCGTCGTCGCCCTGCGGCGCGGCTGGGTGGCGTCGACCCGCCGTCATCCGCGCAGGGCCGCGGTGATCCTGATCCCGGGCCTGGTGATCGCGCTTCCGCTCGCCTGGTACGTCGCCTCGCCGCTCGTGCTTTCGAAGTCGATCGACGAGCCCGCACCGATCGTCTCCGGCGGAGGCACCGCCACGACACCGACCGTGAGCCCGACATCGTCCGCCACGCCTGCAACCTTCCCCTCCGCTTCGGCAACCGAGCCGCCCTCCCCGTCGCCGTCGGCCACGCCACTTGCCAGGTCGGGCACGTTCAGCGGCGCCGACGACTTCCACTTCGGGCGCGGCACGGCCCACCTGGTCGAGACATCTCCGGGTGTCTTCGTCGTGCGGCTCGCCGACTTCGAGGTTCGGAACGGCCCGGACCTCTTCGTCTACCTCTCGCCGTCTGCGGAGGGCTACGCGAAGGGTGTCGTCGAACTCGGCGCGCTGAAGGCCGACAAGGGCAATCAGAACTACGAGGTGCCGCTCGGCGTCGATCCGACCTCTGCCCGCAGCGTCGTCATCTGGTGCAAGCAGTTCTCCGTCCTCTTCGCAACGGCGCCGCTCGGGTCGTGATCCCGGTCGGCCGCCTGGCGTGCGGCCGACGAGTACCAGGTTGCCGGCGCGCTCGCCTTCGGCGGCGAGACCATTCTCACGCTCGATACGGCCGGATGACGAAGCCCGATCTCGAGGTGGATGGCGTCGACGTCTCGATCGAGGGCCGCTACAACGGCCTGCCGGCGACGGCGGACGACGGTACCGTGGTCCTGGTCGCCCGGGCCGCACCATGAGAGGAGGACTCGCCCAATGAAGGTCGGGGTCATCGTTCCGCAGGGTTGGACGGGCGAGTACGACGGCTGGGAGCCGCTCGACGCCTGGCGCCGGACGACCGAGGTCGCCCGGCAGGCCGACGAGCTCGGCTTCGAGTCGATCTGGGTGTTCGACCACTTCCACACCGTCCCACGCCCGACCGATGAGATCACGTTCGAGTCGTTCACTTCGCTGTCGGCGTTGGCCGCGATCACGACGCGGGTGCGGCTCGGCCACGTCGTCATCTGCACCGCGTTCAGGAATCCGGCACTCACCGCGAAGATGATCTCGACGATGGACACGATCAGCTCCGGCCGGATGGAGCTCGGGATCGGGGCCGGCTGGAAGAAGGACGAATGGCTCGCTTACGGCTACGGGTTCCCGGAGACAAAGGAGCGGCTTGCGGCCCTCGGCGATCACCTTGAGGTCATCACGAGGATGCTCGCGGGCGACAAGCATCAGCACGCGACGTACGAGGGGCAGCACGCCCACGTTCGGGACGTCATCAACGTTCCGAAGCCGATCCAGAAGCCGCGCGTCCCGATCCTGGTCGGCGGCAACGGCCCGAACGTCACCTGGCGCCTTGCCGCCAAGCACGCCGACGAGCTGAACGTCGACGGCATGGCGCCAGACGAGATCGCCGAGGCACTGCCGGTGATCCGGAGCCGCTGCGAGGAGATCGGCCGGGACCCGGCGTCGCTCCGGCTGTCGGTGCACATCTGGCAGGGCAACGTCGCCCCGGCTGGCCAGGCTCGTGTCGATCAGCTGGCCTCCTACAGGGATGTCGGCGTCGACCGGGTCATCACGATGATCCGCGCCTCGACGACATCCAACGAGGCCCTCGCATCGTTCGCCGCGGATGCCCGCACGGCCGGCGCCGATCTGGCCGATGTGGCGGAGGTAGCGGCCCCGGCTTAGACGCCGGACAGACGTTCGTCAATTAGGGTTCGAGCTGCCAACTCATCCAGCGCGCGATTTGCGGGACGGCCGCCGGCCGACGGGGAGCGTGACATGGCAACGATGGATCCACCGACCAAGTCCACGGGACCGGGCGGTCTGAAGGATGTCGCGGAGGCTGGCCTGTTCGACATCATGACCCGCCGCCGCGCGAGGCGATTTGCCCTCGGCAACAACCTCCAGGGTGGTGCCTTCTCGTACAAGAGCACGGAGCAACCGGTGCCGCTCAGCCTCGACGAGCAGGCACTCCTCGTGTGGGCGGGTGCCGGGGTCACCGGTCGGGTGTTCGGCGAGCTGCCATACCAGCCGGCGGCGGGGCCGGAGACCGGCGGCGGCCAGATCATGATGGGGATCGTCGGCCGGACGCATTCGAGCGCCGACGCCGTTGCCACGGCGACGCTCGCCGTCACGAGCGAGGATGGGACCTACCTGATGCCCCGGCCGAACGATCTCCCGCCAGATGAGTTCGACCGACTCGCGGCGATGGGCCGCGAGCGCCGCTACACTGAGATCTACGAGGCGAGCCGGATCAAGATCGCCGACGGCCGGACGGAGATCCCGCGCGTCCTGCCGTTCACACCGCCGTTCAACAAGTGGTCGTCGAACGTGCCTGGCACGACGCACTTCGTGCCGGTCACCGATGTCACCGGGCTCTACATGACGATCCTGTTCGCCGCGGTCGGTGAGCAGTTCGCGTTCTTCTTCCACGACGACAAGGACCGGTTCCTGCGGCCCGCCGGCATCTCGAAGTTCGGCCGATCGAACGGCGGCCACCTCTACGACGACGTCAAGGACGGGCGGGTCGGGACGATCGACGAGATCGAGACGTACGCGCTCGAGATCTGCGGCTTCGAGCAGGGGCTGATGATCCAGAACATCGCCCTCGCCACCGAGGCGCTCGGCCTCGGCGGCTTCCCCCATTACGGCGCCCATCGCTTCGCGTGGCTGCAGTCGCTCGGCTTCGAGATGCGTGAGCGGCGGTTCTCGCAGATCACGCACCAGGGAATCCTCGGGACTCTGTTGATGCGGCTGCTCGGCAAGGACGTCGCCATCCCGCAGGCGGTGAATCTGGAAAAGGACGGCAAGCCGCTCTTCAAGCCCTACACCGTCCCCTACTATCCGACGATGGAGGCCGCAGTCCGGGCCTTCGTCGACGACAAGTTCGCGCCGGGGAAGGGATTCTTCCGCGACGAGGCCCATACGGCCTTTCGCGATCCCGCGACGGTCCAATCCGCGATTCCGCCGTACACCGAGGCGAACATCGCCGCGGTAATCGCGTATTGCAACTGGGTCATGGACCACTACGGCCAGTTCCCGGGGAACTACGGCCCGTTCCGAACGCTGATGGCGTTCCAGGCGCACCACATCGACACGGCGTTCTACGACAAGTTCTACCGCGAAGGCGCCTACACCGAGGCCCACCGGAACCACTTCGCGGCGTGGCATCCGGAGAGCACGTGACAAACGACCGCCCGGCCTGGGTGCCGGGCGACCTCTACCCGTTCGCCGACCACTGGGCCGACATCGACGGGCATCGCGTCCACTACGTCGACGAGGGTTCGGGGCCGCCGATCCTGCTCCTGAACGGCAACCCGAGCTGGTCGTTCGGCTGGCGCGACGTCGTCCTCCAGCTGCGCGACACCTTCCGCTGCATCGCGCCCGACTACCCGGGCTTCGGGTTGTCACAGGAGGCTCCGGGATTCGACTTCCGGCCGAGCTCGCAGTCGAGGGTCATCGAGTCGCTCGTCGATCGGCTCGGGGTCACGGACCTGATCGTCGCGGGCTACGCGTGGGGCGGTCCGATCGGGCTCGGCTTCGCGGGCCGCCGACCAGAGTTGGTTCGGGCGCTCGTGATCGGCAACACGTGGGCGTGGCAGATCAATCGCGTGTCGGTCCGCCTGTTCTCCGCCCTGATGGGCGGTCCGCTCAGCCCGCTCCTCGTCGATCGCCTCAACCTGATGCTCCGGCTGTATCTGCCGCTCAATCTCAAGCGCGGCAAGCTGACCGATGTCGAGCGGGCCGCCTACGAAGGACCGTTCCCGCCCGGGCGGCGCCACATCATGCGGGTGTTCCCGCGCGAGATCGCTGCCGGCAAGGCCTACATCCGCGAGGTCGAGGGGAACATGGCGAAGCTGGCCGATAAGCCCGCGCTCATCCTGTG
This sequence comes from Candidatus Limnocylindrales bacterium, assembly GCA_038250445.1. Taxonomy (GTDB): domain Bacteria; phylum Chloroflexota; class Limnocylindria; order Limnocylindrales; family CSP1-4; genus CF-46. The sequence continues at coordinate 4,366 of JBBSCI010000111.1, read as the reverse complement.
GCCGGATTCGGATCGCGGCTTCACCGACGCGGATCTCGCCCGCTGGCAGGCGCTGTTCCCCGCCGCGCCGACGGTCCACCTCGAGCGGGTCGGCCAGTTCATCGACGAGGACGCCCCCGGAGACGTGGCTGCCGCAATCGAGGCCTGGTGGGCGAAGGTCAGCGGCGAGCCGGGCGGCGGCGATCCTGGAGGACGTAGAAAACGATCATCAGCACGGTCATGAACCCGAGCGCGGCGGCGTAACCGATCGGCGTCCCGCGACCGCCCAGGAATTCATTTCGGAAGATCGGGATCGTGACGAGCAGCGCCAGCCCGTTGAGGATGAAGAGCGCCGCGCCGGAGCGGATCTCGTCCCAGTCGCCCGCGAACGCCATCGTCCCGCACCAGAATGACCAGCCCATGAACCAGGCGGCGACCATTCGCGCGTCGAGCGGGTTCAGCTCCCATGCCCAGCGCGTCGCCGCAAACTCCGGGTTGATCACGAGCAGCAGGCCGTTCATCAGCAGCAGGCCGGTCACGAGGATGAGGAAGGCCTTGAAGGGCCGGAGGAGCGGGCCACCGGTCGCCGGCGCTTCGGCCCGCATGATGCCGCGCGGCAGCAGGTAGAGCATCGTGACCGGTTCGAAGATGTAGAGGACGATCCAGATGTGGGCAAACGGCGTCTGGAGCGGATTCCAGTTGAACTGGTCAGCGTGCCAGTACGTCGCGAGCAGCAGCGTCCCGGTGAACGCGAGATTGCCCCAGACGATCCAGCGCAGGCGGATCCAGTCCGGTTGGCGAGCCGCATACAGGAAAAAGAACGTCCGGAAGAGGTAGCCGGCTCCGATGAATGCCTGGGCATAACGGGGATGGACGTCCCAGGCGAAATACTTGGGGATCAGGTCGGGAAAGAAGAACATCCAGATCGAGAAGAGGCCAGCGGCGAGGGCGCCGAGGACCCCCCATCCGATCCGTTCGCGCGGCGGCCACGCCATCGCACCCTCCCTCGCACACCGGGCTGCTCTGACCCGGCTCCATCACAGTATCAACTGCTCATAGCGGCTTCGTCTCGATATCGGTGAATGCGGCCTCCGAGGCGTAGTCTGTGGCCATGGCTTCGATCCTGACCTGCGCGAACTGCGGGACGAAGAACCGGATCACTCCAAGCGAACGCGGCGCACCGCATTGCGGCAAGTGCGGCAAGCCGCTGCCCTGGCTCGTCGACGCGGACTCGTCGACGTTCGAGGTCGAGACCCGGGCCTCGCCCACGGTCGTCGTCGACCTCTGGGCGCCGTGGTGCGGGCCGTGCCGGATCGTGAGCCCCATGCTCGAGCAGCTCGCCCGCGAGTACGCCGGGCGGCTGAAGGTGGTCAAGGTCAACGTCGACGAGAACCAGGACCTGGCGGTCAAGTACGACGCGAGGAGCATCCCGACGATGATCGTGATGCGCGATGGGACGGTCGTCGATCGGATCGTCGGCGCCATGCCGAAGCCGGAGCTCGAAGCGCGGATCAAGCCCCATCTGAAGCCGCCAAAGGGCGTCAGCGCCGCGTAGCGCGGCGCCGGGCGGTCGGGACTGCTATCTGTAGTCCTCCGGCTAAGGCCGGTGAGTTGGTCGTCGAGACTTGGACGATGCTCCGTCGCCGTTTCACCGGCCCTGGCGGGTCGCAGGCGCGCGCTGACCCGTCAGGATTCGGAGGGCCGCTCCGGCACTTGCGACCAGATCGTTCCGTTTCGCTGGAATGATCGGCCCCGATTCCTAGAGTCGAGATAGTTCGAACGAAACGGAACGATCCGTGCGGGCTTGGCGGCGGGCGGGATGCAGGTGGTCACCCGACGCGGTCTCACCGAGGAGACGCGGCGATTTGAGGTCCCGGCGTTCGGGAAGCAAGCCGCCAATTCGCGGGCAGCTGGCGTCGCATCCCCTATTGGTCGGGGGGTAACCTCGGGGCGATGCCGCCCGCCAATCTCGACCCGCCCGACGCGATGCGGCCGGCCGCCGTCATCTTCGACCTCGGCGGCGTCCTGATCGACTGGAACCCGCGGTATCTCTATCGCAAGCTCTTCGATGACGAGGCGGCGATGGAAGCGTTCCTCGTCGAGGTCGTCACCCCGGAGTGGAACGGCCGGCAGGACGCGGGGCGGCCCTGGGCGGAGGCGATCGAGAGCCTCGCACGGGAGCATCCCGAGCGGCGCGAGCTGATCGCTGCCTACTGGCACCGCTGGCAGGAGACGCTGGGGGATGCGATCGCTCCCACCGTCGCGATCCTCGGGGATCTCCGGGCGGCGGGCCTTCGACTCTTCGCGATCACCAACTGGTCGGGCGAGACGTTTCCGATTGCCCGGCCCCGCTACCCGTTCCTCGACTGGTTCGAGGAAATCGTCGTTTCCGGCGACCTCAAGATCGCCAAGCCGGACCCGCGGATTTTCCGCCGTTTGCTCGAGGGCCACGATCTCGACCCGGCGACGACGGTCTTCATCGACGACTCGGAGACGAACGTCCGAGCGGCGGCAGCTCTCGGGATGATCACGATCCGGTTCATCGACGCGCCGTCCCTGCGCCGCCAATTGGTCGGGCTGCGGCTCCTCTGAGGCCTGGCTGCGATCACTCCCGGGCTCGGGCGCTTCTCGCCTTCCAGTAGGCGTCGGCCGGCTCGGCGAGCGCGCGCAGCTCGTCGAGCTCGCCGGGGTCGAGCGTCACCTCGGGCGACGCGAGGTTGCTGGAGAGCTGCGCCTCGGTCACGGCACCGGACAGCACGACGTCCGCCCACGGCTGGGCGAGCACGGCGGCGATCGCCACGGCGTCCGGCATCACCCCGTGGCGGTCGGCCATCGCGGCGAGCGCATCCGGAGATGACTCGCGCTGGGCGAGGCGTCCGTTCGCTAGCGCCTCCTTGACGATCACGCCCCAGCCCGCGTCATGGGCTTCGCCAAGCGCCTCCCCGACGCACGGTTCGAGGACGTTCCATGTCGCCTGGACGGACCCGAACGGCGAACGGCCGTCGACGCGGATCTCGAGGGCCCGCCTGACGACGTCGGCCTGGCGGGGACCGCTGACCGAGAGGCCGGCCGCGATCCGTCGCTCGGGCAGCGCGGCCATCTCGGCGAGGAGCTCGCGGTCCTCGAGGACGCCGCTCTCCAGGGTCGCCGAATGGACCTGGTAGAGCGCCAGTCGGTCGCCGAGGATGGCCAGGCTCTCGACCAGTGGCGCCGGAACGCGGCGAGCGAATGGTCCTTGATCTCGTTGACCTGCGCGTCAAGTCGCCAGTCGCCGACGTACGTATAGCCCCACTTCGACCCAACCGTCTGGACCGGCGCGCCGGTCGGCAGCCGACCGAGCCACGAGCCGAGGAACGATTCGGCCAGGCCATAAGATCGGGCGACATCGATGTAGCCGACGCCCGCCGCCATCGCCGTGTCGAGCAGCTGGTGGGTCCGGCGCCGAAGTGCATCGACCGTCCGATCGCCGCCCAGATCCTCCTCGCGGCCGAGGTTGATGTAGGCCGGCCGACCGACGGCGGCCAGTCCAAGGCCGATCGGGCTGACCCTCAGACCCGTCGCGCCGAGGATTCGCTCCTCCATCCACGGAGGGTAGCCGGTTGGTCGCAGGGTAAATCGGCTAGGCTCCGGGTCGATGTCGTCCACTCCCCCACCCTCCCGGCGGGAGCGCTGGATTCGGCTCGCGGGCACTCGGAATCTGCGTGACGTCGGAGGCTACCCGGCCGGCGACGGGCGGCAGACCCGGTGGCAGACCCTGCTCCGCGCCGACGCGCTCGACCAGCTTCCGGCGGCATCCCAGGCGACGCTCTACGCCTTCGGCGTTTGCCAGGCGATCGACCTGCGCTGGTCCACGGAAGCCGAGGAGTCGCCGAGCGTCTTCCGCGATTCGCTCGATATCACGTACGTCAACCTGCCAGTCCGCGACCCGCGACCGTCGCCGATCGGCGGCCTCGCAGGCTCCTATCGGCGGATCATCGACCATCGCGGAGCCCAGCTTGCCGGCGTCGCCGCGGCGCTCAGCCGGCCAGACGGCCTGCCTGCACTGGTCACGTGCGCCGCGGGGGTCGATCGGACGGGTCTCGCGATCGCGATCGTCCTCACGGCGGTCGGCGTCCCGGCCGACGTCGTCGCCGCCGACTACGCGATGTCCGCCGCCTCGTTCGAAGGCGACGGCCGGATTGCCGGGCTCGAGGATTGGCGGAGCGGGCCGATCGCGATCGATTGCGCGCCGGAGTACATGCTCGGCGCGCTCGACCACCTTCGCCTCCGTCACGGTGGCGCAGCAGCCTTCCTGGCCGCCAATGGCCTGACTGCTGCCCAGATCGGCCGGCTCACGGAGCTCCTGACCGAACCGATCCCCTCGAGGCAGCCCTAGCGTTCAGCCCAG
>JBBSCI010000110.1:0-10492 GCA_038250445.1 Candidatus Limnocylindrales bacterium | reverse complement strand
GGACGAAATAGCCCTCCATTAGCCAGAACGCCTCGGCGAGCAGCAGCGTGTCCGGGGCCTCCGCGGCTACTCGATCGACGACCTCGCGCCAGAACTCGTGTGGCATCAGCGCATCGAACGCCGCCTTCGTCATCGCGTACTGGCTGCGCGAGGGGATGGCCCCGCCGCCTCCCGGCTCCGGCCACCACAGGCGCTCGATGTGGCGCTTGGCGAGGACCATCGCGGCATCGAACCGGATCACCGGGAAACGGCGGGCGACCTCGAGGATCGTCTGGATGACGGCCTCGCGGACGTCGCCCTTGAGATAGTCGAGCTGGGCCGTGTCGTTCCACGGGAAGCTCGTCCCGTCGTTGCCGTGGTAGACGTAGCGGACGTCGCCGGTCGCCCGGTCGCGGCGCTCGAACACGACAGCGGCATCGGTGTCGTTCCAGTAGTGATCCTCGAGGCGGATCTCGACGCGCTCATCGGTGGACAGGTTCTTGCCCACGTACGCGTAGGCGGGAAACGGCGGTTCCGGGACCCAGATGAACCGATCCGGGTAGTCGATCACCCAGTGCGAATCGATCCCCATGTGATTTGGCACCATGTCCGACGCGAGCCGGATCCCTCGAATTGTGGCTCGATCGCGGAGGTTCGCGTGAGCGGCATCGCCACCCAGGTCGTCGGCGATCCGGTAGTCGTCGAGGGAATACGCCGAGGCGACGGCGTCGGCATTGCCGCGCCAGCGCTTGATCGTCTCGGATGCCTTCGACCGCTCCCACAGCCCGATGAGCCAGAGGCCGCTGATCCCGCGACGGGCCATCGCGTCCAGCTCTTCATCGGGGATCGCGTCCAGGGTCCGGATCTCGCGGCCGTACCGTCGCGACATCTGATCCAACCAGACATACGTGCTCTTCGCGGCAAGCACCAGGCGCGGCATCCACTCGCGGTCCGTGCTGAACCGCTCGGGCTCGGCCTCCGCGCCGACGAACGATGGCGCCTCGGCCTTTGCCGGGCCGCCACCGCCACCGAAGCGCAGGTGGAGGCCGCGCTCCTCCTCGGCCAGGAGATCCTCGCCGGCGACGAGGCGGGCGGCAAGAGCCGGCGGGAGGATGCTGCCCCAGCGTTCGCGGGCGTAGCGCAGCTGACCGGCAAGCGACGTCGGCGAGTGGCGGGCAGGCGCGCGCAGCAGGTCGAGCAGCGTCTCGCCGTCGCCGTCGGCGCCGTCGGCCCCGTCGGCCCCGTCGTCGCGGAACAGGCCGTCGATCCCCTTCGTGAGCGCTGGGTATGCCTTTGCGGCGGCGACAGGCCCCGGGTCGACGAGCGGATGAAGTGGCTGGCTTGCCGGGTTCTGGGCGGCGACGTCGAGGAGGAGGAGCGACTCGAGGAGGTCGGGCCGGTCCGGCTCGGCACCGAACTCCTTCGCCAGGCGGTTCAGGACGTCGTCGACGCTGCGGCGGCCGAGCTGCTCATCGAGGCCCGTGAGCGCCTCGGCGAAAACATTCGGCCGGACCTCCCGCTCGTAGTTGTCGATCAGCGCGTGACCGATCTCGTGGAGGAGGCCGAGGGCGACGATCTCACCGGCATGCGCGCTCGGGGCTCCCCCGCCCGCGCGTTCGTTCAGTCGGGCCGCCAGGCGCCGCGCCGCGGCGAACTCGTCGACGAGCACCTCGCCTTCGGGGCCGAGATGGGCCTCGTCCAAGTCGTATCGCTTACGCGACGTTCGGCCGACGCGCAGTTCCCGCATCCCGACAGGATGTCACGCCCCGGCGGGGACCGCCTCGGCTCGCCGCGTGGCAACCACGTGCTCGACGGCCCGTCGGAGGAATTCGAGGCCCGACGGGTCGAACTCGTACGACCACTGACGGATGCGCTCCGGCCGCTCGAACCGCGCCGCGAGGCCCTTCGTGATGGCCTCCCGCGAGAGAAGGATGATGTCGGCCGTCCGATCGACGAGGGCGATGCCCTCCTCGTCGTTCATCGGCGTGTTGAGCAGCTCGACCCCGGTCGTGCCCGACAGGGCGAGTGTCTCGGCCATGTTCTCTGCGCCGCGCTCGGATGCGCAGACGAGCCCGACGCGCGTGCCTGCCTTCAGGCCCGCGATCTCATGGACGAGCTCGACATAGCCTGGTCCGACAAGCATCGCCACGACCGGGACCCGGCCGTGGACGAGCGCCTGGGCCTCATCGGCGTGGAAGGTGGTGGTCGCGACCAGGTCGTAGTGGAATCGGTCGAGCCGATCCGGCAGGTCGTCGAGGAGGGTCCCCTCGGCCTCGATCTGGCCCGGGAACGCATCAACCAGCCGGGCAGCGTCGTACCCGGCGTCGGCGTTCGTACACTCGGCGAACAGGACCTGGACCGTCGTACCCGGTCGTTTCCGTTCCGTTGCTGCGGCGAAGGCCGCAGCCGCTGCCTCGTCGGCGGTGAAGCCGGCCTGGGCCGCCCGGCGAAGCATCTCCGCGACGATGCCGGCGAGTGCTTCCGCGCCGCGCCGTTCCGGAGGCCGGTCGGCAACGTGCGTTCCGGCGCCATGTCGACTCATGACGTAGCCGGCATCGGCCAAACGTCGGTAGACCGCTCGGATCGTGTTGGGGTTCACTCTGAGGGCAGCACCCAACTCGCGCACCGGCGCGAGACGAGCGCCGGGCAGGAGCCTGCCGGAATCGATCTGGTAGGCGAGCTGCCAGTAGATCTGGGTCGAGATCGGGACATCGGAACCGCGCTCGACGTCGAGCTCGCTTCCCGAGCCCGACTGGGGAGCCGAAAATGACCCGAATTGATCAGTTGACACAGTACTCTAGTCCAAGTTACGATCCGATTTGGCCTAATCAACTATACCAAGAAAGGAGCTTGAATTGGCTGGTCTAGAAGTGTTGGTCGTCATTCTGCTCCTGGCCGTGCTCGGCATGGCGCTGTCGCAGGCGGGCGTCGACTCGAGCGCATCATCGTCGGATCCGCGCAAACCGTCGGAGCCGATCGGCCTGTCCTGACCCTGTCCTCACCTCGCCGGTCATCCGGCGAATCTCCAGTCAGCCCGTGGCGCGCAGGCCACGGGCTGACTGATTCTCGGGGGCTCTCGTCCGTGGTTGCCGGTCAAGCGACCCGGCGCGCTCCCCGAGGGGTCATCTCGCGCAGTCGCTGGACTCGCTCCGCGATCGGCGGATGGGTCGAGAACAGGCCGCCGAGGCTTTGTCCGGACAGCGGATTGACGATGTAGAGGTGGGCGAACGCCGGATTCGCCGCGGGGGCAGACGCGGGGACGCGACCACGCGACCCGGGGAGCGATCGCGACAGGCGCGCCCGAAGCCCGTTCTGGCTGTTTGCCGCCTCGAGCCGCTCGAGCGCCTGGGCAAGTGCCTCGGGATCGCCGGTGAGGGCCGCCCCCGATGCGTCGGCGCCGTATTCTCGACCGCGTGAGACCGCCAGCTGGATGATCAGGGCGGCGATCGGGGCCAGGATGATCGCGATCAGCGCACCCGGGCCGCCGCCGCGGTTGTCGTCGCGGCCGCCGAAGATCATCTGGAACTGCGCCATCTGGGCAAGGAAGCTGATCGCGCCACCGATCGTCGCGGCAATCGTCCCGACCAAGGTGTCGCGGTTCTTGACGTGCGAAAGCTCATGGGCGAGGACGCCGGCCAGCTGCCGCTCGTCCATGATCTCGAGGATCCCCGTCGTCACCGCTACGGCCGCGTGCTCCGGATCGCGACCGGTCGCGAAGGCATTGGGCTCGGGTCGCTCAATGATGTAGAGCCGCGGCATCGGGATGCCGGCGCGGGCGACGAGGTCGGTGACGATTGACCGCAGGCGCGGCAGCTCGCCCGGTGCGAGCGCGCGGGCGCCGTTCGCGCGAAGGGCAAGCGAGTCGCTCTTCCAGTACACGAACCCGTTCATCGCGATCGCGAACAGGAGCGCGATGACCATGCCGTCGCGCCCTCCGAGCAGGCCGCCGACAAACACGAGCAGCCCGCCGAGGGCGGCCAGCAGCCCGAAGGTCCTGAGGGTGTTGAAGAAGCCGAATGTCATGGTGCATCGTGGGAAATCGCGCCGTCAGCGCGTCCGGCAGGTGGCCGGAACGGGCGAGCCATATGGCCCGCGCAGGATGATCGTCGGCTGATCGGCCGCCCATGTCCACAGAGGCGCTGGTAAGGATTGCTAAAGGATCCTTACGCAGGCGCTCCAGCCGGCTCTACGGCCAGGACACCCCGAGTGGACCGAGATCGGCGAGAGCGATGCGGTAGATCTCGACACCGTCGATCCCTCGCGACGGCGAGACGAACAGCGACAGATCGCCCACCAGCCGGCGTTCCAGCGACGTGCCTGCGACCTCGTCGATGATCCTGACGGCCCTCGCCGCCGCGCGCAGCACCTGCCGGGTCTCGAGCCGGATCGGGTCGTCCCAGAACCAGCCGTCGCTCGCGAACATCGCGAGCCGCCAGCGCTGGGCCTCGAGAACACTGATCAACCTCTGGCGGTCTTCGTCGGCCACGACCGACGGCGCACGCTGCGCGACGAACGCTTCGGCCGTCGTGGCCCCAACCACGACATCCACCCAGGCATCACGAAGCAGCCACGGGTCGGGTGCCCCGGGCAAGCGTTCGAACAGCGATTCGGTCGCGACATCGATGCCACCGGCGAGCCGTTCGAATGCCGCCCGAAGCGGGCCCTTCCAGCGCCCGTCGGCCGCATCGGGGCACTCCGCGTACCAGCGCGCCACCCCGTGATGGCAGCTCCACGACGTCCGCTCCGCGATCCGGACGGTGGGGAACGGTCGGTCCGGCGGCTCGGCGACGGCCGTTGAGAGCGCGACCACCTCGAACCCGCGATCCGGCATGCCCGGGTCCGGCGACGTCAGGCGCTGGAGGAACAGGTCGCGGAATTGGAGGTGGTGACCGTAAAGCTCGCCGTCGGTAGCGATGACCGCCAGCGGCGCCTCGCCAGCCGGCATGTCACCGCTGAGGCGCGCCGCGACCCGCTCTCGGGCGAACCGATCCGCGTCCGTAGTCGCCTCCGGCTCGAACGAGGCGGCGGTCGAGAGGCCGGCGTCGTAGAACACGACGACGATCGACCGCCCATCGCCGAGTTCGACGCGATACGGCCGACGGGTGTCGACGCCCGGATCCGCCGACTGCCACGGGGCGAGGATCGTGTAGCGGACGCCCTCTTCGGCGGCCATCCGCAGTGTCGGAAGATCGACTGCCGTCTCTGGCAGCCAGAGCCCCGCGGGTCGGTAGCCGAAACGGAACTCGAACTCGCGGAGGCCCCAGCGGATTTCGGTCCGGCGGTCGGCGGCCGACGCCAGCGGCAGGATCGAATGGTGAAAGGCCTGGGCCATCGCGTTGCGGCGAGCCGCGGCGGTCACGAAGGCGCTGAATGTGGGCGGATGGTTAGCCGCGAGCCACCAAGCCAGCGTCGGACCGAGGTCCCATGAGACCGTCTCGAGATTGCCGCGCTGGGCATTCGGCCGGTAGCACTCCGCGTCCACTCGCTCGTTCCAGTCGTGGAACGGCGCCGCCGACGGCTCTTCCGGCAGCAACCCGGTCCAGGGATCGATCCGCGACGGCTGGTAGAAGTGGGCGTGGACGGCGAGGCGACCGCGGGTCACGGACGCACTGCGGCCTCCGCGTCCGGGACCGCGACGGTGACCGTCACGAGCTGCTCGACCCGGAGCGATGTGCTCTCCCCTGGGGCCAGCGAAATCGGGTGGACGAGCAGCACGGCACTGCCCTGGTAGACGAGCTCGAAGCCGCCCTCGGAGTTCGAGATGGTCTCGATCGGGGCGATCCAGGCGTCGACCGGCACATCGAATGCCGTCTCGAGGCCAACGCCGATCTGCTCGTTGCCCGACCTCAGGGTTCGCACGTTGGGGACTATGAGCCGCTCATCGTGAGCGATCCGGCGCCCGTCGATCTCGTGGAAGGCCGCCGGGTTGTGGCCGCCACCCAGCAGCATGATCGCGAACTCGATGCCGAGCAGCGCATCGAGCCGAGCGTCGGACGTGTTGACCAGTTCGACCTCGACGGCGAGCTTCGGATCGAGTCGCTCGCCGCCGAGTCGGATCGTCTTGCGAATGTCGACAGGCCCGCCCGTGAACGATGCCGCCACGTGGTCCGGACCGACCGACTCCAGCGACCACGGTCCATTGATGGCTGGGACGAGGTCGCGGGCGTTGCCGTCGTCGAACTCGGCCGCTGTCGTCGAAAGCGCAAGGAGGCGGACCAGTGCCGAACGGCGCTCGTATTGGTCGTAGTGGAGCTTCTCCGACAGCCCCTCCTGCTTGGCCATGACGATGTCATGGATCGATGCCGGCTCCTCTGGCTCCGACCCGCCGACATGCGCTGCGGCCTTGCGATCGTAGTCCCGGAGCTTCGCGTGGTAGGCCTCCGGCCGACGGCGCATCACGGCGACCATCGGATGCGCCGCGGCGCGGAGGTCCCAGCGACCGATCCCCGCTCCCTCGTCGAGCTTCACCCCGACGATCTGGCCGTCGTCGACGAGCAGGGCCTCCGCCCGCCCATCGAGATCGAGGTCGACGAGCAGTCCGGACTCGATCGGGGCGCCGGGACCGCCGATGGCGATGTCCTCGGCGGCGATCAAGCGACGAAGCGCGGCGACACGAAGATCCGGCAGGTAGATCCCACCGAACAGGCCGTGCCAATAGCAGTCATTCGACTGGCCGGCGTACAGGTGGTCGCGCGCGACGTCCCGGCCGCTGCTCCGTGGCATCGCCTCGACGAGATCGCTGACTCGGAGCATCTGCTTGTGGAGGTCGTTGATCTCGCGGTACTTGACCTGAAAATTGCGCCAGATGGCGCCGCGCAGCCAGCGCGCCTCCGGGCGCCCTGCACGCTTGGCCTCGCGGACGGCCCGGGCGAAAGCGAGGGCCTCGTCGGCGGGCAGGGCCCATTCGCCCATTTCCGCGTACGAGCCCGTCGGCAGGTAGACCCGCCCGATCGGGCCGTGCCCGTCGAGCCAATCGGACGGGGTGACCGTCGTCAGCCAATCGCGGTTCGCCTCGAGCGCAGTGAAGAAGTCGTCGACCCAGCGGGTCTTGCCCCAGCAATGATCGAATGTCTTCGGCCAGCCGCCGAACTTCTCGCCGTCGTCGCCCATGGTCCCGACGAGGTCGCCGGCTTCGGTGGCGTGGTCGCGCAGGTAGCCGATGACGTCGTCGACCTCGGCGAACGGGATCCGGTAACGGAGGCCCTGCTCGGTCCCGAAGACGGTCAGGATCTTGCCCTGGTCGTCGGTCGTGTATGGACCCCAGAGTGCCTCTTCAGGGATGGCCGCCGCCCGGAAGTGGGCGTCGTCGAGGACCGTCCAGCCGTAGCCGGCGGTGATCAACGACGTCGGAAGGTCCGGCTCCCAGACCCGTTCCGCCAGCCAGGCGCCGCGCGGTCGGACACCGAAGAGCCGCTCGACCTCATCGGCCATCCGGACGAGCTGGCCGACCCTGTCGCGCTCGGGCAGGGCGGCGAGAACTGGCTCGTACCAGCCACCACCGACGATCTCGACCTGGCCGCGTGCGACGAGCCGCCCGAGGCGATCGATGAATTCGGGCCGCTCCGCGGCGATCCAGTCGAGCAGCGGACCGCTGTAGTGGAGGGCGAGCTGGACGCCGGGGTGGCGTTCGAGGGACTCGAGCATCGGCAGGTAGGCGCGCTTGTAGGTCTCCGCAATGATCCAGCCGAAATTGCCGACAGGCTGGTGGTTGTGGAGCGTCAGCGCGAGGGAGATGCGACGGGACAAAGTCCGCTTCCTTGCTGCACGACGGGGCCGGGTGGGGAATTCGATTCAACACTATTGTCGTTCCGAGGGCGACTCTGCTACGCAGCGTCCGGGCGTCGACAGGACCGGCGCCCGCTCAGCAACGAGGTGATCGGGGTCAGACTGAGGTCCTCGGCCGCCGCCATCGTCCGCCAACCCTGAGCAATCGAGGTCTTCGTGCCGATCAATCCGCCCGCCTGGGTCCGCGACGCCGTCTTCTACCAGGTCTTTCCCGACCGGTTCGCAGCGAGCCCGCGGGTTCTGAAGCCTGGACCGCTCGAACCGTGGGACGCGCCGCCGACCCAGGCTGGCTACAAAGGCGGCGATCTACTCGGTCTCGCCGAGCGGCTCGACGAGCTGGCCGACCTCGGGATCACCGCGCTATACCTCAACCCGATCTTCAGCGCGACGTCGAATCATCGTTACAACGCGTACGACTACCTTGAGGTCGATCCGCTCCTCGGCGGTGAGACAGCGTTCCGGGAGCTGCTCGACGCTGCCCACGCCCGGGGCATTCGAGTGATCCTCGACGGTGTCTTCAACCACTCCGGTCGCGGGTTCTGGCCGTTCCAGCACGTCATCGAGGCGGGTCTCGATTCGCCCTACCGGGACTGGTTCTACCTCGATCCGGACGTCCTCGACGGCCAGCGTGGCATCGACGCTTATCCCATTGGCTGGCGGGATGGGACCCATGTCCGGACAGGCTACCGGGCCTGGTGGGGGATCCCGTCGCTGCCGAAGCTCCGCGTCGAGCACAGAGACGTCCGCGAATACCTGTTCGGCGTCGCCGAGCAGTGGCTCCGTTTCGGAATCGACGGGTGGCGGCTCGACGTCCCGCAGGAAATCGAGGACGAGACGTTCTGGCCCGAATTCCGCCAGCGGGTCCGGGCTGTCAACCCCGAGGCCTATCTGCTCGGCGAGATCTGGGACGAAGCGCCGAACTGGCTGCGCGGCGATCGCTTCGACGCCCTCATGAACTATCCGTTGACGATGGCGATCCTCGGCTTCGTCGGTGGCGACCAGCTCGACACCGAGGTGATCACCGGCCAGGCGAACTACCGCAGAGGGCTGGTGGCCATGGACGGGTGGCGCTTTGGGGCCCGGCTGGAGCACCTCATGTCGGCGTACGAGCCGGGTGTGATTGCCGCCCAGTTCAACCTCCTCGGCAGCCATGACACGCCGCGGGCCCGGACGGTTCTGGGCGGAGACCCCGCCCGACTTCGCCTGGCGACGCTCCTCCTGCTGACGCTGCCCGGCGCCCCGTCGATCTACTACGGCGATGAACTTGCGATGGAAGGGGCGACCGATCCGGACTGCCGGCGGGCGTACCCGGAGGCGGGTGCGACTGTCGACCCGACCGCCGCCGAGACCCGGGCCCTCGTCCGGGCGGCGCTTCAGGCACGCGCCAGCCACGATGCCCTTCGCAGCGGCGAGGTCAGTGTCGCCGAGGCGGGCGATCGGTCGGTCGCGATCTCGAGGCTGGCGGGTGGACGGCGGGCGATCGTCGCCGTCAACGCGGGCGACGGGCCGGTGGAGCTCGTCCTCGGGTCGGCCGGCGGCGCCGGCGGCCTTCGCCAGCTCGTGCTACCTGGGATCACCGGCGGCCGGATCACCGACGGCGGCGGGGCCCTCGTGCTGCCAGCGATGGGCGGAGCGGTCCTCGTCGACGGCTGACTTGCGCGGTGGATCCTACGGCTCGACCGAGCCCTTGATGGACGGCATGCCGCGCTGGGCCGCCTCGGCTGGCGCGTCGGCGTCGAGTCCGTCGACCTCCGCCCCTTCCGTCGCCTCCGAACCGTCGAGACCCTCGCTGACTGGCAGGTACATCCGCTCGACGTAGTCGTGGAGCATCCGGGTCGTCGAGAATCGCCAGATCACCGACCCCATCGAGCGGCGCATGGCGTCCACCCATTCGTTCGGCAGGCCCTTGGTATCGCGCTCGTAGTAGCGCGGCACGACCTCCTCTTCGAGGATCCGGTAGAGGTCCTGGGCGTCGGCCCAGTCCTGCGCACCTTCGTCAGGATTCGCCTCACGGGCGCCGATCGCCCAGCCGTTGTCGCCCGTGAAACCTTCGTCCCACCAGCCGTCGAGCACGCTGACGTTGACGACGCAGTTCGCCCCCGCTTTCATCCCACTCGTCCCCGACGCCTCGAGCGGCCGGCGCGGGTTGTTGAGCCAGATGTCGACCCCGGCAACGAGGTAGCGGGCCATCCGCATGTCGTAGTCCTCGAGGATGAAGACCCGGCCGCGGAGCTGCTCGGAGCGAGAACGGGTGAAGATCTGCTGGATCACCTGCTGGCCCGGTCGATCGGCCGGATGGGCCTTGCCGGCGAACACGATCTGAACCGGTCGCTTCTCGTTCCACAGCAGCCTTGCCAGCCGGTCGATGTCGCTGAACAGCAGACCGGCCCGCTTGTAGGTCGCAAACCGGCGGGCGAAGCCGATCGTCAGGATCTCAGGTTCGAGCGCCGATTCGAGGGCATCGAGGACGGCCGGGGCTTCGCCGTGGCGTGCGAACTGGTTGCGCAGCCGCCGCCGCGCGAAGATCGCCAGCTCGAGCTTCTGGCGCTGGTGGGCCTCCCACAGCTCACTCGTCGGGAGGTCGCCGAGCCGCTCCCAGAATTGGCCGCGCTCGCCTTCGGCGTCGAGGTTGTCGAGATCGGCACGCAAGCCGCCGGCGAGCGTCTCGCCGTACGCGGTCGTGGCGCCGTACTCGACCGACCAGTCGGTGGCGACGCCGCGGGTGCCG
>JBBSCI010000109.1:0-10662 GCA_038250445.1 Candidatus Limnocylindrales bacterium | reverse complement strand
GTCAAGGGCTGGACGCTCGGGCCGGGCGTCGAAGCTCGCAACATGACCCACCAGGCGAAGAAGCTGTCAGAGGCGGAGCTCAAGGTCTTCCGGGACCGGATCGAGCTGCCCATCCCCGACTCGAAGATCAAGGAAGCCCCTTACTACCATCCCGGGCCCGATTCGGAGGAGGTCCAGTACCTCCGCGAGCGGCGGCGGGCGCTCGGCGGCGAGATCCCGAAGCGGATCGTCCGCGCGAAGCCCCTGCCGGCGCCGCCGGCAACGGTCGACCAGGAGTTCGACGGCGGCTCCGATACGCCCGTCTCGACGACGATGGTCTTCACCCGGATCCTCCGCAACCTCATCCGCGACAAGGAGCTCGGCTCCCGGATCGTGCCGATCATCCCGGATGAGGCGCGGACCTTCGGCATGGACCCGCTCTTCAAGGAAGTCGGCATCTACGCTGCCCTCGGCCAGCGCTACTCGCCGGTCGACTCGGATCTCGTCCTGTCGTACCGCGAGGCAGTCGACGGCCAGGTCCTCGAGGAGGGCATCACGGAGGCCGGCTCGATGGCCAGTCTCCAGGCGGCGGCCACGTCCTACGCGACCCATGGCCACCCGATGATCCCGTTCTACATCTTCTACTCGATGTTCGGCTTCCAGCGCACCGGCGACCAGATCTGGGCCCTGGCCGACGCCCGCGGGCGCGGCTTCATGATGGGCGCCACGGCCGGCCGAACCACCCTCACCGGCGAGGGCCTCCAGCACGACGACGGCCATTCCCACATCCTCGCCTCGACCGTCCCGAACGTCCGGGCCTACGACCCTGCCTACGCTTACGAGCTGGCGGCGGTCGTCCGCGACGGGATCGAGCGGATGTACGTCGCGGGCGAGGACGTCTTCTACTACGTCACGCTCTACAACGAGAACTACCCGCAGCCGAAGACGCCTGAGGGCGTCGACGAGGGGATCGTCCGCGGCCTCTACCGGCTCCGGGAGCGCCCGGACCTCGGGCGCAAGGCGCAGGTCGCCCGCCTGGTCGGCTCGGGGTCGATTCTCCAGCAGGTGGTCGCGGCCCAGGATGTCCTCGCCGAGAAGTTCGGGATCGCCGCCGAGGTCTATTCCGCCCCGTCGTTCCCGCTGCTCCGGCGGGACGCGCTTGCCGCCGACCGCTGGAATCGCCTCCACCCGACCGAGACGCCACGCGTGCCGTACGTCACGACCGTCCTCGGGCCGGACGGCGGTCCGATCGTCGCGGCCACCGACTGGCTGAAGGCCCTGCCCGACATGGTCTCCCGCTGGCTGCCGCCGTACTACGTCTCACTCGGGACCGACGGGTTCGGGCGGAGCGGGACACGCGAGGACCTTCGCTCGCTGTTCGAGATCGACCCGCCGCACATCGCGGCGGCGACGCTCGTCGAGCTCGCTCGTTGCGGCGCCATCCCGGCCGACAAGGCGGCCGCCGGGATCAAGGAGCTCGGCATCGACCCGGAGAAGGTCGACCCGGTCGCTCTCTAGGCGGGCCTCGGTCCGGACGGCGGTCGCGGTCCGGTCAGTCGTCGTCATACGAGTGAAACGCACAGGCGCGCTCCTGACGGGCACGAGCGCCGGGTCTCTCCGTATGTTCGTCAGGCCGGCACACGCCGGCGCAGACCTACGTGACGTAGGAGAGACACCATGAGCCACCACGATGAGGAATGGGATCCGGGCCACGGGGAGCCGGGGCACGTGCACGACGAGAACTGGAACCGCCACATGATGGCGACCGACGATCCCGCGACCACGACAACCACCACGACGCGAACCACCGATGGCACCGCCGTGGAGAACAAGGAAGGCGGCGGTGAGGCGATCGGCGCAGGCGCCGGCGCGCTCGGCGGGGCCGCAATCGGAATGGCCGTCGGTGGACCTCCGGGTGCCGTCGTCGGTGGCGCGCTCGGCGCACTCGGGGGTGCCGTTGCCGGTGAGGCCGCGGAAGGCGACGACGAGGCCGGCGCGGGCGCGGGCGGCTCGCCGGCGCAGCCATCGGCGGCGCGGTCGGTGGGCCTCCCGGCGCGGTCATTGGCGGTGCCGTCGGCGCGGCCGGTGGTGCCGGTGTCGGCGACCAGGCCGAGGAAAAGGCCGAGGAGAGCGGCACGGCCGACGACGTCGACCCGCGTCGCGTCTAGTCGTTTCGTTTGAACGGGCGTCGCCGCTGGCGATGCCCGTTCTCGCTACACGGGGTAGGCTCGCCCAAACGAGGAGAGACAAATGAACGATCACGACGACACCACCCAGGATCCCGGCCATGGCGAGCCGGACCATGTCCATGACGAGAACCGGAACGGCGCCGCCGAGCTGGGCATGACCCTCGGCGGGCTTCCGCCGGACGTCACGGGCCGCGCGCCGGCGATCGGTGCCGGAGTTGCCGCCGGCGCCGACGAGTTTGACCACGCGGACGAGGAGACGAAGCAGGAAACCGGGACCGCGGACGAGGGCGACGACACGAGCCCCTCCGAACCGAGACCCTGATGGCCCGACCCCTTCGAATCGCCCAGGTCGTCCCGCCGCTCGAGCGCGTCCCGCCCGAGGCGTACGGCGGGACGGAGCGCGTGGTCCACGAGCTCATCATCGAGTTCGTCCGCCGTGGCCACGAGGTCACGACGTTCGCGTCAGGCGATTCGGAGGTGCCCGGTCGTCTCATGCCGACGATCCCGCAGGCACTCCGTCCCGCGGGCGGTGGGGACCCGAGCCCGTACATGCTCGCGACGATGCTCGCCGTCCTCGATCGAGATTCCGAATTCGATGTGATTCACAGCCACCTCGAGTGGTCGAGCGTGTTGCTCGCACGGGCGACGCGCGTCCCCCTCGTTGCGACGTTCCACGGCCGGCTCGACCTGCCTTACGCGAATCAGCTGTTCCAACCGCCGATCAAGGCGGCGATGGTGGCGATCTCCAAATCGCAGGCCAGCCCGCACCCCAACGTGGATTGGACGGTGGTCTACAACGGCCTGACCCTCACGGGCGCCCCGTTCGAGCGGCGCCGCTCCGACGCCCTCTGCTTCGTCGGCCGCGTGGCACCTGAGAAGGGCATTGTCGAGGCGATCGAGATCGCCCAGCTGAGCGGCCGTCCACTGAAGATCGCGGCTAAGGTCGGGACGACCGCCGACGAGCGCGCCTACAACGACGACGTCTTTGAGCCGGCCAGGAAGGACGCGGGTTCGCTGGTCGAATACCTGGGCGAGGTGTCGGGCGCCGAGCGCGACCAGCTCTTCGCGACGAGCTATGCGACGCTCATGCCCGGGTCGTGGCCGGAGCCCTTCGGCCTCGTTGCGATCGAATCGCTCGCCTGCGGTACGCCGATCCTCGCCCGCCGTGTCGGCGGCCTCGCCGAGATCATCCGCGACGGTGTTGACGGCTTCTTCGGCGACGACGTTACCCAGCTCGCCTTCCAGGTGCCGCGGGTTGAAGAGCTCGATCGGGCCGCGATCCGCGACTCGGTGATCGACCGCTTCTCGGCCACCCGAATGGCCGACGGATACGAGGCGATCTACCGCCGCCTCCTCGAGCGAGGCACATCGGCCGGGGAGAACGGAACGGAGAACGGGTCCGACAAATCTCCGGGCCGGGTCGTCGACATGGCTTCCCGCCGGTCCGAATCGGCCTCCTAGAAACTGCGGTCAGGCGCTCCGCATCGCCCGGCGGAGCAGAGCCCAGGCAGCCAGGGAGTACGCCGCGGCGAGGCCGCCGAGCACCACGAGCCCCGACAGCCCGTCGACGTCTCCCCGGAGCATGACGTCGCCAAGGAGCCGGATCCCGTTGGTGACGGGCAGGATCGACGTCAGCGAGCGGACCGGCTCGCTGAATTGGTCGGTTCCCATGACGAATCCCGAGAAGAAGACCGAGGCGAGGAGGAGGAGCAAGCTGCACGGCCTGTCGTTCGGAATCGGAGACCGCGGCAACAAGCAACCCCAGGCCGAGTGAGGCGAGGACGAGCAGCCCGACGACGCCAGCCAGCATGAGCGGGTCGCCGAGCATCGGAACCTGGAATACCCCGATCAGGAGCAGCAGGGTGACGGCCGCGATCGCGCTCGAGAAGATGCCGAACGCGAGCACCTTGCCGACCATCAGCTCCAGGGTCGAGATGGGCGAGACTCGGAACAGCTCGAACAATCCGCTGGTCCGCTCGCGAACGACCGACAGGGCTATCAATGTTGCAGCCATGTGCTGCAGGATCAGCGCGAGGACGGCGGCCCCGAAGAACTGGACGACCGTGGGCTGCGAGGGCGCGATGTTCTCGGTCTCGGTCCTGGTCGGTGACGCGACGACGTTCGGCGGGATCTGAGCGGCGGTCTCTGCTCCGGCCTTCAGCGCGTATGTCTGGCCCGCCTCGGCGATCCGTTCGATGATGACCCGGTTGACCTCGCTCTGGAGCATGCGGGCGAGGAAGACCGTGTAGTTCTGATCGACCGGATCGGTCACATTGACCCGGACTCTGATGATCGATTGGCGGCCCTCGCGGAAGCTCTTCTCCACGTCGCCGGGCGCCACGAGGACGACGTCGATCGCTCGCGAGCGAAGGCGGGCGTCGGCGGATGCCTCGTCGTTCGTGACGTCCACGACCTCGAGTCCGGCACCCGAGATCTCCGAGTAATCCTGGATGGTCGTCGGCAGTCCCGATCCATCAGGCACGACGATCACGGTCGCCAGTGGCCGCCGATAGCCGCTGTAGCCAATCCCGAAGATCGCCATGATCAGGAAGGGTCCGAGGATCAGGCTCAACAAGGCCCCAGGCCGTCGGATGAGCTCGACGAGCTCCTTGCCGACGAAGGCCAGGATCCGCGTCAGGACCTTGACGGGACTCACGCCGCGGCGTCCGGGGCGCCTGCCGCCCGACCGTCCGCGGCGGCGTCCTCGGCGTTTGCCCGTTCGACCAACTCGGCGAAGACCCGATCGAAGGTCACCCGGACTTCCCGAGCGGCGGCTACCTCGCCGCCGGCCGCCCCGATCGCGTCGACGACGGCCGGCAGGCCCTTGGCTGCGTCTTCGACCCGCAACCGCATCATGTGGGCCCCGACCTGCTCGATGGCCAGCACACCGGGCACCGCGTCAACGACGTGCCAGTCAACGCTGTCCGTCGTTTCGACCTCGATCTCCTGGCCGCCGGGCCGTCGTACTTCGCAGCTCGTCCGGCGGCGCAAGGGCGATGAGGCGCCCATTCGCGATGAGTGCGACCTGGTCGCACTCCTCCGCCTCGTTCACGTATTGGGTCGTGACGAGCAAGGTCCGCCCGGCATCGCGAAGCCGGTGGAGCTCGGCCCAGATCGTGGCGCGGAGCAGGGGATCGATGCCGGCCGTCGGCTCGTCGAGGACGAGAAGGCTCGGGTCATGGACGAGCGCACAGGCGAGCTCGAGGCGGCGCTGCATCCCGCCCGACAGGCGGCTGGCCCAGCGGTTGCGATCGTCCCAGAGATCGACCAGCTTCAGAACCTCTTTCGTCCGACGTCCCCGCCGCGGCCAAAGGAGGCCGAACAGGCTCGCTACGAAATCGACATTCTCCCGGGCGCTCAGGTGCGGATAGAGCGTGAAGAGCTGGGGCATGTAGCCGATCCGCTCGCGCGTCGAGCGACGGAACTTCGTCGGCTCCTCTCCCAGCACCCGGATCTCGCCCTTCGTCGGCCGAAGGGCGCCGGTGATCATCCGGATCGTCGTCGTCTTGCCCGCGCCGGACGGCCCGATGACGCCGAGGATCGTGCCCTTCTTGACGACGAGGTCGATGTCGCGGAGGACGGCCCGATCGTCGAACGTGCGCGATACGCCGGCGACGAACACGACATCGTAGGGACCGGGCGCAAGCGGCTCCTCACGGGGAGGCGTGTCGGTCATGAAAGGCAGCTCCCATTCGCGCTGAATGCCGCCGCTGGACGGCCAATGGGCTACGGTCGGCGGCCGGAGTATCCGGGGACGATCATCCAATCGGCCCTCGCGTACGCCGGTCAGTGCTTACGTCGGCGTGACGGTCGAGATCGCTGCAAGACGGCTGCGACCAGGACGCGGCACGGGCCGCCCTCCGCGACATGTACATGCGACCATTCTGCGCACGTGAGCGATCTGCCGACGGCCATTCCCGGACTCCGCCACTCGATCGACCGAGACCCCGGCATCAGCCGGCGGCGCGCAGGGCGTGGATTCTCGTACCGCGGTCCCGACGGCCGGCCGATCCGCGACAAGGAGGTACTCGCCAGGATCAGCAAGCTGGCGATCCCGCCGGCCTGGACCGACGTCTGGATCTGCCTCGCCCCGAACGGTCACCTCCAGGCGACCGGCCGCGACGCTCGCGGTCGCAAGCAGTACCGCTACCACAGCCGCTATCGCCGCCGCCGCGACGCCGCGAAGTACGTGCGGCTCGTCAGGTTCGCGAAGGCGCTCCCGGCCATTCGCAAGCGGGTCGATACCGATCTGGCCCGACGAGGGACGTCCCGCGAGAAAGTTCTGGCGGCGGTCGTCCGCTTGCTCGAGCTGACGTTGATCCGCGTCGGCAACGACGAATACGCCCGACTCAACCGCTCGTTCGGCCTCACGACCTTGAGGAACCGTCACGCGACGGTCCGTGGGCAGTCGATCCGCTTCCAGTTCCGCGGCAAGTCGGGCCAGCAGCACGAGGTGAGCATCCGCGATCGCCGCCTTGCGGCCGTCGTCCGACGCTGCCGCGATCTGCCGGGCCAGGAGCTGTTCCAGTACGTCGACGATGAAGGCAACATCGTCGACGTCCGCTCCGACGACGTGAACGACTACCTCCGGGGTATTGCGCCGGACGTCACCGCAAAGGACTTTCGGACGTGGGCTGGAACCGTGCTGGCGTACCGCGCGCTGCGTGCCCTCGATGCGCCGACCAGCGACGCGGAGGGCCGCCGGAATGTCCTCAGTGCGATTCGTGAGACGGCCGGCCGCCTGGGCAACACACCCGCCGTCTGCCGCCAGGCGTACGTCCACCCGATCGTCGTCGAGGCCTATCTCGACGGCCGCCTCGGGAGGGCCCTGGTCCGGGCCGCCGAAGACTCGGACGAACAGCCCGGCGGCACGACGCCGGCCGAAGAGCGGGCGGTCATCGAACTCCTTCGCCAGCGGCTGAGCGACGACGCCGCTCGCGTCAGAAAGGCAGGCTGATCATGGCGCTCCTCGCCGGGCTCGTCGGAATCGTCGGACGGTTCGCCGGCAAGGTCCTGGTGACGACCCTCGGCTGGGCTTCGACTCTCCTGTTCGGCCGCGTGCCTGCCAATCGGCAGATCGTCCTGGCGTTGATCACGTTCGGCTCGGTTGTCTGGGCGGCGCTCGCCGTCGGGGTCGTCCTGCCGTATGTCGGCGCCTTTCTTGTCGCCGCGGTCCCCACGCCCGATCTCGTCGATGAGAGCTGGCTGCGGCTGGGAATGCTCATCGGCGCGCTCGTGGTTCCGGCAGCCATCGGCGTTGCGACGATCTTCGTCGTCGACAAGGCGAACCGGCCGAAGGGTGGCGCCATCGTGGGCCAGGTCCTTCGCGGGTATCTGGTCAGTCCGGCTCTTGCGCTCACGCTCGTGCTCCTCGCCGCCGTCGGGATTGCCCGGTTCCTCCACAACATCGCCCGGCGCTGGACAGAGGCCCACGTGGCCGTCGTGGTCCGGCCTGGCGGCTACGAACGCGTCGTCGCGGACCTGGAGCGGGCGCTCGACGATGCGGGTCTTGCGGTCGACCGACGGCCCGCCCCCGCCGTACTCGCCATCCCCGGGCGCGTCCTGAGCTCGCTTGCAGGCCCGGCTGTCCGCTCGCTGGTCCCCGACAAGCTCGTCCAGCTATCCGGCCCGGGCCTCGAGGTTGGCCTCTATCCGTCGGACATCGCGATTTCAGGCGAGAAGACGAGCGTTGCCCGAGCCCGGGCGGCCATCGCCAGCCGCCTCCTCGCGACGGCGGCCTGGATGACGACGTCTGCGGAGGCGCAGGAAATCGAAAAGCGGCTCGAACGGCTTGCAGCGCCCCGGGTCGCCGGCGGCCAGCCAGGAGCCGCGGCCGTCGACGACGGCGAAAGTGCGCCCGTGGACGTCGCCTCCGAGCTTCGGTCGATCGACGAGGCTCTCGCGGTCCTCACCGTGGCGCACGACGAATGGGAGGTCCTCTACCGCGAGAGGCTCCAGGTCGAGCGCGATCTTCTCGCCGGAGCCCGACCGGGGGCGTCGTTTCCGGGGGGCGGGCCCCAGACGCTCGCTCCGAATGGAGCCGGCGATCGCCCGGCACGCGACGGTCTGCCGGATTGGTTGCCGAATCTGATTGCCATTGGCGGGATCGTCCTGACAGCCGCCGACGTCGCGCTCGCCGTCGCGGAACGTCGGAGCCGTCGCTGACGCTGAGCCGGCCGGCAGCTGAACCTGCCCACCGGCGCGACCCTATTCCGGCTCGTAGCGGGGCAGTGCGAAGCCGAAGGCGGCACCACCGCCGTCACGCGGTCGGACCCAGACGCGGCCCTTCATCGCCTCGATCAGCCGGCGGCACACGAAGAGCCCGAGCGCCAGGCCTGACGTGCGCGCCGGGCTGTCATCGGTGAGCGCGAAGCTGGTCTCCAACGCCCCGGGGCTGAGATCCGGACCGCCATCGAGGACCTCGAGCGACACGTCGTGTTCGCCCTCGTCGAGAAGCACGACGACGGGCACGCTTGGACCTCCGAACCTCATGGCCGCGGTGACGAGGTTCCGGACGACCTGCTCGACGTAGACGGCGTCGCCCCTGACCGCGGGTGGTTCGTTCGCCCCACCCGTGATGATCGGTACATCCGGCCGCCGGCCCCGGGCGACCCTGATCGCTCCCTCGACAACGCGCTGGAGGAGGATCGGTTCATCGGACAGTTCGAGAAGGCTCTGCTCGGCACGGGTCAGGACCAGGAGGTCCTCGACGACGTCATACAGGCGGGCGGCCTCCGCGCTGATGTCCTTGGCGATGTCCTGGGTACCAGCCGTCGTCTCCGGGTCGCGGCGAGCGAGGACGCGGCTGCCGGCGTAGATCGTCGTGATAGGGGTCCGCAGCTCGTGCGACAGGATTGAGAGGAATGCCCGTCGCTCCGCCCGCGACTCACGAGCTACGGTCACATCGCGCAGGACCATGATCCGGCCACCGTCGTCCACGTCCCCGGCGCCCACGGCTCCGAGACTTGAATCCTCCGGGTCGACCGGGAACGTCCGCAGCTCGAACCACCTGTTCGGATTCGTGCCCTGCCTGAGGATCACGGGACCGCCATCCGGCGCCGCTGCTCCGGTAACGCGCTCGAAGCGAGACATGAGGTCGGCCCCATCCGCGACGGGACGGCCCGCGAAGAGCCGATCGGCCGCCGCATTGACGATCCGGACGCGGTCACCTCCGTCGCAAACAAGAACGGCCTCAGGCATCGCAGTGATCGCGGCCTGAAGGGCCGAGGGCGGATGCGCGACCCGTGGATCAGGCGCGCCTTGCGATCGTGCCGCTAGACGGCTCGCACGGCGGCGCGAATCGTCGTTCGGCGTTCGTTCTTGCATCCGGCGCGGAGATCTCCTTTCAACGTCCGCTCATGAGCATCGCCGCCCTGGGCTTGCGAACGACCCGCACGCACGCGTGACACGTTGCGGGTGTATCGCAGTGGTTTTGGCAGTTATTTCGCGGCCACGGCTCTTGCATGAAGTGAAGCCGCCCGCCGGAGCGTCCCCGGCGGGCGGCTTGGATCCGAGCGGAGGAGCCGATCGTCAGACCGGCCGATCCTCCGCTTCTTCACGGACGTCTTCGGCGCCGCGGCGAATGCTGTCGCCGGCGTTGCCGAGCTCATTCCGGATGTCATCGCCGAGGTTGGCCGCCTTGTCGGAGACGCTTTCCTCGCCATCGGCGCGGCGCCACGTCTCTTTGGCCTTCTCGTCGGCCTCACGCATCGTCTTCTTGACGTCGGCCTTGGCGTCTTCGATACCCACGGTCATCTCCGATCGGAATTGGGACGCGGCTCGTCCCGTCCGCTCGAACCTACTCCCGCGTTCATTGCGGCCTCCGCCAGACGACGTGGCTGGAGGTGACAGCGTGCTTGCATTCGGCAGGCTGTCACGCGCCTGCAATCACGGCAGGCACGGCGCACGAACGCGCGCTGCCCAGGTGCGCCTACCGTCAGAGCACGTCAATCCGAGTTGATCAAGGAGAATGGTCCAATGGCCGCGAATCAGACCACAGCACGAGCCGACAACGACGCCGAATCAACAGCGCGCGACATCGCATCTGCGACTCGCGACGTAGCGACCGAGGTCGCCGACAGGGCCAGTGCCGTCGCCTCGCGCCTGCCGGAAGCGGCAGCGACGACGCGGGTCGCCGTCGAGGAGGCAGCCCGCCGGATGGAGGCCGGCACTGACGAGATGCTGGCGATGGGCGCCTCGCTCTCGCTCGGCCTGGCGATCGGGATGCTCGTGGGCGGCGCGAACCGGCTGCTGGTCGCCCTGGCCCTTGTTCCGGTCACTGCGATGGGCTTCACGCTCCTCAACCGCCCCACAGCCGGGCGCGCCGGCCGACGCGCGAGCTGACGCCTCGCGGATCCTCAAACGCGCCGCCTCGCGCGGCCGCCGCACCGGTCACCCCGGAGCGGCGGCCGTGTCTGCTATGTCGGTTCCCGATGGCAGGGTCACCGCATGCGCTGCGGCTATTGACGGCGACAAGGGAGGCTGAGAAAGCCTG
>JBBSCI010000108.1:0-10682 GCA_038250445.1 Candidatus Limnocylindrales bacterium | reverse complement strand
GGCGGTACGTCCCGCCGTACAGCCGGATCGCCTTGCGGATGTCGATGCCGCTGGTGTAGACGCAGGAGGCTAGGTTGAGCGTCGCGCCCGAAGCGGCGTTATTGACCAGCGTGGACAGCGGCGTCGAGCACGATACGGGCGCCGGCAGGCCCGGAGCGGGCGTCGGGACAGGCGTAGGGGCCGGCGTGGCCGGCGGCGCGGGCGTGGCAGCAGGCGTGCCTGTCGGGGCGCCGCCAGGAGGAGCCGGGGTCGGTGATGCGCTCGGCGGCAGACCCGGCGGCGGCGGGGGCGGCGGCAGGACCGGCGGTGCCGCCTGCGGCGTCCGCTTGAAGGAGAAGGAGGCCGCGGCCGACCCGGCGTCCTCGAAATACTCGACCTTGACGAGGTGGCGACCGGCCGTCATCGCCCTGGTCACCGATCCGCGGCCGCCGGTGCCCCAGCGGTCGATGACGAGGGAGCCGTCGATATAGATCCGCATTCCGTTGTCGGCGGCGTAGGTGAACGTGTATATCGCGGACTTGAATCTGGCTCGCGTGGTCCAGCGAACGCTGAACCAGTTGGGGCGCAGGCGGAAGCCCGGGCTGCCGAGTCCCCAGCTCTCGCTGATTTTCGTCTCGCAGCGGCTCTTCCTGATGAGTTTCGGTGAGAGGGTCATCTCGTTGTAGTACTGGCTGAACCACACGTTGTCGCTGCAGCGGGTCGCCGGCGGCACGGGAGCTGAGATAGGCGGCGGCGGAGGCGTTGGCATTGGCGTCGGGACCGGCGTTGGAACCGGCGTCGGCGCTCGTGTTGCCGTTGGAACGGGTGTGGGCACGGGCGTCGGGACCGGGGTGGGCACCGGCGTCGGGACGAATGTTGCGGTCGGCGTCGCCGTTGGAGTGGGCGTCGGGGCAGGAGTCGCTGTCGGCGTCGGTGTCGGGACGGCCGTGGGAACCGGAGTGGCCGCAGCCGTTGGCGTCGGCGTGGGCGGGACGGGCGTCGCCGGGTAAGGCGTCGGTGTCGGCGGCGCTGGCGTGACCGGCGGAGCCATCGGGGTGGGTGCGGGCGTGGCCGGAGCTGGGTCCGCCGGCACTTCGGCCACAACGACCGACGTGGACGCGATTTCTGTCGGAGCTCCCGCGCCGGCCTTGGCGGCGCTGGCGCTCAGGGTGTGCTTGCCCGCTTTGGTGTCGGCCGGGATCGCGAGCCTGACCTCGAACTTCCCGCCTGGCGCCATGAGATCTGGCATCTCGACGGTCGTGTCGTCCCAGGCGATGACGATCGAGACGTCTTCGGGGAAGCTCGATCCGCGGACGACGATCTCGGTCCCGGCGCCGGCCTTCTCCGGAGTCGCGAAGAGATCGGGTCCAGCGGCGCTGGCGGCGATGAGGGGCAGGGTGAGCCCCGGAACGAGGAGGAAGATGATCAGCGTCGCGAGCAAATCGACCGCGCGAGAGCGGGGACGGGATGGGGATCCGGGCGGTGGAGCGTTCGTCACCCAATCCCGACGATCGGCAACGCGAATGCTTCTCACGATTGGCGCCTCCCTGTTGGACGCAGGAGTCGCAAACCGGAACCACCGGTCGCGCTTCCCTCAGCGCAACCGGCCCCGACCTCGCAACCCGGCAACCTCTCGGGCGAATCCGCCGGCGCGGCGAATCGCCTCATGCAACGGGTGTGTGCCCTCCGTGTGATGAGGGCGGACCACAGTGTCAACCCGCGCGAACAGTGCGAGATCTGATCAATTCGTCTGGGGGTGGCGAGGCTTCCGTCCCGCCCGAATTGGCGCCCGCGGTGTTCGGTCTGGTGGGGTTAACTGCGCTCCGGGGCACTCTAACCCATGACCAAGGTCCAGGTCCAGTTAACGCTTTGTGACCCTTGCGCGACCGAGGGATCGTCCCTTTCATGAGTCCCGTGGTAGCCTCGGCCCGTCCCAGCAGATCAGGGGAGCCGGCGCACCGCGTGCCTCCCAGCAGGAAGTGGATGCCCGTGGAGCTACCGTCGCGCTACCGCGTCATCGAGACCGGGATCGCCGCCTTCGATGTCGACGGCGCGGTCAAGCTGTTCCTCGCCGCGCCCGCGTCGGGCGATCATCTGCGAGCCCACTTCTGTACGACCCACACGCTCGTAGAGGCGTCCGCCAATGCCAGGTTGCGCGACGCGCTCAACCACGAGAAGGCAGTCGCCTCTCCTGACGGGATGCCGCTGGTCTGGGTCGGCCGGGCGATGGGCAGAGAGGTTGGGCGCGTCTGCGGGCCGGATCTCATGCCGATCCTCATCGACCAGGCGAGAGAGCAGGGAGCCCGGCACTTCTTCTACGGTGGCGCGCCCGGCGTCGCGGATGCGCTCGCCGCCAGGCTCAGCGAGCGATTTCCGGGCATGATCGTGGCAGGGACGCATTCGCCGCCGTTCCGGGCCCTGACCGCGGAAGAGGACGCGGCCGAGATCGAGTTGATCAACGCCGCCCGACCCGATTACGTCTGGGTCGGCCTTGGCTCACCCAAGCAGGATCTCTGGATCGACGAGCACCGGTCGAGCCTCGACGCCTCGGTCCTGTTCGCCGTCGGTGCTGCCTTCGACTTCCACAGCGGCGGCCTGCGACGGGCGCCGGTCTGGATGCAGCGGACCGGGACGGAGTGGCTCTATCGACTGATCGCCGAGCCCCGTCGTCTGCTCCGTCGGTATACGGTCGTCAACACGAAGTTCGTGCTGCTGCTGGCGCGCCAGATCGTCGCGCGCCGACCGAAAGGCGCCGCGGACTGAGCCTCAGCGGCCGTCTGCCCGGATGGCGGCCGGGATCGTCCGGATCAGGATCTGGATGTCGAGCCAGGGCGACCAGCGGTCGATGTACTCGAGGTCCTTCTGGACCCAGCGGTCGAACTCGGCGAGGTTGCGGCCCTCGACCTGCCAGAGGCCGGTGATGCCGGGCTTCATCGACAGGCGTCGGCGGTGCCAGATGTCGTAGGCGGCAACCTCGCGCGGCAGCGGCGGTCGCGGCCCGACGAGGCTCATCTCGCCGATTAGGACGTTCCACAGCTGCGGCAGCTCATCGAGGCTCGAGCGCCGGAGGAAGCGGCCGATGCGCGTGATCCTCGGGTCAGCCGTCATCTTGAAGGCGTGGCCATTGATCTCGTTCTGGCTCTGAAGGGCGTCGAGCATCCCATCCGCGTTAGCAACCATCGAGCGGAACTTGACGATGCGGAACCGGCGGCCTTGGAGCCCGACTCGCTCCTGGCGGTACAAGATCGGCCGGCCGTCCTTGATGGCGATCGTGAGGGCGATGCCCGCGAGCAGCGGGGCGAGGATGATCATCCCGGCCACCGCGGCCGTGACGTCGATCATCCGCTTGAGGACGAGGGCGAGGGCGGCATTGGGGCCCGACAGGAGCGACAGGACCGGCGTTCCCTCGAGGTCCTCGACGTGGGCGGTGGCGATCGAGAGGCGTGGCATCGGCACGGGCAGGCGGACGAGCTTGCCCTCGGCCTCGCATGTGGTTGCGATCGACTCGATGAGGCCCCAGTCCTCGGTGAAGAGGCAGATCGCGACCTCGTCGACGACCTGGTCGTGAATGACCTCGAGGAGGGAGTCGATCGTTCCCAGGTACCTCCAGCGGGCCGGAAGCTCGTCCGCCTCGTCCCCGAGGAAGCCGATCACGTTGAGGCCGAGCTCGGCATGGTTCTCGAGCTTCGTGGCCAGTTCACGTGCGCGGGCGCCGGTCCCGAGGATGAGGACGTTGCGGCGGTTGAAGCCATGGCGGCGGGCCGAGCCAAAGGCGGCCCGGAGGGCGATCCGGACTCCCAGCGTCGCCGCGAGAAGGGCGGCGAACAGGACCAGCAGGTACGGCCGGCTGACACCGGGCAACTGGGCGAGGTAGAGGAAAGCGAATGTCACGATGGCAAGGAGGGCTAGCGCTCGGGCGATCAGTCGCGCGTCGCTCCGGATCGACCAGCGGGCGCGCGGCCGGTAGCCGCCATGGAGCCACAGGATCATCACCCAGGCGGACACGAGGAGCGCGAGACCGAGGCGCCAATCTGGCAGCGCGTTCAGCCAGAAGTCACCGCTGGATCCGGGGAACATGACTCGCGAGATCGAAATCGCCAACACGACTGCGACGATCACATCAGCGAGCATGAGTAGAGCGCGTAGCTCAGTACCAAATCGGCGAATCATCGATTGTTGCCCCAATCCCCCTAAACCACCTGGGTGGTTCTTTCAGAACGCCCAACGTAGTCCGCTACCCGGGCGCATTCCTTGCGCCTCCGGCTCGGTGACCCCGTTTTGCGTTCCTCTCGATTAGGACAATAGACGACCAACCTTTCAACCGAAAGTACTATTACCGTTACAGGCGAGTTAGCTGTTGCAGCGTGGCAACAAATCGGGTGACTGAGGCCCTCGAGGGCCTTCTGGCGGCTCATCGACTCGCGATTCAGAGGGCGACATCGTTTGACGGAGGGTGCCTCCGTCATCGACCATGGAACCTCGGGCCAATGGCGTCGCGGAGCTTCGCCTTGGGCCTCGGTGGGCGAGAACCTGTTCAACACTGAGGTTGCCGATTCAAACGGCAACTGACGCTGCCAAAGGAGAGGCGTGCCCGTTCAGTTCTCTGTGTTCATTCCCGTGTACAACGATGCCCGCTGGCTCGGCGGCGCGATCGAGAGCGTCCTGGCCCAGACGCATCAGGACTGGGAGGTGGTGATCGGAGACAACGCCTCGGAGCGCGACCTCGCCGAGATTGCGGCCCGCTATCCGGATCCGCGCATCCGTTACCACCGCTGGGACCGCCACACCGACTTCGTGGACAACCACAACAGGACGATCAGCCTGTGCCAGTTCGAGTGGCTCCAGCTGTTGTCGGCGGACGATCGGTTGCATCCGGACTGCCTTGCCAAGATGGCTGCCCGGATCGAGGCCCTGGCCACCGAGGGGACGACGCCGGCGATGGTGGCAACGGCATGCCGACCGGTGGACGAGGACGGCGTGCCTGCCACGTTCGAGTTCAGCGGAAGCTGGCGCATCAAGCGCCTCCCCGACGGGCTGTATGACGGCAAGGCCTGGCTCCACCACATCGCCGCCCCTGGACAGGTGCCGTGGAACGTCGGATCACTGGCGGTGGGGCGCCACGTCACGGAGGTCCTTGGCGGGTTCTTCCGGGTCGAGATCGGGCTGTCGGTCGACATCGACATGGCGTTGCGAGTCGGCGCCTACGGCCCCGTCGCCTACATCGACGAGCCGCTCCTCGACTACACGGTCCGGTCCGGGGGGATCAACCGGGAGCTGGCTCGCAAGGACCGGACCCGGGCCAAGATGACGACCCACGGCAAGGTGCTCCTGTCGGGGCTCGGCGTCCACGAGGCGCGCCGCGAGGTCGGCGACGACGAGCGGAGGTTCGTCAAGAAGATGATCGGCCAGTCGTTCATCGGACGTGGCCTTCAGCACCGCACGCTGCCCGATGGCACGGGCAGGCGAGGGGCCATCGGCAACGTGGCCAGGGCATTCCGGCACGACCCCCTGTGGTTCCTCGATCCGCGTCAGGCCGTCCGAGGCCTGGGCGCAGTCTTCGCCCCCTCGTGGATGCTCGTCCGAGCCAAGGATCGCTACCGCTCGCGCGGCGCGGCGTTCTAGGAAGCCCCCTCCGGCTCCACGGCCGGCCGGGCTTCGCCGTCGCTGTCGTCATCGGGCGGCAGGAGACGAGCCTCTCGCAGGAATCCGATGAGCTCGCGCCGGCGCGTCTCGGGATCCAGCCGGGCCAGCGGCGGGTGGCTGTCCAGGTGCGTTTCCAGCCCTGTTCGCAAGCGGTCGACCGTCTGAGCCTCCGTGCCCGGCTCGACGCCCCAGCCGGCGATGACGGGAGGACCGCCGCGGTCGAGGCAGACGATGGGCAGGCCGATGGCCGCCGCCTCCGCAACGGCCAGCCCGGCCTCGTCGTGGAGGCTCGGGAATAGCAGGACATCGGCCTCCTCAGCCATGACCTTCAGGACGTCGTCGCGCTCGAGCCAGCCCCGGAACTCGACGCGATCCTCAATGCCGAGCTTCCGTGCGAGTGCACGGGCGTCGGGCTCGTCCGGGCCGTCGCCGCAGACGATCAGCCGCCAGCCGGGCAGGCCGGCGATCGTCTTCAGCGCCAGACGCCAGCCCTTCAACGGAACCAGTCGGCCGGCGAACATCGCGACCGGCGGGTCGCCCGCGGCGCGTTGACGGGTCCGCTCCGGGAGCTGGACCACGGTCGCGTTGTTGAAGATCCTCGTCCGTGACCGAGCGGCCGCAGGCAGCCAGTCGAGGGTGTCCCGATTCTGGACGAGGATCAGCCGGGCCCGTCGCCACGATCGATGGGCAAGTGGATTGAGCCGTCGTCCTGCAAATCTGATGACCCCGCGGCCGAGCTCGAAGATGATGCCCCGCATCCCGATGCCGGCAACGAGCCGCCATGGCGGGGAGACCCCGCCGCCGATCGGCCCGAGCACGAACGGCGCATCGACGCCGGACAGGGTGGATCCGAGCCAGCCGTTCGCCCAGGTCAGATGCCAGGTCAAGTCGAACGGTTCGGCGGCGTGGAGCCGCTTCGCCTCGCGACCGGCCTGGATCTGCCAGGCCATGTAACCGATGTGCGCCTCGCGGGCCCAGAAGACCGCCTGCGTGGCTTCATCCCCGGGCAGCCGAAGCGAGACGAAGTGGATCCAGCGACCTTCGGGAATCCGATCGGTCCACGGCGTGAAGCTGCCGTCCGGACCGGGCGAAATCCGGCGGGTCATGACCGTGACGTCGGCGAATCCGGCGAGCATCCTGACCGACGCCCAGCCGGCCCCGGGCTCGGAGCCTCGATCCGGCTCGATGTCGTAGGCGAAGGCGAGGATCCGCGGGCGACTCACGAACGCGACGCGGCGTGACGAGCGTGCCGCACCGACGGGAGCCGATGCCCCGGTCCCGCGACGAGGGGGTGCATGCGCCCTAGGATAGCGATTGGCACCCGCCCAGGTCGCGCGGGTATCGGGGAGGATCGATGCGGTTCGTCAGCTACTACCCACGTGCGGTCTCGGACAAGTCCGGCGTCACCGAGGCGCTCTGGGGTTGGGCCGCTGCACTGGTCGATGCCGGCCACGAGGTCCTCGTCCTCCACGCCGGTGGCGTGCGTCGTTCCCCTGATCCGCGCCACGAACGGCCGGGCCTCGTCGACGAGGCGATCCCGCACCGCGGGCGGGGCCGCACGACGCACCGCCCGATCGGGCTCGAGCGGCGGCTCCGCCCGGGCGACGTGCTCGTGCTCCACGAGGGCTGGGTGATGTCGAACGCGGTCGCGGCGCTTGCCGCGAGGCGCGCCGGTTGCCCGTACATCGTCGTCCCGCACGGTGTCTACGAGCCGGGCATCCGGCGAATGCTGAAGCCGCCCCACCGGCTCCGCGAGATCGTCGAGCGGACGATCCTCGAGCACGCGGCCGCCATCCACGTGTTCTTCGATTCGGAAGTACCGATCATCAAGCATCTCGTGCCGCGGACGCCGCCGCTGATCGTCGCGCCGATCGGGTTCGATATCGGTGAGGAGCGCTGGACCGGCGGTGGCGGATACCTCGCCTGGATGGGCCGCTACGACCCAATGCACAAGGGCCTGGATGTGCTCGTCGGGGCGGTCGCGGCCATGAAGCCAAACGAGCGTCCGATCATCGAGCTTCGCGGACCGGACTTCAACGGCGGCTACGGCCGCACCCGCGAGCAGATCGAACGGCTCGGGCTCGGCCAGTGGATCCACGCCCTGGGCCCGGTCGCCGGCGCCGACAAGGCGGCGTTCCTCGAGCGATCCGACGGCTACGTGATGCCGTCGCGCTGGGAGGGCTACGGAATCGCCCTCGTCGAGAACCTGGCGATCGGGGCGCCGTGTCTGGTCTCGGCGGTGATCCACATCGCGGGGCCGCTTGCCACCGCCGATGCCGCCATCCTCGCCCCACCGACCGAGGAGGGCATGGCGGACGGCCTGCGCAGCCTCGCGGCGGCAGATCACGTGGCGCTCGGAGGTCGCGGCCGGGAGTTCGTTCGATCGTCGTTCGCCTGGCCGGCGGTCGCGGCATCGTTCATCGAGGGTGTCGAGCAGCTGAGAGGCCGCGTGGCGACCGCGGGACGGTCTTCCGGCTAAGTTTGCGCGGCGGGCACCGATCAGGCGACTCCAGCCTCGCGGTGGCGGCGCTCGGAGCGCACGAAGACCGTGACGAAGATCGCCGCGCTCACTGCCGCGCCGATCGCGAACCCCCACGAGGCGCCGATCGCGCCGCCGATCAGCCCGCCGCCGACGCCCAGCAGGAGACCCGCCGTGGCGTCAATGAGCCGGGCCCGAAGGCTGCTCCGAGCGTCCGCGAGAACGCGCAGGCCGACGAGCGCCCCGCCGCTGAGGCCCTGGAATACGAGCGATAGGCCGAGCGGGATGAGCACGACCCGCGCCGCGACCCAGCTATCCCCGAGGACGAATTGGCCGATCTCGACCGGCAGGATCGACAACCCCAATACCCAGCCGGCGATCACGACCGCGAGCCCGACGCCCAGGGAGATGATCGCCAGGCTGAACCGGCTCGGGTGCCCGCGCCGGATGCGGACGCCTTCGGGCACCGCGATCAGATGGGCCGCCTGGAGGACGACGTGCATCGGTCCCAATAGCAGCTGCGCCGCCCGGATCGAACCGGCCTCGGCAAGCCCCGCGGTCAGGCCCACGACGTAGATCGCCGCCTGTGACGCCCCGAGACCCACGATGACCTCCGCCGAGTAGCGGCCGACCAGATCGGAGTGCTCGCGGAGCCAGGCCCGAAACGCGAGCGGCTTCGGGGTGA
This sequence comes from Candidatus Limnocylindrales bacterium, assembly GCA_038250445.1. Lineage (GTDB taxonomy): Bacteria > Chloroflexota > Limnocylindria > Limnocylindrales > CSP1-4 > CF-46. Next base: position 1,896 of record JBBSCI010000108.1, on the reverse strand, counting down.
CGCCGCTGCGCCACATGCCGACAAGCGCGGCGATCAGGGTCGAGATACCCCAGCCGATTACGGCCAGCGGGACGGACTTGAGCGTCGCTACGACGAGCAGGACGGCCACGAGCGAGATTGCCCAGACGAAGTCGGTCAGGACCGCGTCGCGGTCGCGCCCGGCGGCAAAGAACACGAACCGCCAGGCGTCCTGGACGAGGAGCGCGGGCAGGGCGATGCCCAGGGCGATGAAGGCCGCCCCGGCCTGCGGCCCGACGACGACACCGATCGCGATGCAGATGACGCCAGATGCGACACCCATCGTCAGCATCGTGCCGGTCGCCGCCGCGGCGCCGCGCCGCCAGTCGGCCGGGTCGACATGGCTGTAGCGGATGACGAGCGGCTGGGTGCCGACGGCCCGGGCAAGGTTGAGGATGATCAGGTACGTCGAGAACGCGAGCGTGAACGCACCGAACTCGAACGCGCTGACCGACCGCGCTATGAGTGACCCGAGCGCGAAGTTCGTGAAGCTCGATATAGCCTGGTCGGTGAGCGCCCACCCTGCCCGGCCGGCCATCTGGATCGCCCCGCGCCGGAGGCCGATGGGCTCTGGCTCGTCAGCCATGGGCCTGTGTCGCGGCGCTCGGCGTCCCGCCACTGCGGCCGGTGCGGCTCCCTCTGTGGCCCAGGGCCGCCCGGTACACCTCGATCAGCGCCACGTAGTTGGCCTCGGCGGAATAGCGGGCCTCGTATTCGCGCCGGGCCCGGCGGCCCATCTCGGCCATCTCCGCCGGGTGCGAGCCGGCCCAGTTGATGCGCTCGGCGAGGTCGGCCGGGTCGCCCGGCCTGAAGAACAGTCCCGTGACCCCGTCCTCGACAAGGTCGGCCGGCGCGCCGAAGCGTGCCGCGATCACGGGCGTTGCGCTCGCGAACGCCTCGACGATCGTCAGCCCGAATGGCTCGCGCCAGATCGACGGGAAGATCAGCGCCCGGGCTCGGCGGAGCTCATCGAAGAGGTCCGGTCGCTCGAGCGTTCCGAGCCGGGCGAGCCGCGGGTCTTTCGCGGCGGCTGCGGCGATCTCGTCGTCGAGCGGCCCGGAGCCAGCAAACCGGGTCGTGGCTGTGGAGCCGCCAAGCAGCGCCCAGGCCGCGACGATCGTCCTGACGCCCTTCTCCGGCGCCAGGCGGCCCGCGTAGAGGTACACCTCGTCCCGCTGGCCGGTAGGACCGGGCCCTGGGTCCGCAGCGACGAAGTTCGGTTTGACGACGATCCGGTCGGGCGGGATCGCCGGACCGGCCAGCGTCTCGGCGACGGTTCGGCTCGGGGCGATGAACCGATCGACCGCCCGCTCCCATGCCCGCGTCCCTCGTCCCGCCGTCAGCATGGCCGCGACGATGGCCGACCCGGCGCGCGACTCGCGGTAACAGGCGTGGACGATCGCCGGCCAGGCGAAGCGGCGCCCCACGCAGTCGGTGCAGTTGCGGCCGTCGCGGAAGAGGTTGGCGCTGGGGCAGACCGGGCGGTAGTTGTGGATCGATTGGACGATCGCCGCGCCCGTCCGATCGAGCGCGCCGTAGATCGCCGGCGACAGGAGCGGGAACGTGTTGTGGACGTGGACGACGGCCGGCCGGTCGCTGCGGACCGCGTCGGCGAGCTGTCGGGCGGCCCGCCGCGACCAGACGGTCTCGATCGCGAGTCGCACCTTGGACGCCCGCCCGGCCGTCCGGATCGAGTCGTTGTCGACGATGAACCGCTGGACCTCGTGGCCGTGATCCACGAGGTTGCCGATCTCGGCGTCAACTGCGGTGTCTTCGCCGGCCCGCTGTTGGTAGCGGTTATGAACGACCATGATGGGACCGGGGAGCGGCTCCGGGTCTGATGGCGATCCGGCTTCTTCGGCCGTCATGCAGGGCGAG
>JBBSCI010000107.1:0-10980 GCA_038250445.1 Candidatus Limnocylindrales bacterium | reverse complement strand
TCGCTGATGGCGACGCGCTCGGCGTGCGTCCCCATGTGGCAGTCCTCGAGGGTGCACCACACGCCATCGCGCAGGACGACGTCCTCGATCGTGCCGGTACCCAGACGGTAGCCGAACCGTGCCTTCGGCAGGAGGTACGGCGCTGCGCTCATGTTCTCCATCCCGCCGGCAACGAGAACCTCAGCGTCGCCGGCCCGGATCTCGGCCGCCGCGAGCATGATCGTCTTGAGCCCGGAGCCGCAGACGCGGTTGATCGTGGTGGCGCTGGTCGTGACGGGCAGGCCAGCCTTCAGCGCCGCCTGGCGGGCAGGAGCCTCGCCGACGCCCGCCTGGAGGACCTGACCCATCAGGACCTCATCGATCGCGGTCCCCTGGGGGAGTCCGCTGCGCTCGACGGCTGCGGCGATCGCGGCGCCGCCGAGCTCGACCGCCGGCATGTCGACGAACGCGCCGCCGAACTTGCCGATGGGCGTGCGGGCGGCGCTGACGAGATAGACCTCGCCGTTGCGTCCTGCGCCCTTCATGTTGGTCTCCTGGTCGAACATCGGGTTACCTCTCGTATCTGCAGCTGATGGGGAACCGACCGGGAACGTGGTCAGGTGTACAGGCCGCCATCGATCGTGATCGCCTGACCGGTGATGTAGTCACCGTGAGCGGCGAGGAACGCGACCAGGTTGGCGATCTCCTCTGGGCGGCCAAAGCGCTGCATCGGGACCTTCTCGCGGATTTTGGTCCGGACGTCCTCGGGCATGGCCGCGATCATCTCGGTCTCGATGAAGCCCGGCGCCACGGCGTTGACCGTGATCCCCTTGCGAGCGAACTCGAGAGCCGCTGACTTCGTGAAGCCGATGATGCCGGCCTTGGCGGCGGCGTAGTTCGCCTGCCCGAAGTTGCCGTGGATGCCGATCACCGAGCTGATGTTGATGATGCGGCCGTAGCCGGCCTCGACCATGTGCGGGAGCACCCGCGTCGTGACCCGGAAGACGCTGCTCAGGTTCGTCGCGATGACGGCGTCCCATTCCTCGGGTGACATCTTGGCCAGCGTTCGGTCACGCGTGATGCCGGCGTTGTTGACCAGCACGTCGATCTTGCCGAACTGGGCGATGACAGAATCGACGGCCGCGGCGACCGCCGCCGCATCCTGGACGTCGGCGCCAAGTGGCATGGCCTGCACGCCAATCGCCTTGATCTCGTCGACCACAGCATCGGCCGCGGCGGCGTCGTGAGTGTAGCCGACCGCAATGCAGGCGCCCTGGCGGGCAAGCTCGAGCGCGATCGCTCGGCCGATGCCTCGCGATGCTCCGGTGACCAGACAGACCCTGCCTGTCAACTCCTCAGCCATGTGTGGCTCCTTCCGCCATGCAAACCGATGGCCGGCGCTGGGCGCCGGCCATCGTTGCGTACTTGATCGAGTTGAGAGGTCAGCGACGCTGTGCGTCGACCGCCTTCTGGGTTGCTTTGGCGGCTGTGTGCCACGTCTCGAGGGCCGTCTGCTGGGTTCGGTGCATGAGGTCCGTGAACTGGGCGATCGCCTGCCGGTTGCTCTTGACGCCGAGATCGAACATTCCGAGGCCCGCCTCGACCGCCGCGTTCTGGGCGTCGAAGGCCGACTTCAGGGCGGCTTCGGTCTGGACCGTCAGGGTGCTGAGCAGGTCCTTGCCGAGGGCGTTCGTCTCGTCGAGGTACGACTTCGCGGCGCCGATCGAGGCCTTGGCCGTCTCGGTTCCGTTGCGGGCTGCTTCAGTCGCGATGCGCGTGGCTTCGTTGACGGCTGCAGTCTCGGGAAGGTCCTTCATCGTGGTGGACATTGTGTTCTCCTTGCCCTATGATCTTGCTGGCTCTACTAGCGCAACAGTGCTAGATGCAGTATGCACATATGGCCAAACGATGTCAAACTACCGCTCAGATCGGAGCAGGACCTCGCAGATGACTGATCGTTCAGACGAAACCCGCAATGGTCGCCATGCCCAGGATCCGGAAACGTACGGTCCCGGGCGTGCCGACGAGCGCGCGGACAAGGTGGGCGAAGGCGAAGGCTGGCCCGGCTGGCCGCCGCGCGACATCCTGGCGCCGTTCGTGCTGTTGGCGGTCTCGATGCAGCGCGGCCATGGCTACGTCATCGAGGACTACCTGCGGACCCTCGGGCTGTACGGGATCACGATGAGCACGCTCTACCGGACACTCCGGCAGATGGAGCGCGACGGATTCCTTGACTCCTCCTGGGAGCCAGGGCCGACGGGTCCTGCCCGTCGGGTCTACACCCTGACCGACTCGGGGCGCCTCTGGCTGGACGCATCGGCGGCGATGCTGACTGCCTATCGCGACACGATCGACCGATTTTTCGGTCTCTATCAGGCGTCCGCAGGCGGTTTCGGGCGCGAACCGGCAGCCGGGGCTGCCAACACGAAGGAGAAATCATGACGAAAGCCGAAGACTCCACCCGTTCGGCCGACCCGTTCGAGACGTGGCGGCAGCTCTACGAGGCCAATGAGCGCGCCTGGAACGCGTCGCTGGAGGAGGCCATGAACCGGCCCGAGTTCGGCGCGTCGAGCGGGAAGATGCTCGAGACGATGCTCGCCGGACAGAAGGCTGTCCGCAACAACATGCGCTCGTTTCTTGAGTCGATGAACGTCCCGACGCGCGAGGACATCGCACGGCTGGGCGAACTCGTCGTCGGCCTGGAGGAGAAGATCGACCAGGTCGTCGATCGCATGGACCCCCTCGAGGACACGCTGCGCGGGCTGAAGCCCGAGCCGGTCGCCGGACTCGAGGCCAAGATCGACAAGGTCGCCGATCGCTTGGACCCCCTCGAGGACGCGCTGCGCGGGCTGAAGCCCGAGCCGGTCGCCGGACTCGAGGCCAAGATCGACAAGGTCGCCGATCGCCTCCGCTTGATCGAGGACGCGCTGCGCGCGCCGAAGCCCGAGCCCGTCGTCAAGGTGTCCGAGCCCGCCGCGGCGAAGGACCAGCCCGCCGCGGCGAAGGTCGCCCCTGTCGCGGTCAAGCCAAAGCCTGTCTCCACGAGACCCAGGGCTGCAGCCGGCAAGTCCCGAGCCGCGACCAGGCCGACCCGATCGGCCGCCACGAAGTCCGGGCCGGCCGGAAGGAAGTCCGGGCCCGCAGCATGACGGCGGGCGTTTGGCCGGCCGGGCTTGACCCCCAGGCGGCCTGGGCCGCGAACGACCGTGCGCTCGAGATGGCCAGGGTCGTGCTTGGCTCCGCAGACGCGCCCGTCGGGCTCACGCCAAAGGAGCTCGTCTGGCGCAAGAACAAGGCCCGCCTGTACCGCTACATTCGCACCGAGCCGGCAACGCACCGGACGCCGATCTTCCTCATCCTGCCGCTGATCAATCGGGCCTACATCCTCGACCTTCGGCCCGGATCGAGCTTCGTCGAGTTCCTCCTCGGCCAGAGCCATGACGTCTTCCTGATCGACTGGGGCACCCCGGGCGACGAGGACCGCTCGCTCGACATCTCGGCCATGATCACCCGATACCTGCCTCGGGCAGCCAAGGTGATTCAGCGGACGACGGGCCAGCAACAGATGACCGTTCTCGGCTACTGCATCGGCGGCGCGCTTGCGGCGTGCTTCACGGCACTTCACCCCGAGATCGCCCGGAACCTGGTGCTCCTCACGACCCCGATCGATTTTGCCGATGCGGGCCAGTTCGGCCAGATGACCGCCGCCGGCGTGTTTCCGGTCGACAGCCTGACCGACACGTTCCCCATCGTCCCCGGCCAGATGCCCGACGTCGGGTCCAAGCTGCTCAACCCGACGGCCAGCTACATCGGCACGTACCAGCGACTATGGGAGAAGCTCGGCGAGCCAGGCTTCGATGTGACGGGCTGGCAGGCGATGTATCGCTGGGTCAACGACAGCGTGCCGTTCGCCGGTTCGGCTTTCCGCCAGTGGGTAGTCGAGTTCTACCAGGAGAATCGGCTGGTCCGGAATATGCTCGAGATGGACGGCCGCCCGGTCCGGCTCAAGGACATCAACTGCCCGGTCCTCAACGTCGCTGCGACACGCGATCCGATTGCCCCGCGAACGACCACGAGCGCCATCACCGGGCTGGTCTCGAGCTCCGATGCGAGCGAGGTCATCATCGAAGGTGGCCATGTCGGCATCGTCGTCGGCCGGACGGCCAGCCGCGAGCTCTGGCCCAAGGTTGGCGTCTGGCTGGACGCCCACGACTGACACCGCCTCGCGGCGACGACCGAGACGCGTCAGCCTGGAGTAATCGACACATACTCCGGCCACCACATCGCGCCATCGACAGCCGGCTCGATCTCCTCGTCGCGGTACTGCCGGCCGTAGCCGCTGTCCCGAAGGTGGCGGACGACGGCGATCGCGATCGTGCGAGCGATCCGCCGGAGATCGCCGATCGGCGGATAGAGGGCTCCGACCGCCAATCGCTCCGCGGACACGAGGGAAGCCAACTCGCGAGCAGCGACGAGGAATGCCTCGTCCGTGACCTCTCGCGCCTGGGCGACGATGGCCCCGAGACCGACGCCAGGGAAGATGAAGACATTGTTCGACTGGCCGATCGGGCGCTTGCCATCGGGCAGCTCGACGTCGTCGTTGGGACTCCCCGTCGCAACGAGCGCTCGCCCGTCGGTCCACGCCAGGATGTCGGCCGGTTGTGCCTCCGAGCGATCCCCTGGGTTCGACAGGGGGAGGATGATCGGGGCCGATGAATGGCGAGCGACCTCGCGGATGAGCTCTTCCGAGAACGCTCCGCGGCAGCCGGTCGTCCCGATGAGGACCGATGGCTTCAGGGCGCGGGCGACGGCCACCGGATCGGTGAACTCATCGGCGGTCAGTCCCGCCCTGACGAACCAGTCGGGATCGACCGCGAATGGCAGCTGGTTATCGGCCAGCCTCGTCCGTCCGAGGTGGACGAGACCTCGAGAATCCATCATTGCCAGGACCGGAGCTCCCTCGCGAGAGGCCGCGCCCCCGCTGGCGAGTTGTTTGCTCAGCATGCCGGCGATCCCGATCGCGGCGGCACCGGCGCCGAGGAACATGAACCGATCGCCGGACAGACCGCCCTGCTGTCGGCGGCCTGCGAGGAGCCCGGCCACGACGACGCCACCCGTTCCCTGGATGTCGTCGTTGAAGCTCGTCAGACGATGGCGATAGCGCTCGAGGATTCGCAGGGCATTGTGCTGCTTGAAGTCCTCCCATTGGACGACCGCCGAAGGGAAGACGCGCCTCACCGACTGCACGAACGCCTCGAGGACCTGGTCATAGGCGGGACCCCTGAGGCGAGGCGCCCGGAACCCAAGGTAGAACGGGTCATCGAGGAGCTCCGCCCGGTCCGTGCCGACGTCGAGTGAAATAGGCAGCGTCCAAGCCGGGTAGATGCCGGCGGCGGCCGTGTACAGTGCCAGCTTGCCGACCGGGATGGCCATCCCGCCGGCTCCCTGGTCGCCGAGGCCCAGGATCCGTTCGTTGTCGGTGACCACGATCAGCCGGATCTCGTCGTCAGCCGCAGTCCGGAGGATGTCGTCCATCCGGTCGATGTCGGCCGGCGTGATCCAGACACCGCGCGGCCGCCGGAAGATGTGGCTGAAGTCCTGACAGGCGCGACCGACCGTCGGCGTGTAGACGATCGGCAGGAACTCCTCGAGGTGCTCGGCCAGCACTCGGTAGAACAACGTCTCGTTCCGATCCTGCAGGGCGGCCAGGCCGATGAAGCGCTCGAGATCGTCCGTCTTTCGGCGGACGTGCTCGAGTTCGAGCACGACCTGCTCTTCGATCGACGTGATTCGTGCGGGCAGCAGCCCGCGCAGACCGAGCGCGTCGCGTTCGGCATCAGTGAAGGCCGTGCCCTTGTTGAGCAGGGTCTGGCCGATCAGGTTGCGTCCACGCTGGTGAGCTACGACGCCGCCTCGCGGCGCAAGCACGCCCGCGGGAATCGGTTGGCTTGTTGTTCGCGCCTTCGTGTGGACCCGCTGAGCGGCTGGAACTGGAGGCCAGGTGGCCACCCCGCGCAATTCGCCAGCTGCCGGGTCAGTGACCGCCTTCATGAGCGCGCCACCACTGCCATTGCTTCATGCATGTGCTTATCGCCCTTCGGGTCGGCTGACCCAATTCATGTGCCGAGTTTGAGTTGAGTGTCGTCGCGGGAACGGCGGCGGCGAAGGGCCATCGGTCACATCGATGGCACGGTATTGAGGCGGACGTAACACCAGCGCGCCGTACGCGTCGTCCGAGTGCTTCCGACACCGAGCGACCGCCGATCAGTCGGGCGGCTGAATTGGACAGGGCCATCGTGAACTGCTCAGCCACGAGGAGGGCGCCGGTCGTCTCGGATCCGAGCTCCTCCAAGAGTCACCGCAAACTAAGGCCGCTCACGTCCGAAGTCCTTCGACCGACTCCAGCTGCGTCCTCATCCGCCCGCGAGCTCGGCACAGAAGGACCCGGGTCGCGAGTGCGGTCCGGCCAAGTGCTTCGCCAATCTCCTTCGCTTCGAAGCCCTGGGCGGCCAGGACCAGAGCCGTTCGATCGTCGGGGCGGACTCTGCGGAGCGTCGCGGTGATCGACCGGTCGCGCTCGCGTTGAATTGCCGCGTCTTCGGTCGACGTGTGGACGTCGGCCTGGACCAACCGGTCTGCTGTTCGCTCCACGACCTGCCGGTGCCGTGCCGCGCTCACGACGGCGTTGTGGGCGACCCGATGCATCCATGCGCCCGGGTTCTGCGGCGCGCGTCCCGCTCGCGCCTCGAGAAGGAGCCGAACGTAGACGTCCTGGCTGATGTCAGCGACCTCGTCGGGGTCGCGGACGAGCCGGCGAACGTAACGCTCAAGCGAAGCCCGTCCTGAGGCGATGGCCGCGGCGACGTCGTCGTCCGACATCTGAGTTGACCAACCTGGTGTGACGTTCGCCTGTTCCATGGTGATCTCCCTCGATCGGCGATCTCGCCGTTGAGAGAGGTTTGGATCGGCGGCTGTCCCGGGCACATGAGCAGGAGCCCGCGGCTACATTCCCAAGGACGCGGACAGCGAGGAGTTGCTAGATCGTCAGCACGTGCACGACGCACGACCAGAACAGGAGGCTGCACGAGGCGGCCAGAGCGAACGCAGCCAGGAAGGGGGACTGGAACGCGAGATCGCTCGGCTGAAGTTCCGACGCCCGGCTCGACGCTTAGCGCCCCAGCCAGTCTGGAATCAGCTCGGCACGAGCCCGACGCTCGGCATCCTGCGCGGAGGACGCTGAGACCCTGGCCGCCGCCTGAGCGCTGACGCCGAAGTCGACGAACGGCACGAGATCCTGGTCGCAGACCGTGCCCGGTCGAGGTGTCCTGACCCGGATCAGGTAAGCCGCGATCGCATCGTCCGCGCAGGCCGACAGGAAGAGCGACGTGTGCGCCCAGCCGTTGACGGTGAGCAGCGACGAGTTCGGTAGCAGGCCGTGGGCGATCTGCGCGCCCTGGTAGCGCGTCGCCGGGTCGTGCAGGTTTCCGACGACGAGCACGGGGGCATCGGTGCGGTGATTCCAGGGGCCGGTGAAGCGATCACGGTCCGCGCCCGGCCAGTCGGCGCAGATGCTGGACGCCCATGTCCAGATCCGACCGAAGTAGCCGAACTGCTCGTCCGATCGAATTCCTGCCCGCCACCACGCCTCGTAGCTGTCGGGGTTGTCGGATTCGCTGCAGGCCACGCCCGGGAACCCCTCGAGCCCGTTCTGGTAATCGGGGAACTCGGGGAACGGCGCCTCGACGAGCCCGGCGGCTTTGCGAAACGACCCAAGCGCGCGGCTCGCTTCGGGCGCGACGGCAGACTCCAATGCCGCGAGGAGGTTCGCGAAGTCCGGCCACGAGAACGACGAGTACATCGCCCCGAGGCTGTCGCTGATGAGGATCGAGTAGTTGTACTCGAACACCTCGCCGGTGGTGGGATCGGTCAGCAGCAGCGGCGATTGGCGGAGCGACTTCGCGAGGTCCGCGTAGCGTTCCGCCGCATGGCCCGAGAACGCGCAGGCGTCACCACCCGCGTCGCAGAGTTTGAAGAACTGGCGGAGCGAATCCATCGCCCCCATATCGCTCCGCAGCCGCGTCGAGAACGGCTGATCGCTATCGCCGCGCCTGCCCGTCGTCCAGGCGATCGGGTCAAGGACGCCGTCGATGACGATCGCCCGGAACCGGTTCGGGAACATGTTGGCGTAGGTCTGCCCGAGCTGGGTCCCATACGAATAGCCGACGTAGGTCAGCTTCGCGTCGCCTACGGCGGCACGCATCCGATCCAGGTCGCGAGCCACGTTGGCCGTCGACATGTGATCCATGATCAGGCCGCCCTCGCGGTCGCAGGCGCGGTCGAGGAAGTGGTCGGCGGCGATCCACTCGCGGAACTCGTCGCGGGTCATGGGAAACGCGAAGCTCGTGAAGAACGGCCCCCATTCGTCGGCGCTCTCGAAGCACCTGAGCGGGTTGCTGCGACTGATCCCGCGCGGGTCGAAGCCGACCAGGTCGAACCGATCGCGCACGTCCTGGGTGAACAGGACGGGCCCCGCGAACACCGTGAACTCGACGCCCGAACCACCCGGGCCACCGGGGTTCAGGAAGATGGAGCCCTTTCGGAGCGCCGGGTTGGCCGCCGGCAGGCGGACCAACGCGAGCGAGATCTCCGATCCATGCGGCCGGTCGTAGTCGAGCGGGACCGCGAGCGTCGCGCACTCGAACGGACCGAATTGTTCGTAGCAGGCCGACCACTCAAGGCTCGGCCTTGGCCCGCCGGCCGATGCGGTCGCCGGCCCGATCAGACCGGCGAGCAGGATCGACGTGATGATCGCCGTGAACAGAGAAGGACCGCGCCTCGAACTCACCTGCCACCCTCCCATCTTGTGCATGGCCCCAGCGCCCGCGCCAGGACCCCGCCTCTCTACTCGATCTCGAGCCGCTCGTACGCGAGCGTCAACTCCTCCATCGCGACGTCGGTGCCCTTCGCGTTCAATGGCCCGCTCGTGTGCTTGATGATCCGGGCTCGCAAGAGCTTCCACGTCATTACGGTCGCCGTGTGGTCCTCATTCTGCAGGTAGATCACGACAGTCCGGAAGCCGGCAGCGTCACCGTTCCTGATCTGGTCGAGCCACTTGTATAGGTTCAGCGAGCCGATGATCCCGCGCTTTAGCGTAACGTCGCTCACCTTCTGCAGGCCGGTCAATTTTCGTGGGTTGTTCTCTTTCTCGTTGCCGTTCCGGTACTCGATGACGTCCACGCTCATCGAGATCGCGCTGCACTCCTGGAAGCCGGCCTCCGGCCCGTCGGTCTCGCCGGTTCCGAGATCGACGAGGAAGTTGAACTGGGCGTATGGGCGCTCGCGAATGACGGCCATCTCAACCTCGGGGTAGGGATTTCTTGTCGAGCCAGACAAGGTCGTCGAACTGAAGCTCGAGTTCCTCGTCGGCGATGTCACCGCTCATGGCGTCGAAGGCAGGTCCGGACCATCGACGGGGCCAGGCCCCGACGAGCCGCCACGCGTTCACGACGGTTCCTCCGGCCGCAGAGAACTGGCGGATCGTCACGTCGCGACGGTCGTCTTTGCCGGCGACGATCAGTCTGCGCCAGTCGAAGAGCTCAGAGGAACCCGTGAGTGCGCGCCGGAGGATAACTGTCTCGAATCGATTGACGGGTCGGTCCGGATCGGTGTCGAAGTCGGACGCCGAGGTGAGTCGGCTGACCTGGGCAAAGCCGATCTCCCGGTCGCCGATGAGCACCTCGAAAAAGCTGACCCTGAGGAGCGGCTCCTGCTTCCGTGACGGCATCCTCGGACGATGCTATTTCCGGCTGCCACCCCTCGCAACGTTTGGTCCGCGTTGTCGCCACGGGCCCGCGGAGCTCGCGTCGCAAGGGGTTTGAAACAAGCGTGACCCAATGAGGACGCTTCGCGGGCCCATCGCTCTCCGATAGTCGGAGTCGCTGCTACCGGGGGAGCGGCGCGACGCCCTCCCCATTCAATTCACGTGTCGGAGGCTGCTATGGACGCGATCACACTGCTCGAGAACGACCACGTCAAGGTCAAGAAGCTCCTCGCGGAGCTCGAGTCGACGACCGAGCGCGGGGTGAAGACGCGCACAGAGCTGTTCGCTACGATCAAGGGCGAGCTGACCATCCACGAGATCATCGAGGAGGAGATCTTCTACCCCGAACTCAAGGCCCATCCCAAGGCGAAGGACATCGTCCTCGAGGGCTACGAGGAGCACCACGTGGTCGATCTCCTGATGAGCGAGCTCGAGGCTCTCGACGTTTCGGACGAGTCGTGGGGCGCAAAGGCGATCGTCATGAAGGAGAACATCGAGCACCACATCGAGGAGGAGGAAGGCGAGATGTTCAAGCAGGCTCGCCAGGTCTTCGACTCTGCGGAGCTCGACGATCTCGGCCGCCGGATGGAGGCGCGGAAGGCGTCGGCGCAGCGGGAGCTCAATGTCCCGGCCACCCGCTGAGAGGTTTCAGCCCGGTTCGCAGCGCCGCGAGACGCCCCGCTCCGGACCGGCCCAGAGTCGGGTCAAAACGCCTCAACTGCTATCGTGCGGCGGTGGAAACGGCCACTGTCGGCCCGAACGAAGCGACGTTTCAAGGCCCGCGCCAGCGTGACCCGATCAGCGCCGTTTGGCTTGGCCGCGTCCCCTATCGCGAGGCCTGGGAGCTCCAGCGTCGGCTGGCCGCCGCCCGGGCCGACGGAACGATCGGCGACCGCCTGCTTCTCCTCGAACACCCCGCCGTCCTGACCCTCGGCAAGCACGCCGACGAGGCGCATGTGCTCGCCTCGACGGACGAACTCGCCCGCCGTGGCATCGAGGTGCTACGCGTGGAGCGGGGCGGGGAAGTCACCTACCACGGGCCGGGGCAGCTGGTCGCCTATCCGATCCTCGCCCTGTCGCGCCGCGGCCTCCTCGTGCGGCCGCTCGTTCGCGCGCTCGAGGCGGCGATGGTCGCAACATGTGCGGCGGCGGGTATCGTCGCGTCACGCCGCGAAGGCCAT
>JBBSCI010000106.1:0-11038 GCA_038250445.1 Candidatus Limnocylindrales bacterium | reverse complement strand
CGTCAAGGTCCCGGCCGGGGTCACCGCCCACAGCTGGTACACGTATCACTGGCGCTGGCTTGGCGAGGCGCAAGGCGGCCTGCCGAAGGCCGACTTCGCCGCGGCGCTCCGGGCCGAGGGCATCCCCGTCTTCGGCGGCTACGTGCCGCTGAACCGCAACCAGGCGGTGATCGACGAGATCCGGCGACTCGGCGGGCGCGAACCGGATCCCTGCCCGAATGCCGAGCGGGCTGCCGCCGACGAGGTCATGGTGTTCGCCCTTCCGATCCTCATGGGCACGACGGCCGATCTCGACGATGTCGTCGCGGCCGTCGACAAGGTCGCCCGGTCCCGCGGGTGAAGTCGAGCGGACGCCCGCTGACGATCGGGCTGGTCGGCTGCGGGGCGATCTCCGCCCAACATCTCGAGGCGATCGCCCAGATCGACGACGCCAGGCTCGGCGGAGTCATGAGCGCGTCGGCTGACCGGGCCCGGGCCGTTGGTGAGCGCTGGGACGTCCCGTGGACGACGGACCTGGACGAACTGCTGGCTCGCGACGAGGTCGACGCAGTCGCAATCCTCAGCCCCTCGGGCCTGCATCCCTCGCAGGCGCTGGCGGCGCTCGGCCACGGCAAGCACGTGCTGGTCGAGAAGCCGATCGCGCTGTCGGTCCCGTATGCAGACGCCGTGATCGACGAAGGTCGGCGCCGCGGCCTCACAGTCGCGACGGTCTCCCAGCGCCGGTTCGAGCCCGTGATGAGCGCGCTCCACGCGGCGGTCGAAGCCGGGGCCTTCGGCACGGTCTCGCTGATCCTGACCGATGGCATCTACCACCGGCCCCAGGCCTACTACGACAGCGCCGCCTGGCGAGGAACCACCGCCCTGGACGGCGGGGTCCTGATGAACCAGGCCATCCACATGATCGACCTCGTCCGCTGGCTCGGCGGGCCGGTGCGGTCGGTGGCCGGCCACGTCGCCACCCGAACCCACACGATGGAGGCCGAGGACACGGCCTCGGTCAGTATCGAGTTCGGCAGTGGCGTGCTGGGAGCGATCGTTGCCACGACCTCGGCGACCCCCGAGTTTCCGCCGCAACTCCGGGTCTACGGCGATGCCGGCCACGCCCGGGTCGTCGGCGAAGAGCCGGTCGAATGGGATGTCCCGGACTGGCCAGCGCCGTCTCCGGGGGAAGCCGCTTCCGTCGGGGCGCCGGTCAAGAGCGGCGCTGCCACGTGGGGTACGACCGCGGCCGGCTATGTGCGGCAGTACACGGACTTCATCGAGTCGATTCGGACCGGGCGCCAGCCAGTGGTCTCGGGCATCGACGGGCGGAACGCCGTTGAGATCGTGACCGCGGCCTACGAGTCCAGTTCGACGAGGCGTGCGGTCGTGCTCGACGCCGTCGCCCGATGAAGATCGGCGCCGCCGCCCTCGATATCACTCCGCCGATCGGCATGGACATGGACGGGTACGGTGCCCGCCTTGATGGTGCGCAGGGGGTGCACGATCCGCTGCGCGCCCGGGTCGTCGTCGGCGAGGCGTCCGACGGGACGACCGTCGCGCTCGTCGTCGCCGACCTGCTCCAGATCGACGGCCGGCTGCAGGAGATGATCGCGGGCGAGGTCCTTCGCGCGACCGGGATCCCGAGGGAGCGTCTTCAGCTCGTCGGAACGCACACCCACAGCGGGCCGGCATTCAGCCAGCCATCCGACGTCGAGCGGCGAACCGGCGAGTCGATCGCCGAGGCCGTCCGGCGCGCCTGGGAGACCCGACGCGAGGCGGCCATCGCCGTTGGAGTCGGCCGGATCGATGGAATCGCGGCAAACCGTCGCCCGAACGGCGGGCCGGTCGACGATCGCGTGACAGTGACGCGGTTCGACGACGTGGACGGCAAGCCCATCGCCACCCACGTCAATTACGGCTGCCATCCGACGACGCTCGGACCGGACAACCTCCGCTATTCCGCGGACTTCCCGGGAGTCACGTGCGAACGACTCGACGAGGCGCTCGGTGGCGTTGCGATCTTCTCGACCGGACCACAGGGCGACGTCAATCCGGGGGGCTACTCGCCCGAAGGCAGCATGGTCGGCGTCGTCGTCCCGTGGCGAACGTTCGAGTCGGCCCGGCGGTACGGGCTGGCCATCGCCGATGTGGCGATCGCGGTTCATCGCGACCTGCGGCCCGCGCCATCGGACCGGGCGTGGGGGGCGTCACGGATCGCGAGGCTGCGTCGCAAGACGCTGCCGGACGCGTCGGTCGCCCGGGCAGCCGCCGATGGGGCGGCGAGGTCGGCCGAGGCCGTCCGCGCCGCCGGTCTGTCCGCCGACGCGGCCTACCACGCGACGGTCGCCGCCGCATACGCCGACCTGATCGCCGGCCAGGCGGCGGATCCCGGCCGCGATGGTCCGGTCGAGATCCGGATCAGCGCCCTGGCCCTTGGACCGCTTCTCCACCTCGGCGTTTCGGGCGAGCTGTTCGTCGCGCTGGGCCAGCGCATCCGGGCCGCTGCGGGCGACGACACAACGTGCATCGCCGCGCTCTGCGACGGAAGCGTCGGCTACCTGCCGACCGCCGACGCGTTCGAGATCGGCGGATACGAACCCAACGCCAGCGTGCTCGTCCCGGGCGAGGGCGAGAAGCTGGCCGACGCGATGATCGAGCTCGCCGCCGCCGCGCCGGCCGCCTGACCCGCCCCGAAATGAGACCCGGAGGATGAACGCCATGGCGACCCAGATCCACGCGGCTTACCTCGAGAAGGCCGTCGCCCTGATCGCCCAGATTGCCGCCGAAGAGGGCGAGGCGATCGTCCGGGCCGGCGCGGCCATCGCCGATCGAGTTGCCGACGACCGACTGATCTACGTCATCGGCCCCGGCGGTCACTCCCAGATCGGCGCCGAGGAGGTGTTCTCGCGAGCGGGCGGCCTGGCGTGCATCGTGTCGTTCATCGACGACGGCTTCTACCTCGGCAACGGTGCGGCTCGTTCGATGCGCATCGAGCGGACGCCGGGCTACGCGAAGGCGCTCCTCGACGAGGTCGCGTTCGACGCCGGTGACATCCTGATCATCGTTAACGCCTACGGGATCAATGCGGCCACGATCGACAGCGCGCTGTACGCGTTTGAGCACGGGATGACCACCGTCGGCGTCACGTCGATCGCGAATCAGCGGGGGCTGCCCCAGGGCCACCCGAGCCGCCATCCGAGCGGCCGCGACCTGTGCGACCTCGTCGACATCGTCGTCGACACGAAGATGCCGCTCGGGGACGCGGTGCTGAAGCTGGACGGGGTTGCCGAGAAGGTCGGCCCGGTCTCGACGATCGTCAACGCGTTCGCGCTGAACTCGATCATGCTCGAAGCGATCGCCGAGCTGGCCCGGCGAGGCATCGAGCCACCCGTGTGGCGCAGCTCGAACAGCCCCGGTGGCGATGAGGCGAACCTGGCCGTCAGCGAGCGCTACCGGACGCGGATCCGGAACCTCTGATGGTCATCGCCAGCGGCGTGGCGGGGAGGCCCTCGAGGCCGCTCACCGAACCCCTTGCACCGGAACTGTCCGATGACTTACTGTCGGACAATCGCACGCCAGCGAGGACCGAACCGACCATGGCCCTTCGTCGCCCGGAGACGTTGACGACCGCCGTCGCGACCTACATCAAGGATGCGATCGTCCGCGGTGAGTTCGCGCCCGGCCAGCGGCTGAACGAGGTCGCCCTGGCAGCCGACCTGGACACCTCGCGCGGGACCGTCCGGGAAGCGTTGCGCACGGTCGCAGATCGCGGCCTGATCCAGGTCGTCCCCCGCCGGGGCGTGTTCGTCTCGCAGCTGTCCGTCCGGGCGACGTGGGAGATCTCGAGCCTCCGGGCGCTTCTCGAGCCCTATGCCGCCCGGCTCGCGCTCGAGGCCAGCGGCTCCGATCCGGCCCTGCTCGCGGAGGTGCGGGCCGCCTTCGCCCACCTCCGCGAGGCGGTCGCCACCGCCGACCCATCGACGGTCGCGGACGCAGACGTCGCCTTCCATCGGTCCGTCTTCCAACGCTGCGGCCACGAGATGCTGCTGAGCCAGCTGGACACCCTCCAGGTCCTGTCGCGGAGGATCGTCCTGACGAACCAGATCTCGTCGGCCGATGCGCCGACCCTGATTGCCCAGCACGAGCCGATCGCCGCAGCGGTCGAGCTCCACGATCCTGAGCTCCTGGAGGCTGCCGTCCGCACCCATGTCATCGAGGCGGGCGAGCTGCTGATGACCCGGATGGCCCCGCTAGAACCGAGCCGGGCGCGGCGATCCGACCCGAATTCGTTCGGGCTCGGGCGCTGGCCGACGGGCACGACACCCCACCCCCGCCGGTCGACCCCGACGAACCGAAACCACATGAGTCGAGAGGTGAAGAGCAGCTGACGATCGATTGGCGCGGCGCAAAGCCGTCGCCGTTGGAGTCGGTGCGCGGACGCCAGTCCGGCACCAAGGAGGAGGAGCGGTATGAAACAGTTTCTCGGATTGAGGAAGGGCCTGGCGCTGACGATGGCGCTCGGCCTCGCAATTGGGGCGTGCTCGCCAGCCGCATCGACGGCTCCCAGTACGGCCGGGTCACCGGCGGCGAGCAGCAGTGGCGGGGCATCCGCCTCGGCGAGCGCGTCTGCCGTGGCGAACGCCTGCGGCGATGCCGCCGTCACCCTGAACGTCTGGGGCGGCTACCCGGAGCTCGATGCCGTCTACAAGAAGGCGGGCGAGGCCTTCACCGCCCTTCACCCGAACGTCACCTTCACGATCTTCAGCACGGACCTCCGCGGCTTCGAGCAGAAGCTCACGACGGCCCTGCCGTCGAACACGGCCGGCGACGTCGTCGTGCGAACGTCGAACTTCCTGGCGCGATTCATCGACCAGGGCCTGCTGGCTCCAGTTCCGGACGACCTGCTGGCGACGATCACCGCCGACCGCTACGACGCGACCGTCCTCCAGGACTCGAGCTACAAGGACAAGGTCGTCGGCGTTCCGCTGTTCTCGTCGGGTTCGGCCCTCTACTACAACAAAGACATGCTGACCGAGGCCGGGCTGTCCGGGCCTCCGACCTCGATGGACCAGATCTGGGAGTACGCCAAGAAGCTCGCCAAGACCGACGCGAGCGGCAGCGTGACCAGGTCCGGCATCAGCTTCCGGCTGAGCGGCCAGGGCAGCGGTGTCGCCGAGAAGTTCTGGATCCTCCTCCTGCAGTACGGGCACGAGCTCGTCAAGGAGACGTCGCCGGGTTCGGGCAAGTGGGCAGCCGATTACAACGGGCCCGACGGCGCCAAGCTGCTCCAGATCTATGTCGACTCGCTTCGCGACAAGATCGACTCGCAGAACATCGAACACGATGCCAAGGCGTTCGAGACGAAGGCAACCGCCATGTTCGCCCGCGAGCCGTGGGTCGTCGCCGACATCGCCACCAATGCACCAGATCTCGTCGGCAAATACGGCTCGATCTCGCTGCCGAACGCCGACCTCGGGGCGACCGAGACGATGTTCGTGCCGACCGCGGCCCCGAACCCTGCCTGCTCGTGGGACTTCATCAAGTTCCTGACCGAGCAGGAGCAGCAGTTGACGATCCCGACGATCGCCGGCTGGCTCCCGTCGCGGAAGGACCTCGACCTGACCGAGTTCCTCGCGGCCAACCCGGGCTACGAGGGCTTCCTGAAGAAGCCCGCGGGGATCAAGATCTCCCTGACCCCACCGCTTCCTGAGTTCGACGAGCTGGAGACCAAGCTGGCCACCCATCTCGTCGATGCCTACGCGGACTACGCCAATCTTGCCGGCAAACCCGACAAGATCCAGGCGTTGCTCAACACCTGGGCGGATGAGACCAACCAGATCCTGGCCAAGGGTGGCCACGGAAGCTGATCGATGATCCCGAGAGCGCCACGGGGTCCCCCCGCGGCGCTCTCGACCCTGTCCCTGACCCGGACCATCGAGGGTTCCTCCGGTGATCAGTCCGCTGGCAGCCGTCAGAGCCGTGCCGCGACGAACGTGGCTGCGGCACCGGTTCGTCTTCCTCGTGCTCGCGCCGGTCATGGTCCTGTTCATCTACCTGCGGATCATCCCGACCGGTCAGGCCGTCGTGATGAGCTTCTTCAAGTGGGAGCTCATCAAGCCCGCGGAGCAGTTCGTCGGGTTCGACAACTACACGAACCTGCTCAAGGACGACAACTTCCGGCTGGCGTTCTTCAACACAACGATCTTCGCCGTGGCCACGACCGTGTTGTCGGTGGCCATGGCACTGCTCCTCGCGGCATTGCTGGCAAGGGCCGTCCGCGGCCGGCTCGGTGGCGCGATCGAGCTGCTCTATTTCGCGCCAGTGCTCGTCTCGATGGTCCCGGTGACGCTCGGCTGGCGGGAGATCTTCAACTACAACAACGGCATCCTGAACGCCGGGCTGGGGATCTTCGGGATCGGCAAGCAACCCTGGCTGAGCGACCCGACGATGGCCCTCGTGGCCGTCGTGATCCTGTCGGTCTGGAAGCAGCTCGGCTACAACATGATCATCCTGATCGTCGGGATGCGGGCGATCCCCCACGTCTTCCACGAGGCGGCGGCGGTCGATGGGGCCGGCGCCTGGCAGCAGTTCCGCCACATCACGCTGCCGCTCCTCGCCCCCGTCCTCCTGTTCGTCATCGTCATCACGACGATCTCGTCGTACAACGTGTTCACCCAGGTCTACGTCCTCGCCTCCGACGTCCAGGGGGCACCCGGGAGGCTCGTCCGCGTGCTGGTCTACGACATCTTCGAGAACGGCTTCCGCTTCTTCAACATGGGCTACGCCGCAGCTGAGGCCGTCTATCTCTTCCTGATCGTCATCGTCCTGACGATCATCCAGTTCCGCTTCCTGCGGGGGTCCGCCGAATGAGAACCAGCGGCCTGGCCTACCGGATCGGACGCTGGATCGTCATCGCCCTGCTGATCGCCGGCGGCATCGCAATGATCTTTCCGATCTTCTGGCTCATCAGCACCTCCCTCCGCCCGGCCCCCGAGCTGCTCTTCGTTCCCCCGAAGCTGCTCCCGGTCCACTGGACTCTCGACAACTACGCCAAGGCCCTGACCGCGGCCCCAATGCTCCTCTACCTCTGGAACAGCCTCCAGTTCGCGGTCGTGTCGACCATCTTCATCCTGCTGACCTCGACGGTGGCGGGCTATGTCTTCGCCAAGTTCAGCTTCCCGGGAAACAACTTCCTGTTCATCCTGGTGCTCGCGACGGCGATCGTCCCGTTCGAGATCTACATGGTCCCGCTGTTCCTGCAGGTCAATGCCATCAAGCTGGTGAACACGCAGCTGGGCCTGTTCCTGCCGTTCCTCGTTCTCAGCTACGGAATCTTCTTCATGCGCCAGAACACCCGGACGAGCGTGCCGGACGAGCTCCTCGACGCGGCCCGCATCGACGGGATGTCCGAGTGGGGCATCATGCTGCGGCTCGTGCCGCGGCTCCTGGCGCCGGCGATCGCGGCCCTGGCGATCCTCGCCTTCATCCAGGCCTGGACGGCGTTCATCTGGCCCCTGCTGATCCTCAACAAGCCGTCGCTCTTCCCGATGGAGCTCGGCCTTTCGCAGCTTGCCAACACGAGGGTGGACTTTGGATTGACGAACGCAGCCGCCGTGATCGCGATGGCGCCGACGCTGATCGCCTTCCTCCTCCTGCGGCGCCGGATCGTCGAGGGCATCACGCTCACGGGCCTCAAGGGCTGAATCGAAGCCAGATGAGCGGTGCCATCGTCCTCGACGGCCGCTCGATCGAGACCGGGCAGCCGATCCGCGTCACGATCGCCGGCGGCCGGATCTCGGCGATCGACCGGCTCGACGACCTGGACGAGCCCACATGGATTTCGCCCGGCTGGCTGGACATCCAGGTCAACGGCTTCGACGGCCACGATCCGAACGCCGCGGACGCGGAGCCGCAGGCCACGATCGGGATGGTCGAGGCGCTCTGGCGGTTCGGCGTAACGGGGTCCTGTCCGACGATCTGCACGGAGTCCGAAGAACACATCGTCCGATCGCTGCGGGCCGTGGCCGACGCCTGCCAGGGCAACCCGCAAGTCGCGGCGTCCGTTGTCGGGATCCACGTCGAGGGACCGCACATCGCCACCGAGGACGGGCCGCGGGGGGCCCATCCCCTCCGCCACGTCCGCCCGCCGGCCGTCGAGGAGTATCGCCGTTGGCAGGCGGCCGCCGGGGGCCGGATCAGAATCATCACGATCTCGCCCGAATACGATGAGTCCGTCCGCTACATCGAGGCCATCGTCGCGGACGGCGTCGTGGCGTCGATCGGTCACACCGCAGCGACGTCCGACCAGATCCGGGCCGCCGTCGACGCTGGAGCACGTTGGTCGACCCACCTCGGCAACGGGGCCCACGCCCAGATTCGCCGTCACCCGAACTACATCTGGGACCAGCTCGCCGAAGACCGCCTGAGCGCGGGCTTCATCTTCGACGGCCAGCACCTCCCACCGTCGGTCATGAAGAGCCTGCTCCGGGCGAAGGGCGTCGAGCGGAGCATCCTCGTCAGCGATGCGCTGTTCGTCGCCGGTCTCGAGCCTGGCGCGTACAGCCTGCCCGACGGCGCCGCGGTGGAGCTGCAGCCGTCGGGCCGCCTGGAGCTCCAGGGCACGCCGTATCTCGCCGGCGCGGCGGCGGCCCTTCCGGTGGGAATCGGCAACGCCGTCCGCCATTGCGGCGTGACCCTCGCCGATGCGATCCGGATGGTCACCACCAACCCGTCGCGGCTCCTGGGGCTGCCGATCGGGGCCGGCCACGAAAGCATCCGGGTCGGCTCGGTCGGGAACCTGACCGTGTTCAGGACTGGAGCGGACGGCGTCGATGTCGAGGTGGCCCGGACGGTCGTGGCTGGACGGTTGGTTCACGGCGGGACATCGTTGTGACCATCGGTCCACGGGGCGCCATGATCGCCGGCGAAGATGTGATCGGCTCGTGGGATCTCGCGTCGGATGGTCGCGACGGCTCGGGTGGTGGGCATGACGCGGTCCCGCATGGCAATGTCGCCTTCGGCCCGTCGAGCGATTCCCGCGTCTCCCGCCCCGTCGCACAGCTGGCCGGCGGCAAGACCCGGCTCGAGGTGGCCGGCCTGGGCATCGGCCGCGGCGACTTCGCCCTGACGGCGTGGGTCAACGTCGAGTCCAGGTCGCGAACGGGGATCGGCGACATCGCCGCGGCCTTCGACCCCGTTACGCGGCGCGGATTCTCGCTCGGCGTCCATCATGGCTCGCCGTGCGGCAACCACGCCAACGACCGGAACCTGTTCTTCGGGATCGACGCAGGATCGGACGTCCGCTGGGCCGATCATGGCCGTCCGAGTCCCTCGACGATCATGGTCTGTGCCCTGGCCGTTCATGACGGCGATCTCTACGCCGGGACGTGGGAAGCGGGGGCATCGAACGTCGGGCACGTGTACCGCCTCGATCGCGGCGGCTGGATCGATTGTGGGAAGCCGGGCGGCGCGAACGCCGTGACCCGACTCGCGGTCCACGGTGGCCGGCTGTATGCGGGTTCGTCGCGTCTGCGGGGCGGCGGGTCCGGGATGCCGGACTCGCCGAATCAGACGCCGGGCGGCCGGGTCATGCGCTTCGAAGGCGGAACGGAGTGGTCGGACAGCGGCCGGCTCGATGAGGCGGACTCGATCGCCGGGCTCGTGCCATTCAATGGCGACCTCTATGCGATCCCGATGTACTCGGACGGTCTGTTCCGGCTTGCCGGCGCCGCGGGATGGGTCGCCTGCGGCACGCCTGGGCGACGGCTGCTGGCCCTCGGCGTGCACGACGGCGCGCTCTACGGCCTCGGAAACGACCACACGGACGTCGTCTCGGCGATCGCCCAGACAGCCGCTGGGCTGGTCGTCCCGCAGCGGTCGACAGTGGGCGGCGGGGGGATGTTCCGATACGACGGCGGCGAGCACTGGACCAGCCTCGGCCTCCAGCCGGACACCACGCAGGTCTACTCCGCCGAAACATATGGAGGCGACCTGTTCATCGGTTCCTGGCCGAACGGAATCGTCTGGCGTCACGCCGGCGGCGAGCGATGGGACACGAGCGGGCGCCTGGGCGTCGAGACGGAGGTCATGAACCTCCTCGCCTACAACGGCAAGCTGTACGGCGGAACCCTGCCGGGCGCACAGGTCCATCGGTTCGACGGCGACGGCGCCTGGACGAACGTGGGCACCCTTGACCACACGCCCGACGTCCTCTACCGGCGGGCGGCATCGATGGCCGTCTACCGCGGCGAGCTGTTCTGCGGAACGCTGCCATCTGGCACCGTCCAGTCGATGCGCGCCGGCGCTGTCGTCTCGGACGATCATGCGCTGCAGGCGGGCTGGCGCCATGTCGCCGCGGTTCGCGCCGGACAAACGATCGAACTGTTCGTTGACGGCGAGCTGACGGGGAAGGACACGAGCGATGCCGGGCTCGGTTCGATCGACGCGGGTGACGGCTCCAGCTTCGTCATCGGCGGCGGGCCTCGGGCGAGCTTCGATGGCGAACTGGCCGACGTCCGGCTCTACCGGCGCGCGCTCAGCTCGGCGGAGGTACGGTCGGGCGCGGCCCAACTGCCATGACGGCCGTTCGGCGCAGTTTGCCGCCGGAGGCACCGGCCTGGCTCGGGGACCTCGTCGATCCGGGACTCATCGAAAAGGTCTCCCGTCTTGGCTGGGGATTCCGCAACGAGTCGTGGAAGCTTGTCCTCAGCGACGGTCGCCGACTGGCCGTCACCCGTCATGCCGACCCCGAGGCCGCCGCTGCTGCGGCGACGCTGTCCAGCCTGGTCCGGCAGCGCGTCGGGGCCGTCGGGATTCCGACACCGAGCGTCGTTGATCTCGCCACGGCACCGGTCGAGTCACTCCTCATCACGGAGTTCATCGAGGGGACGCCCGGTGCGGAGCTTCTCGCTGTGAACGGCGGGTCGGCGATCGTCGGGTCCGTGCTGGGCGGCACGTGGCGGCGGCTGCATGACGTCGATACTGCCGGCCTTCCGCTGGATGCGACATGGGCCGTGGGGGACACGCTCGTCGCCGCGTCGGTCGCGCGGGCCCGCCG